>SXWH01000044.1 GCA_005791535.1 Verrucomicrobiaceae bacterium | reverse complement strand
TTCACGTGGAAAATCGGTGCCTCGATCATCTTCGCCACATCCGTGCAGTACTCCGTGCTTCGCGAGTCCGCAGGCAGCGTGGTGAATCCAATCTGATTGTTCGTTACGATATGGATCGTCCCGCCCACGCGATAACCCTGGAGCTGCGACATGTTCAGCACCTCCGTGACGATTCCCTGCCCCGCGAAAGCAGCGTCGCCGTGGATCAAAACGGGCACGACCTTCGTGCGCTCCGAGGCATCGCCGCGAATCCGCTGCCGCGCGCGCGCCGTGCCCATCACGACGGGATTCACTGCTTCGAGATGGCTTGGATTCGCAGCCAGCCGGACTTCCACTTTCGCGCCGCTGGGCTTGATGACACGCTCCTGCACGTAGCCGAGGTGATACTTCACATCGCCGTCGCCGAACACGGAATCCGGAATGTAATTCGGATCAAATTCCTTGAACATCATCGCGTACGGCTTCTTCAAAAACTCCACAATCACCGAGAGCCGCCCGCGATGTGCCATGCCCATGCAAATCTCCTCCACGCCAAGGCGCGGGCAGTTTTCCAGCACACCATCAAGCGCCGAAATAAGCGATTCGCCACCCTCGATGCTGAACCGCTTCACGCCGAGAAAGCGGGTGTGCAAGAACTGCTCGAAAGCCTCGACTTTAATCAGGTGCCGCAGCATCCGCGTCCGCGTCTGTGCATCCAGCGCCCACGTGCTTCGCGCCTCGATCCGCTCGCGCAGCCAGTTCCGCACACGTGGATTTTGGATGTGCATGTATTCAAAGCCGATCTCGCCCGAATAAATGGCCTTCAGCTTCGCAACCATGTCGCGCAGCTTCATCGACTGTCCGCCGAGGAAGAATTTCGACGCCACAACGAGATCCATGTCCTTTTCTTCAAACCCGAGTTCCCTCAGCGCGAGCAACGGATGTTCCGGAGGCGCCTCCTGCAACGGATTCGTCCACGCGTTCAAATGACCCAGCGTGCGATAGCTGTAAACAAGCCCGTCCACGCGGGTCTGCAACGCGCCATCGCCACCGCTCGCAGCGACGGCGACCGCGCCGTTTTTCTTCGCCGGCTGGAGCGAGCCGAGCTCAAAACCCTCGAAAAATGCGGCAAAAGCAGGCTCCACAGACAACGGGTCGCGCTGCCAGCGCGCGTAAGCGTCGTCGAGCACGTCAGCATTAAAACGGGTAGCAAAAGTGATGGCCATAAATGGAAAAAGATATTCGTTCTATTACGTCCGGGCCGCGAGGGGAAGTACGCGATTCCGTAAAATCGCGCGCCGCCGCCGGATAACCCCAATTTGTCCCGGGCCGACCGCACATCCCGGGCATTACTGGATGCGCTGCGGTCGTTCTTCCGGACATCGACAAAAATCGCTTGAGACCGATCTGAGCCCATTCCGATAGGGCAAGACCGTCGGAATAATTTACAAATTCCACGCATTCTGGAGCCTCAAGATTCGACCCGCAAAAAACAGAAAAATATTTTTAAACAATTCAATTTAAGTGATTTATATCAACTTTACCGACACAAAAAAGCCGCGTCGCACGCAATGGCACATCCATTGCTTCAGGGCTGGTGACATTATCCGACAATGATTACGATTTCCAAACTCAAAGCCCTGTCTGTCGCAGCAGTAGGACTGCTCATCGTCGCCCCCGTCACCGCACTGGCGGTTCCCACGATTCGAGTTTCAGACGGCGTCAACGCTCCGCTTCTGGTGGTTGACGAGTCGGGCGGCGATCTTTCGTCGGGGATGCCCGGCGCGGTGGCACTGGCGGGGATAATCTATAACGGATGGACCTTGGATCTTGTGCTTGGGATGTCCAAGCCCCTCACCGGAAGCGCAACCGCAGCCGATTTCTCCCTTTATGCTTCTGCGATTTCGAGCGGAGCCGGTTCGCTGAAGATTCAATTCTCGGACGACAACTTCAGCCCGATCTTGGGCGGATATTCACTTTCCTACGGCGGCGAGACGGCGGCAACCTCAAGTTCTGCCTACAAGGCCTACGTGGACAACACAAACATACTGTTCGGCGGATCCCTGCTGGCGGGCTCCATCGACTCGGGCGCCTTCAGCCACAACGTGTCAGGCAGCCTTGCAGGGGCGGGTCCGTATTCGCTGACGCACGAAGTGCAGTTCACCCACACTAGTGCCTCCTCCAGCAGCATTTCGGCGGGATTTGTCTCCGTGCCGGATGGCGGCTCAACAATCGGAATGCTCGGGTCCCTTTTCGTCGCAGTAAGCGCCGTGCGTAGAAAAATCCGGTTTTAATCCACCGAACCTTCTACCCGGTCGGGGCCGCACGCTCCTGCCGGGTTTTTTTGCCCTTTTAAATTATGAAAAATCTACTCGCTATAAATCAAATCAGGCTAGCCAGAAAGACCGCAGCCCTGCTGGCACTCGGCATCGCAGCTCTCGCCGCCGCGCCCGTCGCAACAGCCGCGCCTACGCTCCGCCTCACGTCGGGCGCAACAGTCGTCACCGTCATTGACGGCGGCGCAAACGACTCAAACCCCGCCGCGGGCGCAATCACCTACGTGGGTCCGGTCGGCACGAACTGGATCATCTCCGCGGATACCGCGCGGACGAAGCCGGGACTCGGCACGGCCACGGAACCCGAAATTACACTCGGAACCAGCAGCCGGTCGCTTCTCGCCGGGACGCTGACCATCGAGTTTTCCGATGACGGGTTCGGTCCTTCGCGCGGAAACGCAACGGTGACTTTCGGTGGAACAATTGGCGGCAATACAAACAGCACTTTTACAAATACCACGCTCGTTAATGACGCAAACGTGCTTTTCGGCGGTGCCCTGCTCACAAATCTCGGCCCTTACATGCGGCCGGCAGGTGTGAGCATTTACGCATTTAATGGGACAGCCACGGCGGCACTGAACCGCGCCGGAAACTACTCGCTCACCCAGCGCATGGTAATCGTCCACACTTCAGGCGGCACCTCGGGTGCCGATTCCGCCCTGCGATTCATCCCAACGGCACCGACGCTCGGGAAAATCGGGAATTTCGTCTGGAACGATCTCAACGCAAACGGCGTACAGGATCCCCTCGAACCGGGGATCGACGGCGTCACGGTTGTTCTTACCGACGGCGCAGGCACCCCTATCACCTCCACTGTCACGGGACTCAATGGTGCATACGAGTTCCCCGGCCTCGCGCTCGGCACTTACAAAGTTTCGGTCGATGCAGGTTCGGCTCCTCTCGCCGGCTATCTTCCCTCGCCCACAGGTGCGGGAACCCCGGCGACCGACAGCAATGCGAGCCCTTCGACGGTTACGCTCACCGAGGAGAATCCGAACGACGACTCCGTGGACTTCGGTTTCTATCTTTATGTCCCACCAACGGGCAAAATCGGCGATTATGTGTGGCTGGACTTGGATCAGGACGGCATTCAGGACCCCAATGAGAGCGGCATTCCGAATGTCGTCGTAATCCTGAAAGACGGCGCGGGCCAGTTCATTGAAAGCACGCATACCGCAGCGGATGGATCGTATCTTTTCACCGGCAAGACCGCCGGCGATTACATTGTGCAGGTGGATACTTCGACCCTGCCGCCGGGACTCATCCCGACTTACTCCTACGTGCTCGGCTCGTTTGATTCGAACGACAGCAATGACAACCCATACCACGTCACGCTCGCTTCCAAGAGCGACATGGATTTGACCGTGGACTTCGGCTACATTCCCGCGCCGGCCGGTTCGATTGGCGACTATGTGTGGCGCGATCTGGACGGTGACGGCATTCAGGACAACGCGCTTCTCGAACCGGGGATTCCCGGAGTCCTCGTGGAGCTATACAACGCGGACGGCACCATGCTGCTCGACACGGAGATTACCGACACGGACGGCTACTATCTCTTCACCGGCCTGGCAAAGGGCACCTACATTGTCAAAGTCCCCAACTACGTCACGCTCGCTGGTTACGTGTACAATCTCACCACGCCCAATCACGCCGGCAGCACGACGGCAAACGACAGCAACCCGAATCCCTCCACCGTCACACTGCCGCTAAATACGTCAGCAATTACGGACGTTGATTTCGGATATACACCGGTTCCGGCGAGCAGGATCGGCAATTTCGTATGGAACGACGCCAACGATAACGGCATCCAGGACCCGACCGAAACCGGGATTGGCGGAGTCAGCGTTTACCTTTTCAACGGCGATGATTTGAACACCGCGATACAGACCACCGTGACGCTTCCCGACGGGAGCTATTGGTTTAATGACCTGAGCAGCGGCATCTACTCGGTTGCCGTCGACCTCTCGTCGCCCAGCCTCGCCGGATTCATTGCAACCACCCCGAATTCGAGCGGAGATCCCGCGACGGACAGCAACCTGAATCCCGAAACTGTCACCCTTCTCACCAACACCGAAACGAACGACGCCATCGATTTCGGATTCCTCCGGCCTGCGGGAGCAATCGGCGATTTTGTGTGGGACGACCTCGACTTTGATGGCGTCCAGGATGCAAACGAACCCGGAATTGGCGGCGTCACCGTCGATCTCTACGATTTCGACAATTCCCTCATTGCGAGTCAGGTGACCGCGCCGGACGGCAGCTATCTTTTCACCGGTCTGACGAAAGGCTCCTATGTCGTCGTCGTCGAAGCCGCGCAGTTTGACGGCACCGGATACCTGCCAACGCAGGTGAACGCCAGCGGCAACCCCGCCACCGACAGCAACAACAATCCGCAGGCGGTCGAACTCCTCACAAACATCTCGGTCGATGACACCATCGATTTCGGCTACTTCAAGCCGCGCGGACGCATCGGCAACTTTGTCTGGTTCGACGCAAATCAGGATGGCCTGCAATCCAACGGCGAAACCGGAATCGCAAACGTGCCGGTGAAACTCCTTGATTCCACCAACACGGAAATCGGCAGCGTCCTGACCGCCGCCGACGGCTCTTACGAATTCTCCGGGCTGCTCAAAGGCACCTACACCGTCGTGGTGGATAATGCCGCACTCCTCACCGCCGGCTACATTCCCACCAACACGAATGCCGGAGCGCCCGACGTGGACAGCAACGTGAACCCCGCCACAGTCACCCTCGATTTCAATGACTCGGTGGACCTCACCATCGACTTTGGCTACGTGCTCACTCCGCGAGGTTCGATCGGCGATTTCGTATGGAATGATATCAATGCGAACGGCATTCAGGATGGCAGCGAGTCCGGCATTCAGGGCGTCACCATCCGCCTCAATGGCCCGGGAAATCTTGTCATGACGACAACTACGGACACCGGCGGATTGTATCTCTTCGATGGCCTTAGCGCCGGCACTTACACGGTGACAGTCGTCACGAGCACACTGCCCGCAGGATTCATCGCATCCCCGACTTCCGCGCCCGGCAGCAACTCGGGCAACGACAGCAACGTGAATCCAGCGACGGTCGTGCTCGCGACGAACACCGCGTCGAACATGACAATCGACTTCGGCTACAATAAACCTTCGCCATTGTCGGTCACCTGTCCTGCGCGGGCGGCGGTCTTCGGCCAGCCGTACACTTCGTTCGCCGTAGCCTCGGGCGGAGTCCAGCCTTACACATTCACCGTCATCTCCGGCGCGCTGCCTCCCGGCGTTACGCTGAATTCCGCCACCGGGGAAATCGCCGGCACTCCCACCTCGGAGGGAAGCTACTCGTTCACCATCCAGGTCTCCGATTTCACCCGCGCGACAGCCACCACCGGCATCGATTGCTGCGGCGGCGGTTCGGCGACCATCGTGAGCTTTAATACTCCAACCGGAACACTGCCGGCGTCGCAGACCTACAATGTCGCAGGCGTGCCGATTACGGCCTACGGCTTTGCCAACGATGGAACGCCAAAGGCGCTCTTCGGCAAGAATCAGGGCGGCACGGAGTCCGGTCTCGGCATCTCCGGCAGCAACTCGGCAAACGAAATCACTACAGCCAATTTCGTCCAGCTCGACCTCCGCAATCTCATCACGAGCAACGCCACCGGCGTCTGCCTCCTCGTGAACAGCGTGCAGTCCGGCGAAGCCTACAACGTTTACGGCTCCAACACGCTCGGCAGCATCGGCACGCTGCTCGGCGGAAATCGCACGCTCGGCAACAACTTCTTTGCGATGCCCGGCTTCCCAACCTACCGCTACATCAGCGTCCGCGCGGCAAGCACGGCGACGAACTGGTGCACGACGACTGCGTCGGACGTCCTCGTCGGTGCGGTGAGTTTCTCCCTTCCAAATTGCTGCGTCATCAACGTCGCGCCGCCGCCAAATAGCGGCATCATCGGCGACCTCGTCTGGAAGGATCTCAACAGCAACGGAATTCAAGACTCGGGCGAACCGGGAATCAACGGCGTGGCCGTGACACTCGCCGGTCCGGGCAACGTTGTCCTCGCGACGCAGATCACTTCAGGCAATGGCGGGTATCTCTTCACGGGCCTAGCTGCGGGAACTTACACGGTGACCGTGAATACCGCCACTCTGCCTGCGGGCTTGATGGCGACCACCACGACCGCTGCAGGAAGCACCACGGCAAACGACAGCAACTCAAACCCGGCAACCGTGACGCTCGCGACCAGTAGCTCTTCAAACCGGACGATCGACTTCGGATACAAGCCGATCCCGAGCCGGCCGCTGACCACTTACACGATGGGCGGCTGGGGCTCCTCACCATGCGGAAACAACCCCGGCACACTGCTTGCCCGGAATTTCGCGACAGTATTTCCGAACGGTCTCACTGTCGGCGGCGGCAAAACGCTGAAATTCACCTCCGCGCGCGGGATCGAGAACTTCCTGCCCTGCGGCGGAACCGCAGCCAAACTCCAGCAAAGCTACATCAACCCGACCACAAAACTCGGTGTCCTGGCCGGGCAAGTCGTCGCACTGCGCCTCGGCGTCAGTTTCTCAAATGCGGGCGTCACTGCGGGCGGCCTCGCGAATGCCACATTCGTTAGCGGCAAATTCGCAGGCCAGAGCGTCGGTCAGGTCCTTGCTCTCGCAGAAGCCGCGCTCGGAGGCGCACCATTGCCTCCGGGAATCAGCTACGCGGACCTCAGCAACGCCTGCGCACTCGTCAACGAAAACTACGACGAAGGCAGAAACCTCGGCAACCTGAACCCGTAATCCCGCAACCTCGGGCTTCAAGGCCGGCGTCCCGCCAAGTGACAGTCCGATGTGTAAATCGGACAGCAATGGCAGGCGCCGGCCTTTCCGTTTTGCAAAGGTCCGGCGCGGATACGCTCCCGTCGAATGAAAGCGCGGATGACAGAGAAAACCGTGGACATTCCCGCTTCCCCGCATAGTCTTCCGCCCCTTTTCCCGCGGCGTGCTGGGGGCATCATAGCCTGAGCTGTCGCGGACAGGAAAATCTACGATCATGATCCACAGCTTCACTTTTTCGATTCTCGCTCAATCCGCTCCGCCAGCCGCTCCGGATAATACGACCGGCCAGTTGCTCATGATGGGCATGATGATCGTGGTTTTCTGGCTCTTCCTCATCCGCCCGCAGCAGAAGCGTCAGAAGGAAATGAATGCCCGCATCGCCGCGCTCAAGACCGGCGACAAAGTCGTCACCACCGGAGGAATCCACGGCACCGTGAGCAACGTGAAAGACGGTCCGACACTAGTCCTCAAAGTCGATGAGACGACAAAGCTCACCATCGACAAATCAGCCATCGCGGTCGTCCAACCCAAGGAGGCATAAACACGCCGCCCACGTTTTTCCAATCACCCCTTTTTTAGACCACTCCACCATGTCACCAGCAGTCATCACTTTCTGTCTCGGATTTCTGATCCTGATTCTCTTCGCGTGGTATCTCGCCACGGCTTCGGAGCGTGCGAAGCGAATTCTTGGCTCGTTGCTCACTGTGCTCGTCACCGGGCTCTGCATTTACTCGGCATTCCCGCCATTCGATGAATTCACTACCGATGCGAACGGCAACAAGACCCGTACGGTACACGGGAAGATCCAGCAGGGCATCGACCTGAAAGGCGGCATGTCCTGGCTAATCAAGCTGGAGCCTGCGAAGGATAAGGACGGAAATGTAAAAGCCATCACCCAAACCATGGTGGAGCGCGCCATGGAAACCTTCCGCAAACGTGTGGACGACGGCGGTGTCGGCGAACCCGTGATCGCACCGGCAGGTTCGTGGGAAACCGGCCGAATCCTGATTCAACTTCCCGGCGTCGATGCAAAGGTGGTCGCCGAAAACCAGAAGAAAATCGAGCAGGTCGCAAAGCTCGAGTTCAAGATGGTTCATCCCCAGAGTTCACCGGCGATGGTAGCTCAGATCGAAAGCGGTGCCCAAGTGATGGACCCAGCCTACGAAATCAAGGTCCTCAAGCACGAATCCAAGGACAAGCTCGGCAACAAGACCACCAGCGAGGAGAAACTGCTGGTCAAACGCGAGGCCGACATACCCGGCAGCATGGTGACCGAGGCCTATCCATACTTCGGCCAGAAAGGCTGGGAAATCAGTCTCCGCTTCAATTCCGAAGGCGCGAAGCTTTTCGCTCAGCTCACCACGGAAAACGTCGGAAAGCGCTTCGCCATCATGCTCGATAACGAAGTCCACAGTGCGCCGAACATCAACGAACCGATCAGCGGCGGCAGTGCGAGCATCAGCGGCGGCTCGATCGACGAGAACGAGGCACGCAACCTAGCGAGCATTCTAGAGAATCCTCTCGAGAACCCCGTGAAAATCGAATCGCAGAGCGAAGCGTCCGCATCGCTCGGTCAAGATGCCATCGATAGCGGCAAATTGGCCGGCCTGCTCGCAACCGCCATCACCGTCTTCCTCGTTCTCCTCTACTACCGCTTCGCAGGCTTCGTGGCGAACATCGCACTCATCATATTCATCGTCATGCTCTTCGGCTCGATGGGCATGTTCAAAGCAGTGCTCACCCTCCCGGGCATCGCGGGCATCCTGCTCACGCTCGGCATGGCCATCGACGCCAACGTGCTTATTTACGAGCGTCTCCGCGAAGAGCAGGCTGCGGGCAAATCTCTTACCACCGCGCTGAATGCAGCTTACGACAAGGCGTTCTCCGCGATTTTCGACTCCAACCTCACGACGCTCATCACCGCCGTCATCCTGTATTACAAGGCCACCGGTCCGGTGAAGGGCTTTGCGGTATCGCTCATCATCGGCGTCGTCGCATCCATGTTCACAGCGCTCGTCGTTACACGGAATCTATTCGAGTGGGTCATGAGCAAGGGCATCCTCAAGTCGATGACGATGGCAAACCTCATCCCGAATACGAACTTCGACTTCATGGGCAAACGCAAAGGCGCATTGACGTTCTCAATCGTCATCATCGTTGCCTCGATGGGAATCTTCGCGATGCGCGGCGAGAAGAACTTCGGCGTCGACTTCAAGGGTGGCGATCGCCTCGTGCTTCGTGCTGATGGACCGCAACCTGCCCTCGACGCCGTTCGTGCCGCGCTGAAAGAAATCAACTACGGCGAAGCCTCGGTGCAGACGGAAAAGTCCGCGCAGGCGGAGTTCCTAGTCGTTCGCGACGCGGAAGGTTCGGCAGAGAAGGTCGAAGCCCACCTCAAAGCGAAATTCCCCGAATCGAAACTCGTAAAGCAGAGCGTCGAACGCATCGGATCGCTCGTCGGCAAGGAGCTCGCAACGAACTCCGTTGTCGCGCTCGTGCTCGGTATGTTCGGCATTCTGATTTACCTCACAGTCCGGTTTGAGTTCTCGTTCGCGATTGGCGCGCTCGTCGCACTTGTGCACGACGTGGCAATCACGATCGGCGTCTTCGCCCTGCTCGGTCGCGAACTTTCACTCGTGACCGTCGGCGCGATTTTGACGATCGCCGGTTACTCGGTGAACGACACCATCGTCGTGTTCGACCGCATTCGCGAAAACATCAAAGCAGAACGTGCCGGCAGTATCGCGAGCATCATGAACATCTCGGTGAACGAGACGCTGAGCCGCACAGTCCTGACCGGCGGCGTCACACTCATCACTACGATCATTCTGTTCTTCCTCGGTGGTCCGGTGCTGAACGACTTCGCGCTGTGCATGCTCATCGGCATCATCGTCGGAACCTACTCGTCCATTTACATCGCCTCGCCGATCGTCCTCTGGTGGTCGGGCCGCGGTGGAAAAGATCTGAAGCGCGAAGTGCGCAAGGGCGACGAGGAAGCGGTGGTCCCGGCTTAATATCCGGTATCATTCCCAGATGTCGTCGGGCGTCTCAGCACGGCCGTCCGGCCCGATGGAATACAGATCAATCCCGCTTGGATTCTTCGTGCCCGGATTCCGGTAAATGAATGGCTGCTCGAAGCCATCGAGCACGGGTTTTTCCGATTGCTGCTGCCAGCTTCGCGGCTTGGGGTCGCGTTCCGGTCGGGTCACCAGTGCATCGAGTCCCTGCTCGGTGGTCGGCATTCGACCCGAGAGAATCTGATATTGAAGAAGCGCCGTCTTCGCACGCTGCAGATTCGTACGCGTAACGGCGATCTTTGTCGTAATGATCGAGCCGGGACCGAATGCGTGAATCGCTGCGGCCGCGAGGATCGCGATGATCATTACGACGAGCATGATTTCGAGCAGGGTGAATGCGTGGAGTTTCCGGTGTTTGAGTTTGGATTTGTACATGACGGCGCCTTGTTGTGTTGTTTGTTTTTCGGGGACTTTCCGATGTCAGGATTGGTTCCGCGATTTTCCTCGCAGCGGATGTCAGTGACCCAGACTCAGACCTGCTAATGCACAGAACGTTCAAAATCGACGCATCCAGCCTTGCCTTGTGCGCGGACATCCTGCATCGCCTCACCCGACATGACCGCACATCTCACCGCAAAAAATCTCCGCCGCTCATTCAAGATGGGCCAAAGGACCATCGAGGTCCTGCGCGGAATCACCATGGAGGTGAAACCCGGCGAATCCGTGTTTTTATGCGGTGCGAGCGGCGCGGGAAAAAGCACGCTGCTTTACACGCTGGCCGGCCTGGAACGCCCCGAGGACGGCGAGGTTTTTTTTGAAGGAACTCCGCTTTACGCACAACCGGAGAGCGCTCTTGCAGCAATGCGTAACAGCGCCTTCGGCTTCATCTTTCAAGCGTACCACCTGCTCCCCGAACTCACGGCGCTCGAGAATGTGATGCTCCCCGCGATGATCGGCGGCACCAGCAAACGAGCCGAAGCCGAGGCCGCACTCCAGCGTGTGGGACTTGGCGACCGCACCGGCCACCTTCCCGCCGAGCTCAGCGGCGGCGAGCCCCAACGTGTCGC
>SXWH01000043.1 GCA_005791535.1 Verrucomicrobiaceae bacterium | reverse complement strand
TGATGAGTCCCCAGCCTGAGAGGATCCATTTTCCAAGAAAGATGACCGCGAGTAATGCGGTGGTGATGACGAGCAGGCGCTGGCGATTCATGGGTGCTTGAACACAGCAATAGCGTTCCGGTTGCGGAATCGGACGCTGTTTTCCGCGAGGGGGGAATTGCGCCGCAGCCGCGAACGGGCTACGGGATTGCGCGCAATGTCCGACCGCCGCCACGCCATCGCGCTATTTCTGAGCATCCTCGTCTCCGGGCTGGTGCTGTTTTCGCGCCATAGCGATTTCGCGTTTTTCTATCATCCGGACGAGGGCGGAAAGGTGCAGCAGATCATCCGTCACAAGCGGAACTTTAATCACCCGATGATGATGCTCTCGACGGTGGAAGTGGCGCGGTATGCGTCGCTGTGGGGCGATAATCGGAAGGACCCGCAGAGTGTGGCGATGGTGGGCCGGCGGGCGACGGCGTTTGCGTCTGCTGCTGCTGCGGCGTTGCTGGCGCTGCTGGCGTTCCGGACGTTTGGTGCGGTGGCCGGCTGGGTGTGCGGGATCGTGTGCGTGACGAATCCGATGCTCTACGAGCTGGCGCATTATTTTAAAGAGGACCCGTGGCTGATGATGGGAATCGCCGCTTTCTGCGTGGCGTTGAACGAATACCGGCGGGAGCCGTCGGTGCGCGGGCTGACGTGGTTTGCGGTGGCGTGCGCGCTTGCGGCGGCGGGGAAGTATGCGGGCTTTGTGTTTCTCCCTGTCGCGCTGGTGCTCGTGTGGCGCGGAACGGAGCCGCCGCTGCGCAAGGCGCGGCTCGGGCGCTTTCTGGCGGTGTTCGCGGGGGTGTGGCTGCTGTTTAATCTGCCGTTCCTCCGCTCGCCCGGTGCGTTGTTTGAGAGCGTGCACGAGGAGACGACGAAGCTCGCGGGCCTGACGGATGGCGTCACCCGCGGCGTCCCGCACGACTTCTATATTATGACGCAGAGTATTTACGGCGGCTGGTTGCTGCCGGGGCTTTGCATTGTTTGGCTGATGGTGGCGATCGGAAATCCGCGCAGGATTTCCGCGGCGGAATGGCTGCTCGCGGTGTGTGCGGTGATTCAGTTCGCGGGCTACAGCTTCATGCCGAAGGCTGCATTCCGATACTATCTGCCGGTGTCGCTCGCGTTCGGGTTTCTCGCCGTGGCGGGACTCGCGAGGATGTGTGCCGACGCCCGAAAGCGTGGCGCAGTCACGTACCTGGCGCTGGTGTTGGCGGTGTATCAGCAAACGCAGACGCTCGCGGTGATCGACAGGAGTTTTAAATCGGACGATCGCCGCAACCTCACCGAATGGGTGCGGGCGAACCTTCCGTCGGACGCAGTGATCGCGCAGGATGAAGCCGTGAACTTTCCCGATGCCAGCCGATGGGCGCATGCGGGACGGACTCCGTTGCCGCAACGGCTCGTGTCGGGGAAAAAAGAGCTGGCGGATCTCGGAACGCTGGCGGATTTGCGGGCGATGGGCGTCACGCACGTGGCGGTCTGCCAGCGGACTTACGGGCGCTATCTCGATGAGTCGCGCAAGGACAGCAAGGGCTCGAATCAAACGCCGGAGCGCGCGTTTTATGAGAGCCTGTTTTCGAAGGGCACGATCCTGTGGGAATCCAAAATGGGACCGGTGAACTATCTCCAGCCGGGGCTGCGATTTGTGGATATTTCGAAGCTGTAACCGGTGCGGGTCAGTCCCTCGGACGCCCGGTTCGAGGTATCAATTCCAAGACATTTTCTCATTCGCGATCGTGTGGAATAGCGGCGGAAGCCCCGCAGGCGGGGAAAACGGGCGGTCAATGCGCAATTTTATGCATTTTATAGAAATTATAACGCTGTGGCATGCCCGTAGCTTTATTGTTTTTCATGATAACCCTTTCTCGAATGAGCGAAGTCGAAAGTGAGCATGACACGGCTGATGCAAGTGCCGTGGTGGCAAATCCGCGGTGTTTTGCGGTGACGATTTTTACCCAGCAGTATCGTGAGGTTCGCGACTTCTACGTCGATATTCTCAATGCCCATGTGGCGGCCGAGAAGCAGGACCGGATCTGCGAGCTGGAGCTCGGCGGAGTGCCGCTTTGCCTCCGCGCCTGCGAACACGGCGAGCTTGTGAGCTACTTCCATCTGCACCTGGCTCTGAAGCATCAGGAATCCGTGCTCGGTGAACTTCGCCGCCGGGGAATCATCGTAACGACCGTCGGCCAGTATAACAACTTCCGCGACCCGGAAGGGCGCGTTATCAAGCTCAGCGAGGACCGCTTGAGCATGAGCTGAGAATCATTTTCCGGAGCGGACGGGGCAAGGTTGGGCAAAATCAAATCCCGTATGCTGCGCGAAGAATTGGGCGTGCAGTCGCACACCACCCGCAGGGCGGGGCACACGTTGGTTGGGCTAAATTAACAGTGCTCCCCCTGCGGATTGCTTTTTCACCGCGGCGGTGAGCGCCTGCCTCGCGCGCATGAGGCGAATCGCGACGTTACCGGCGGCGAGACCGGTGCGGGCCGCGATTTCTGCATTCGAAAGACCCAACGCGTATCGGAGCTCGAAAAGTTCGCGAGCCTCCGGTGCGAGTGAACTCAGCAGCCACTCTGCTTCCTCCATGGATCGAAGGCGCCGGTAGAGTTCGAGCGCCCCGCCATCGTCAGTCTCGCGGGATTCCGTGGCCGCATGCATATCCAGCTCGTTCCGCCGCGAGGCACTGCGGAAGCGATCGAGGCTTACATGCCTGGCAATCGACGCAAACCACGAAGCAAGACAACGTCCCGTGTCGAAATTCGACAGCGATTGAAACGCGCGCGACATCGCGTCCTGAGTCGCATCCTCGATCACGTGTGGTCGCAAAAATGAGCGGCTGCACACATGCCGGACGAGCGGAAGGTATTTTTCGTAGAGCCAGACCGCGGCGGACTCATCCGAGCTTTCCAGCCATGCGCGGACCGCTGACGCATCCGTTCCACCGGACGAGTTTGGCCCGGTCGAGTCGTGTGACAATTCGCGGAGCATGGCTTTAGCGTGGGCGACCGTTGGGTTGTTTTGGAAACCGCACCTTCCACGCCTCGGCGGAATCCGTTTCAACGCGATCCGAGCCCGACAGACCGGGGCTGCGTGCGACGTCGAGCCCCGTGGCGGGCTGGAGCTTTGCCGGAACCAGTGATGCCGGGGCTGCAAGCGCAGCGGGAGGTGCGGCGTTTGCGTGGAGCCCGGCGGCGAGCAGTGCGATTGCGAGTTTGTTCATAGGCTTTCGATTGTTGGGGAAAACATAGCGTACGATTGTAAAGGGATGCCCCCGCGAGGGCCGGAGTTTTGTTAAGAAGCGGTAATTCTCCGCGACCGTGCGTGTCCGCTTTCTGCAACTTGGCAACCCGTCACCTGCAGGGTAGGCTGCGCTCCATGATGACACGGACCATCGTATTTCTCTCACTGGCTGCCTCGCTCGCCGCACAGCAGAATTTGCCGGAGCCAAGCAAGATCGAAAGCCCGAGCCAGTTCCAGTCCGGTTCGTCTCCGACCGCGCCGACCGCGCCGGCATTGAAAGCGACGCCGCCTGTCGCTCAGCCGCCGCCGAAGCCAGTCGTGAACGAAAGTCTCGCGCCGCGCGAGGCTGCGGATGCGGTGGGTGAAGAGGAACTGAAAGGGATCATCGAGACGCTCCGCGCCACCTATGTCCGCCCCGCGGAACTCGAGGAGCCGGCACTTTCGCGCGCACGGCTGCAGGGGCTCTTGCAGCGCATGGGCAACGGCGCGCGGATTTACGCCGGGCCTTCCCAAACGGCGGCGGAGACGCAGCCGTTTCGTGCCGCGATGCTTTCGAATGACATCGCTTATGTCCGCGTCGGGTCGCTTGGTCCGGATGCGGCGGCAAATCTCGACACGGCCCTCGATTCGTACAAAAAGCCCCCGGGCGCGCTGGTGCTCGACCTGCGCGCGACACCACCGAACTCGGACTTCGAGCAGGCTGCGGAGATCTGCCGCCGGTTCTGTCCGAAAGGGCGTATTCTTTTTTCCATCAAGCGCACCCGCGCGAACGACGAGGAGGTGCTCACTTCGCGCATGGATCCACGTTACCGGGGTCCGCTCGTCGTGCTCGTCGATGGCGATACCGCGGGCTCGGGCGAGGTGATCGCAGCCGTGTTGCGCACGCATCTCGGCGCGTATGTCATCGGCAGCCAGACGCGGGGTGAAGCGGCGCAATTCGAGGAAATCGCACTCGAAAAGGGCCGCGTGCTGAAGGTTGCCGTCGGCGAAGTCACGCTGCCCGACGCAACACCGGTTTTCCCCGGAGGACTTCGACCGGATCTTGTCGTGGAAGTGCCGCAGGAGAAAACGGACGAGGTGCTTTTCGCCGCGCAGCAGGAAAAGGAGCTCGCCCAATTTGTGACGGAATCCGAGCGCGCCCGGATGAATGAAGCCGCTCTGGTCGCCGGCACGAATCCGGAGACGGATGCCGCCATTGAGGCGCAACGCAAGAAGGCCTCCGGGGAGTCTGCGAAGCCGCCGCTTCGTGATGTCGTCCTGCAACGCGCAGTGGACTATATCACCGCTGTCCGCATCGTGGAATCCGGCGCGCGGAAGTAGGCGGTCACTTTATCAAATCGCGGCACCAACCGAGCGCCATCAGCGCGTAACCGGTGCCGTAGGCGTGCCCGTAATCGTAGAGCGGATAATCCCACCACGAGCCGTCCTTTTCCTGGCGCGTGAGAAGAATCCGCGCTAGTGCCGGAGCCAGCTGCCGCTGCTTTTCCTTCGGCAGATACCGGGCGGCCACGGTGAAATAATAGACGCCATAGTAGTAAAAATAGCCGGCGATCTTGAAGGTGGATTCGTGCGGGACGGGCTTCTTCCGTCCGTAGTCCAGCCACTTTTCAAACTCGATGAAATTGTCCGCCCAAGTTGTGAGCACCTTCTCTGTGATCTTTGGATCATCAAACGCCCGGAGCGCCGCATTGCAGGCCTGAGAGCGACCAAGCGAGCCGTTGCGGCGGTTGATCTCGCCCTGCGGCGCGAGCCGGTGGCTGTGCGAGTATGCGTAGGTGAAATCCGGAAACTGCTGCCGACGGATCGATTCGAGCGATGATTCGACGACCTTCGGATCAAGCGTGACGCCCATCTTCTCCCGCGCCTCATGCATCGCGAGCAGCACGCTCGCGCTCGTGAACGATGTTGTGATGCCGCTCGGCTTCTGTGTCTTCAATTCCTCGAACATGTGGAGATAGCCCCAGCCGCCGTTCACGTATTCGTAGCGGTTTGCGAGGTCCACCTGCTGCTGTGCGAGTTCCCGCAGTGCCGACTGCCGCGCGGGATCGGCCGCGGCGCGTGCGTGCAGTCGTGAAATCGCGCGAAGGCCATAGGCGTGACCCCAAACGTTGTACGTCGTGGTCATGTCCGCCCGGCGCAGCTCCGGAAATTTCTTGAACGCCCACTTCTCGGCCCGGTCGATCGCGGCTTGCACTTCCGGGCGGCTGTCCGCGGAATCGATAAGCCCGGAAATGGCGAGTCCACTTGTGCCGATAAGGTAGCCGTCGTGCGCGCCGGGGAGCGGCGCGTAAATGTTCAGTTCCTTCGTGCGCCGCGCGCTGCCGAATGAACCGTCCTCGTTTTGGATTCGCACGAGAAAGTCCACGCCCTTTTTGATCGCGGCGTCCACCGCCGCGGAAGTGACCTGCTCTTTCGGAATCAGAATGCGACTGTCCACGACGGCGCTCTTTTGCGCGTCATCCTGAGCGTTGACCGGAATACAGAGCGCGACGAGCGATGCGAAAAGCGCTGTCTTCATGCGCCGGGGACCACGACTTGGGCGTCTTTGAGGCTCTCCGTGAGAATCTCGACCTTGTCGCCGGAAGTCATTCCCCGCTTCACTGCGACGCGCCGCGTTTTCCCGTCGGATTCCTCCACCTCGACTTCCCAGCCGCCATCGTTGGTGGGCTGGAGCGCTTTCAGCGGACCGGTCAGCGCGTTGTCCTTGTGATACGCCACAACCTGCGCGGTCGCCGTCGTGCCCGCGACCACGGGAAGGTCCGCAGGATACTCCGCGGAGAGCGTGACACGGTAGCGGCCGTCGAGTCCGGGCGTTGCGGACACCGCCGTGGTCTTGACCGGGAAGGACACATCCGCGCGGCCGTTGACGTTTGCAAATCCGGAGAGCCCGGTCTTGAGCGAACGGGCGGTCGCTTCATCCACAAAGGACTCCAGAAGCATCCGGGCGTTCGACGGAATCACCATGGCAAATGGGCGTCGCGTGCCGACCGGCGCGAGAACGGTGAGCGCCTTTGAAGGATCGCCGGGCGACCAGCGGCCATCCTGAATATTGCCATAGTAGAAAAATCCGTCGGCGGGTGACTTGATCACAAACAGGTCTTTCTCCGACTGCAGCTTCGCGAGATTCTCTGCGTTACGCTTCGCGGTCACGCGGGCGTCCTCCAGCGCGAGGCGCTTGATTTCAAAAGCGCGCGGGATGTTTTGCTCCTGCTCCTTGTAAAGGATCGCGCTGCTTTGCGCGTCGCGTTCCAGCGCGACAGCCTCGCGTGGAAGCATGATTTCCATCTGCCGCTTGTGTGCGAGCTTCGCGAGATCGAATCCAATTTCCGCGGCTTTCACGCTTTCGCGCTGCCGTTTGAGGATGATCTCCTCGGTGTTCTCGGTGAGGTCGTCGGCTTTGTACATCTTTTCGAGCTGTTTCAGCTCCTCGCGCTCCGCGTCGAGCCGGAGGGCGGACTGCTTCAGCGCGAGATCGGCGCGCGTCACCTCGGTCGCGCGGCGCACGTTCTTGAAATACTCCCAAGCCTCGGCAGCCTCCTCGGCCTTGATTTTCGCGCCCTGAAGCTGGAGCGGCAGCGTTTTCTCCGCCGTGGCAAATTCGGCCTCGGCATTCGCCTGCGCGAGTTTGGCCGATGCGGCTGCGGCCTCTGCGTCGCGCAGCTTCTTGAGGTAATCCTCGTCGTCAAAACGCACGAGCACCTGATCCTTTTTCACCGCGCTTCCGTGAGGAACGATCTCCGTGATCACAAACGCCGCCCATTGCCTCGCATCCACCACCACCGGCAACGCGGCCTCGGGCAGTGCCGTTGTGGACAGCGCCGGCCGCACGGAGATCGGTTCGGATTTGACGGGGACTTTTGCCGCGAGAGCCGCGGAACATGCGAGCAGAAGGGAAAGAGCAGTGGTTTTCATGCGTAAGGGCGCGCATCCAAGCAGATTGCCGCCCGCGAGGAAACGAAATCGGCTACGCGCCGAACTTTCGCGCCCATCGTTCGACGGCGCTGCGCATCTCGTTGAACAAAGTGACGCTCTTCGCGCTACGGAACTTGATCCGCACCATTTCTCCGTCTGCGAGACGGCCTGCGCTCTCAGGAAGCTGTACTGTTGCAGTAAAATGTGGCTCGGCGAGTTCGTATCTTCCGCCATCGGCGCCCGTTGCTTCCACACGGCGCACGGGTAGCGGGCCGTTTGCGGGCGCGGTGAGAGCGGGGTGGGGGAGTGCGTGCGAGGCCTCGCCGGCGAAGTTGCCGAGTTGCGCTGAAAACCGTGCGCCGCGGCCGTCGATTCGGACTTCCACCGCCTGGCCGAGCGCCGACCGGAAATGGGGTTCCGCGTCCTGTGCGACCGCGACTTTTACCTCCCGTCCGGCCGCTTCGCCGATGCGGACGATCTCGGCTCCGGGTTGCATGTAGTGGCCGCGCAGGTTTGGCAGCATGCGGTTTGTCACACGGCCGGCAGCCGGTGCCCGGACTTGAAGTGTTGCGAGAAATGCCGAGTTTTCCGCGACCGTTTTGCGAAGGCTGTCCACCCGAGCGAGCTCCGTCTGGTACGCTGCCACGTCGTCGCGTGCAAAGGCGTGTCGCGCGCGTTGCTCCTGAGCCTCCAGTTCGCGGCGGTTGCGCTCGAGCCCGGCTGCGGCCTCGTCATTGCGCAGCTCGATCAGCAAAGTTCCAGCGGCGACCACCTCGCCGTCGCGGACGTGCACACGCTCAACAAATCCCGGGCACTCGGCGCGAAGAATTCGCGTGTTGGCAGACTCCACGACTCCCGGCGCGACGACAGTCTTGTGATACGGAAAGAAAACCACCACGGCCGCGATTGCCACGGCTGCACAGCCCCGCACGATCAGGCCGCCAGCGCTTTCGGGACCCTTGATGCTTCGCACGAATGCAATCAGCGGAATCACTGCCCACGCGATCGCGGCGATGACCGCGAGCAGCAGCCCGCCTCCTTTAAAAAGCACGCTTGCTGCGAGTATGAGGCCCGCGAGAACGAGCGCCTGCCACGCAAACGCGGCGACTCCGTAGAGAGCGATGATCCATTCCTCGCGCGAGCCGGGAATCGCCGGACGCATCCGCTTTGCGCCGGTGAGCACCCATCCCGCAGCGCGCTGGAACCACGTGCGGGAGCGGGTCGCGAGGTTCGGGATGCCGAGCGCGTCGCTGAAAATGTAGTATCCGTCAAAGCGCATCAGCGGATTTGCGTTGAAGAACAGCGTGAGCACGCTGCCGGTGATGACGGTGTTATGAAGTACGGTGGCAAGCGGTCCGTCCGGCGTATTACTCCACCACCACGCAGCGAGCGCGGCGACGAAAAGCTCCACGTACATTCCGGCACACGCGACCATGATGCGTCTCCATTTTGAAGCGATGCCGATGCTTGCTGTAGCGTCCACGTACCCCATCGGAATAAAGAGAACGAGGATCGCACCGACTTCCCGGACCCGCGCGCCAAAGTGGCGGCAGAATACGCCGTGGCCGGCCTCGTGGAGAATCTTTAGTCCGGCCCAGGCGATGCCCAGCCAGAGCCAATTGTCCCGCGCGAGGATGTGGTCAAAACCGCGACGGAACCGCTCCCAATCCAAGCCGACTTGAATCGCGCCGAAAGCGACCGCAATCAACCAGACAACAAAACCGGCCCGCCCGAGCGCGGGGCGAAGGCGCTCCGCAAATGTGGCAAAGAAACGATCCGGCCGCCCGAGCGGGATGCGAACAATCAGGGGATTCAGCCACGTCACCGCGCTCTTCAAGACGCGTTGCTTTTGCTCCGCCTCGGTCTTCGCCCGGGCGCTGTCCACTGCGAGAAGATGGTTGTCTTTCAGCCAGCGCACCATGTGCAGCGCCTCGTGCTCCGAGTAAGTCTCACCTTTTGAATCCCGCGCAAGCCGCGACAGGATCGCTGCCACAGTCTGGGTTCCGTCGAGCGATTTGAAGAAACGGTATTCGTCGAATCCCACGCGGTAGAATTTCGAAGCCGCTGAATCCTCGATGACGCAAACGCGGTCGCCGCCGTGCTCTTGAACGGAAAACGCGAGATCCTCGCGCAGCTTCGGGCGCAGGGATTCGAGTTCGCGGACGGAGTAATTCACGCGCGATTCATGCCGGTGCGTGGTTGCAAAAGCGATTGGAAATCGAAACTGCGCGGGAAGCTCTGGAACCGATTGCTTTGGTACCGGCTAAACCAGCGTGGCTTCAGCACAAACAAGCGGGGTGAAATTCCGGGGGATGTGTGTATTCTGGTTTTTTCGGCGGCCCCGAACGGCGACCGGCCGTATCTCGATGTATGACCACTTATTCCATTCTTGTTGTCCCTGAACTGCCGTCGGCATACGAGATTCGGTTTGGAATCCGACGACGGTTTGGTATTGGGTCGCGCACGACCAGCTCCATCACACCGTCGTGCCAAACACGCCGGCTGCTGCGGTGGCCCGGGGTCGATACAAGAAATCTCGACGATGCCTCCCGTGCTACCTGACTCTCTGGAAATCCCGCTCCGCATAAATCCGGCGGTCGCGTCCATCGATGCGTGTTTAAAGCGATGAACGAAACGGAGCCCCATCTGCGGCAGCCCGAAGCGGAAATCGCGCTCCCGCGGTGTCATCCCGACACGTCGACGCCCGAGGAATTGCGGGCGATGGTCCGGGACCTCGCCCTGCGGAATGAGGAACTCCGGCTCGCACTGGCCGAGGCGGAGTCCGCGCGGGCCCATTATTCAGAGATGCTGGATGCCGGCTCGACGGCATTCGCCGTTATCAGCGCCACGGATCTGATTCTTGAGGCAAACCGTGCCTTGTCGCGAATGCTCGGCGTGGAGCGCAGTGAACTATCCGGGCAGCTGTTCACGCGCTTTCTTGCGCCCGATAGCTTGGAGAGCTTCCGGATGTTGTGGGTAAACACGCGCGAAAATACGGAGCCCCGGAGGTGCGAATTGCACATGTGCCGCGGTGACGGAGTCCGTTTCCGGAGTCACGCCGAGGTTGTCTTCGCACGTGACAGCCGTGGCGCTTCCATCCTTTGTCTCGCGCTTGAGTCGATCGAATCCCGAAGCCGGCTCAAGAATGAGCTGGTCGAAAAAGAGGAGCGGCTGGCGCTTGCGACGCTCTCGAACGGAATCGGTATCTGGGACTGGAATCTTGTGTCCGGAGAACTCGTCTGGGACGACTCGATGTTTGCCCTGTACCACATCGGCCGGGAGGATTTCAGCGGCACGGAGGCCGCGTGGCGGGCAGCGCTGCACCCGGACGATCTCGCCCGGAGTGTCGATGAGCTGAATGAAGCGCTGGCGGGGACGAAGCCGTTTGCCACGGAGTTCCGGGTCGTCTGGCCGACCGGTGAAATCCGGCACGTGAGGGGCGTCGCGAAAGTTTTCCGCGATGATGAAGGTCGGGCCGTGCGAATGCTCGGCACGAACTGGGACGTCACGGAACTGAACAATGCGCAGATCGCGCTCGCATCCTCCGAGGCATCGCTGTTGGCCGCGAACGAGAGCCTTCGGCGTAACAATGAAGATCTTGAGCGCCGGGTGAATATGCGGACCGCCCAGCTTAGGACGCTGGCCATTGAACTTACACAGGCCGAGGAGCGGGAGCGGCTCAGAATTGCGGATACGCTTCACGAGGGCCTTCTCCAACAGCTTGCAGCAGCGTCGATCCACCTTTCCAATTTCAAACGGCAGATCGAGAAAGGCGCGCCGCCTGCGGCAATCGACGAGTTGCGCTGCTGTATCGATGAGGGCATTCGGATCGGACGGACGCTCACGCACGAGATATTTCCTCCTGCGCTGCAGACGCTCGGCCTTGGCGACGCCCTGCTGTGGCTTGCGAACTGGTATTTCGAAAAATACGGGCTTCGTGTCCGGGTCGAGGCTGCGTCCGAGGTGGATATTGAGGAAATGGAGTTTCGCATCGCGTTGTTCCGCGCAGCGAATGAGCTCCTTTTCAACGTGCATAAACACTCCGGCGTACGGGAGGCAGGGATGCTCCTGCGGCGGGCGCCTGGCGGAGCGGTGCGGCTCGTAGTCAGCGATTCCGGCGCGGGTTTCGATCCCGAGTCCGCCCGCGCGAGGGAGGGGCGTCGCGGTAGCTTCGGTCTCTTCAGCCTGCGTGAACGGATCGAGGCGCTCGGTGGACTTTTTCATGTTCGCAGTGCGCCGGGGCATGGATGCCGCGTTACCGTCCTCTTCGCGACGCGGGCTCCCGGAGGTGGCGCCGTGGCGTTGCCGCCGGGTGTCCGGCCGAAAAGAAAATCACCGGCCGCACGTCTTAATCCACCGGAATCTCCCCGCAAGCGCGCGGAGTCTTCGCTTCCCGGACCCGCCGGTTCCGCTGCGGCCTCGGAATCGGAGGTCGATATGCTCGTCCATCGCTTGCACGTCCACCAGATAGAGCTGGAAATGCGCAACGAGGAACTCATGCGCGCCCAGATTGAGCTGGACGTTTCGCGTGCCCGCTATCGCGATCTGTATGAACTCGCGCCTGTGGGGTACCTTACGACGGATTCCGAGGGTGCGATTCTCGATGTGAACCTCACCGGCGCGTTGATGTTGGGCGGTGCGAAGGACGAACTCCTTGGCGTTCTTTTCGGGAGATTCATCGTCCCCGAGGATCAGGCCAGATTTCGCACGCTGCAGCATCGGGTGCGGACATCCGGAGTGGCGGAGGCCTGTGAATTGCGCGTGGTGAGAGGCGATGGCGGACGTTTTTGGGCCCTGCTTTCCGCCGCGATGGCGAAGGATGATTCCGATGAACCACTCCTGCGCCTCACGGTCAGCGACATCAACGCCCGCAAGGAAGCTGACGATGCGCTTCGTGAAACCGGGCGGCGGTTGCGTCTTCACTACGCGCAGACGCCCATCGGTATCGTCGAGTGGGATCCCGCCTGCCGGGTTACGCTTTGGAATCCCGCTGCCGAGGTGATTTTTGGTTACACCGCCGCCGAGGCTATGGGAAGGGATGCCTCGTTCATCGTCCCAGATTCGGCCCGCGCGCAGGTGGAGAAAATCTGGGGGGACTTGTTCAGCTCGAAATCGACGAATGGAGGCTTCAACGAAAACCTGCGCAGCGATGGCCGGATTATCTCCTGCGAATGGTATAACACGCCGCTCGTGGATGACGATGGCGTGGTGAAGGGCGTCGCGTCATTCATTGTAGATGTAACGGAGAGGCGGCAGGCGGAGATTGAACGTGAAACACTGGAGCGCAAAATGCAGGAGACTCAGAAGCTCGAAAGTCTGGGAGTACTCGCAGGCGGTATCGCGCACGATTTCAACAATCTCCTCACCGGAGTTCTCGGAAACGCGAATCTCGCCACCGTTGAAGCGGCCGCCGATTCGAAGGTTCGCGGATATCTGGAGCTCATCGTCAACGAGTCGCGCCGTGCCGCGGATCTTTGCAATGAGTTGCTCGCCTATTCCGGCTGCGGGCGCTTTGCCATCGAGAGCCTCGATTTATGCAGGCTCGTTGAGGAAACATCCCGCATGCTGAAGGTGTCGGTGAGTAAAAAGGCGGCACTTCAATTTCGTGTGGCGAACGGGCTTCCTCCGGTGGAAGCCGACGCGGCGCAGATCCGCCAGGTCATTCTCAATCTCGTCATCAACGCCTCCGAGGCAATAGGCGAGAACAGCGGCGAAATTATTGTCTCCGCTGGCAGGGTGCGCGCGGATCGGGCGTATCTCGATGCATCGCCGTCAGCTTCCGTGTTACCGGATGGGGAATACGTTTTTCTCGATGTGTCCGATACCGGATGCGGCATGTCTGTGGAGACGATCACGCGGGTATTCGTTCCGTTTTTCACCACAAAGCACACCGGCCGTGGACTGGGGCTTGCGACTGCGGCGGGTATTGTGCGCAGCCACAAGGGTGCTCTGCTTGTGGAATCGTGTCCCGGCCGCGGCTCTACTTTCAGGATGCTGCTTCCAGCCGCCGTCACCCGCACACAGCAGGCTCCCGTCACCGTGCAAGGCGATGAATCGTGGCAGGGAAGCGGGACGATTCTGGTTTCTGACGACGAGGAATCCGTTCGCCGGATTGTTTCGCGGATGCTCCCGCTGTTCGGATTTGACGTCGTTCTGACGAGCGACGGAAGCGAAGCGGTGGAAGTATTCAAGGCCGATCCCTCGCGGTTTGCCCTGGTTTTGCTGGATCTGAGCATGCCCAATCTCGGCGGCGAGGAGGCGTTTGGAATCATCCGTAAGATTCGGAGCGATGTGCCCGTCGTCCTGATGAGCGGCTACGACATGAGCCGCGCGATGCTCCGCTTTCCGAGTCAGGGGCTTTCCACGTTCCTGCCAAAGCCATTTTCGATGCAGGAGATGCGGTCTGCCCTTCGCAACGCGATGCGCTGAACCAGCGCGAGGTGTGGGCGCGGAAATCCTGCGGGGTGCGGGTTTCGATTATAGAGGAGTATGCCGGCGGGCATTCGCCGTGCTTTGAGCGAAGGGACTTATGTCCAAATCAGCCCGCTCCGTTTCCATGAAAAACACCGCTATTTCACCTGCCGCCAGCACAATCGAAGCGCTCGAATCCCGAATTTCTCCAGCCGTGCTTGTCACCGGCGGAAACCTCCTCGGTGGCGCCGGAAACGCGGCTTCCGGAGAGTACTCGATCGGTGAAAACGCTTTCGGTTATGTGAAAGTTCTTAGCGGTCAGGCGATTGTCTGGTTCGACGGAGTGGTCATTCGGGGCATTTCGGTCGGGCCGAACGCGAGCATCGAAGTCACGGGCGATGTGTACGGTGACATTGTCGCGAATCTCGACGCCTCGGGCCGGCTCACGGACAGTGATGGCAATCCCTTGAATGGACTCGATGGCGGCGTCCTGCTTCCGAACAGCATCGCTGGAATCAAGCTCAAGCGAATTGATGACGTGGACAAAGGCAGCGTCCGGAACATCGTCACCGGCGGCTCCATTTCCGGCCTCAACATCGCGGGCGAGGTCGAAGGCATTTACGCAGGCGATGGAGTTTTCCATGCGGACTCCGACGCGGGCTCTGCGGGATCGTTCGCATTCGATATCGGCTTCGATGTGAATCCGATTGTTCCCGGAATGCAGGACGGCTTCACGCTCACAAAATCGAACGCTCTGATGAATGCAGGCGCCGGAGTCTCAAACAGCTCGGTGGGCGAAGGACGGGAACTGCAGGTGATTGCCGGCAGCGGCAATCCGAACAACGCCGTCTTTCTGAATGCCGCCGGTCCCGCGGGAGGCTCGATTTCGGGATTCACGGTTGTCAAAGCGTCCACGATTTCCTCAACTTCCAGCAGCCCGAGCTACGAATTGATCGCTGGCGACGGGGCCACCGGAAAGAGCGGCGGCGCGGGCGGAAGCATCATCAAATTCATCGAAAAATCCGCATCGGGAACTGCGGTCGTCCGGGCCGGCAATGGCGGCATCGGCACCGCTGGTGCGGGCGGCGCGGGTGGTTCGGTGAAGCTCGCGGACTTTGGAAGTCTCAGCGGAGCTTACACCATCATCGCGGGCAACGGTGGCGCGGGAACACCGGGCGGTGCAGGCGGCGGCGTTTCGTCTGCGAACTTCGCAAACGTTTTGCCCGCCTCCAGCCTCATCGCAGCGGGGGATCTCGATGGAGACGGCACGGATGAGCTGGTCATGGTTGACTCCTCTTCCGGTGACTTTGTCGTGGGCTACTCAAACGACGACGGCGCGACTTTCACGCTGTTGCGGCAATATACGAACGCATCCCTCGATCCGGTCTTCATCGTCGATGGCGACGGTATCGCGAGCGATCTCGATATTGCTGACATGGATGGCGACAGCGACCTCGATGTCGTGGTCACGTATTCCGATACCGGTTCCATCACGGCGTATCTGAATAATGGCGATGGAACATTCTACAGTCTGGCCGACGATGCGTTTAAGACGGCGGCATATTCGTTCGCAGACCAGGACGGCTACTTTGCAAAATACACCGAAGTCGTGGGGAATCATTTCATCGTGGCGGCCGCACTCGGAGCCAAGACAAGGCTCGCGAGCGTTCCTTTTGGGGAGAATGCCCCTGCCGAGGAAATCATCGCGACCATCGCGAGTCCGGCCACCGCCCTCACGTCCAATCCGCAGGGCGATTCGTTCGTTGGGTTCGGAGATGGGACGCTTCTCGGCATCACGTCCAGCGGTGCTCAATCAATTCCGCCGCCGGCGCTTGGCGGCGCGATCGTAAGCCTCGCGATCGGCGAAGGTGGAAACGCGCTCGCAGTGCTCAGCAAAGACAAGAAGGTATCGACTTTCACTCTGAGCACTGGGGCCACAATGACGCCTAACACGGCGATCGACGCTTCCAGTTCGAGCGGCACTCTGTTGCAGGTGGGATTCATCGACGACGGCGATAACGCGACGCCCGATAGGCTCCTGCTCAGCCGGCTCTCGGGAGTCACGTCGTTTGACGTGTATCAGCGCGCTGCGGGTGCGGCTTCGTACTCGCTCGCCACCACGGTCGATGCTCCGACGGCTTTCAAGCAATTCGACATCGTGGTTACGTCCGATGGCAGCTTCGGAATTGCTGGGATCACAGGCTCCGCAAACTCGTTCGGCTTCTCAAAAGACCTTGGCACATTCGATGTGTATTCCCTGCCTTTCAATGGCAAGCAGGTCACGATCGGCACGGGCCGTGGCGGCGATGGACTGAGCCTCGGTACGAAACCCGGCTCGGGCGGTGCGGGTGGCGGATTCAGCGGTCTCAATATTGACGCCGTAAACGTGATGCTTGTGGGCGGTGACGGCGGAAACTCATCCGGCGGCGCGGCGGGCGCGGGCGGTGGATTTGTAAATCCTGCGTCCTTTGCCACTGCGGGCGGCAGCGCGGTGAGCCCTACGATTCACGCGCTGGAGTCGCTCCAGCTCACCGGCGGAAACGGCGGCAATGCAGGCGGCACTCCGGGCAAATCCGCCTCGGGCGGTGCAGGCGGCGGTTTCACCGGACTTGTCCTCGATCTGGAAAGCGACAATCTCGTTCTGACCGGCGGAAACGGCGGCATCGGCAACGGCGGCGCGGGCGGCGCAGGTGGCGGTTTTACAAACATCAAGGCGACGGGGCGCGGCGCAGGCATTCAGGCGACCGGCGGCACCGGTGGCGACACCAGCGGCGCGGACGCAAAGGCCGGCGCGGGCGGTGGCTTTACGAACTTCAGCTACACGCTCCAGAACGATACGGCGACGGAATCGATCGAACAGTCCTACGTTGTCAAGTTGACCGGCGGCGATGGCGGCCAGTCGCCCGCCGGCGCGGCGGGAGCAGGTGGCGCTCTTTTCACAATCACACTCAAGCTCGATGGCGCGGATCGCACGTACAACGGCGTCGATGCAGATGGTGCGCCTCTTACCGATTCGAATCTCGATTCGACTGTCGCGGTCATGATTACCGGCGGCAATGGCGGCTCGGGAAAAACCGGCGGCAAAGGCGGTGATATCACGGGCACGAAGCTATCCACCATTCACGATCAGTTCACCGCAGAGGGGCGTCTTCTGCTCCACTACATCGTCGCGAATCTCTCCGCGGGCAGTGGCGGAGCCGGTTCCACCGGCGACGGCGGCGCAGGTGGCAGCGTGAACGCGTCCACGTTCACCGGCGTGACTTTCTACGACAAGGACTCCGCGCTTGCTGGGGAGAATCCGCTCGTGATTCAGGCCGGAGCCGGTGGAATTGGCGGAGCCAGGGGTGGCGCGGGCGGCGGTGTGTCCACGCTTGTTGCTCAGAACGCTCCGACGGTCGGCGACCGGCCGCTTCAACGCTCGCACCTCGCCTCGGCCTCGGTCATCGCGGGCAACGGCGGCAGCGGAGGAAACAGCGACGGCGGTGCCGGCGGCACAATTGCGAAACTCACCATCGGAGCGGACGCGTTCATTTACGCGGTTGCTGGAGATGGCGGAAGCGGCGGTGTGATCGGCGGCACGACAGCGAAAGGCGGCGCAGGCGGCGCGGTCACTGCAAGCACGCTCGCATTGATCAATACGCCGATCGGATTTGCAGGCCTGATTGCCACGGGAGGAAATG
Organism: Verrucomicrobiaceae bacterium; assembly: GCA_005791535.1. Classification (GTDB taxonomy): domain Bacteria; phylum Verrucomicrobiota; class Verrucomicrobiia; order Chthoniobacterales; family Chthoniobacteraceae; genus SXWH01. The sequence goes on along the minus strand of SXWH01000043.1, from coordinate 11,256 downwards.
GCGGAAGCGGTCGTGCGCTGGGTGGTGCCGGAGGCGCATTGAGCGCGCTGTCGGTGAATCTTCCGCTCGCGCCGCTTGGCCTCGGAGCCGTACTGACCGCGGGCGAGGGTGGATCGGCGAGTGGTACGGGTGCCGTGGGAGGAAAGGGCGGCGACGTCACAGGCATCACGAACACGAAGGACGTTTACAGCGCGATCTCGCTCATCGAGGCGGGCAACGGTGGCAACGCTCCTGCGGGCAAAGGCGGCACAGGTGGCAACGTCTCCGCAGTCCGGGTCACGGGCTTCATCGGCCGGGTGCTGAACAACGCCGCGCCGCTTGGAGCCTTCGATGCGCTCGGGGTGGCAGGTGCCTTTGGCGCTACGGTCCACACTGAACTCGTCGCAGGCCTCGGAACGGCGCAGGGAATTTTCAGCGGCCGCGCCGGTTCGGGAACGACCGCCGGAATTGCCGGCAGCGTGAAAACCGTGCAGGCCGAAGCCATCGCCGCGATTGGTTCGGCGGTCAACTCATCGGGCTTGTTTGGACTCGCGGAACTCGTATCTGCGGTAAAGGCGAGCTTCATCGGCTACGATGTCGATGGCGACAATGCGTTCGATTCGGGTAATCCCGGCACTTTGGCACCCGTCGATGGCTTTATCCTCGCAAAGGCGCTCTCGCTGGTCACCGGCAGCCGCACAGGCTTCGTCTTCAATACAATCTGATTACTGCACGCCCTGCAGTTCGCGGATGCGCGCGCGGCTGAATGAATCACGGCAATCGCTGTTCGCAGCCTCGCCATACGCTTTCATCGCGACAGGGGTATTCCCGAGTTTCTCGGCGAGCATCGCGAGTGTGCGCCACCCTTCGGCGCGGTAAGCGCGCGCGGTGACCGTGCGAAGTAGTTCGTTGTAGGCGTTCGATGTTTTCCCGAGCGCGTCGAGAGTCAGCGGGAGCGCACGGACGATCGTCCAGTTGCGCGGTGCCGCAGTGACGGCTGCAGCCATGAGGTCCAGCCGTGGCTTGCCGGTCTTCGCCATGTGGAGCGAGGACTTCAGCAGCAGAACCTCCGCCGCGAAAAACGGATCCTTTTCCGCACGCTCCAGCGCTGCTTCGGCGGCGGCGTGATCGTTTGCAGACATGGCGACGTTGAATTGCATCAGGTGAAAACCCGCAAACTCCGGGTCCTTCGCAATCGCCTCTGCGAGCAACGCCTTTCCCGCGGCGGTGTTTCCCTGCTCGAACTCAAGGCCAGCGAGATTTCCCAGCATCCGCTTGCCGCGTCCCTCGCGTTCAATTGTCGATGTGATGAACGTGCGCTGGTCGCGCCAGTAGTCCTGCTGAAGCCACGTTTGCGCTGCCAGAAAGACTACCCACACTCCGGCCAGCACGGGTAGCGCGCGCCATTGGTGCGCTCGCGCGGAAAACATCAGCGCTGCGACAAGGAACGCCGACGGGATGTAGAGCCAGTGCTCCGCCATGGTGGAGTTTAAAGTGAACGCGTTACTCACCGGCAGCCACGACACGCCGGCGCATGCCAGCGCGATGGCTGCGTCCGGCGCGACCCGGCGCGCGCGCATTGCCCAGGCCGCAAATCCCGCGAGCAGCACAGCGCCTGCGATCGCCTGTCCGACCGGCTTGTGGGTGATGTCGCGCTCCATGTGCAGATTGTGCGGCGCGGCAAAGAGCATCGAGTATTCGGCGAGTGCGCGCGTCATCAGTCCAGCGCGCTCGACCAAAGTAGTCGTCTTCTTCGAAGGAGGCGGCGGGGTGCTCGCAGCGGTAGTGCGCAGGGAAAAGTACACACCCACGACAAGCACCGCAGAGCATGCAAATGCGATCCACGATGGCGCCGACCGCCGTGCCTTCGCCGCGAGCCAGACCAGCCAGAGCACGAGTCCTGCGACTCCCGCCTCCTTGCTGAGCAGTGCGAGCAGACAGCAGGCCGCCGCACCCATCACCTTCCACGAAGCGGGACGGTCGCCGCGCTTCAATCCGCCGTCACGGTGCGCGTGTGCGATCAGAGCGAGCGCCGAAAAAACGAATAGCGCGGCGAGTGGATCGGCGCGTCCGCTTACATAAGTCACCGCACTTGTGTGCAGCGGATGGATCGCCCACAGCAACGCGCCGCCGAGCGCCCATGCGCCGCCACCCGGCCCGAGCCAAGCGCGGAAGAATGCCAGCAGCGCAACCGCCGCCAGCGCGTGCACCAGTACACTCGTGAAGTGCCAGCCCGGTTGCGGCGCGGCGAGGACTGCGCGCGCATCGGCGGAGTCGCCTGTGTCCGGCGCATTCGTGCGCGATGCAGTGGCCGAATCCGGCGCGCGGTTGATTCCCCAAAGCGCGTAGTCCGCCGTGAATGTGAGCCGTTGCACGGGGCGGTAAAAGCTGCTGGCAGTCGCATCGAGAAACAGAAACTCGCGGAAGCTTTCGGGCGCCAGCCGCCAGTGCCGGATGAGCGGATCGCGAAGAATCAGGGCGGTGTCATCCCACACGAAGCTGTTGCGCATCGCCGGCAGGTAGGCGAGGAACGTGGCCGCGATGACGACGAAAACCGAAAACAGCGAACGACGAAACACGCCCGCGACCATGCGTGGCGCGCGCCTTCGCCGCAATGCCGAAAGCCTGTTGCTCTGCATTCTCCTTCTCCTGCCGCTTTCCGCATCCGCCGCGGAGCAGCTCATCGTGAGCATCGCGCCGGACTGGAACTCCACGCAGGGCACGCTCCAGCGCTACGAGAAACAGGGCGGCGCGTGGAAGGCCGTCGGCAAACCGTGGCCGGTGCTCTACGGACGCAGCGGGCTCGCGTGGGGTCGCGGGCTTTACGGGCAGGACGAAAAGGGGCTGCATAAAAAGGAGAAAGACGGACGCGCGCCTGCCGGGATTTTCAAAGTCGGGAAAATTTACACATACGACAGCGCGCTTCCCGAGGGTTCCGACTACCCGTTCCACACCACGACCGCCGCCGACGTCTGGCCCGACGACGTGAATCACCCCGACTACAACCGCCACATCACGGTCGATCCAAAGAACCCGCCGCCGTGGTATTCGAAGCAGCGGATGCGGCTCGGTGATTTCGCGTATCGCTGGCTCGTCGAGATCCGCCACAATTCCGATCCGCCGGTTCCCGGAAATGGCAGCGCGATCTTTTTCCACATCCGCCGCGGACCGCAAAAGCCCAGCGCGGGCTGCACTACGATGGCCGAGCAGGATCTCGTCACGCTCATCCGCTGGCTGCGGGCCGATGCGAATCCGCGCTACGTTCTGATGCCTGCCGCCGAGTATGCCGCCCGCCGCGAAGCGCTGAAGCTACCGTAGGGTAAAGCGCGCGCAAAACGCGCCGTCCACGCCGTCCACCCACGGACGCACGTGCCGCTTCTGCTCAAGCACGAGCCCCGGAATTTGCTGCACGGCGCTTTCGCAAACGCCGTCGTTTTCCTCCGGTTCGAGCGAGCATGTGGAATACACCAGCACGCCGCCGGGTTTCAGCAGGCCCACGCAGCGGCGGATTAACGCGAGCTGCTGCGCGGGCATCCGCAGGAAATCCTCGTCGGTAAGCCGCCAGCGAACGTCCACGCGGCGGCGGATGACTCCCGTGTTGCTGCACGGCGCGTCGATCAAAATGCGGTCGAATCCGCCCGCGGGCAGTTCCGGTGATTCCTTCATCGTATCGAGCGCGAGGGCCTGCGCATTCGTCACGCCCATGCGTTCGAGATTCTGCCGGAGGCGAGCGACGCGACTTTCCCAAAGGTCGCAAGCGATGATGCGGCCTTCGTTGCGCATGAGTGCGGCGAGATACGTCGTCTTGCCGCCCGGAGCGGCGCACGCGTCGAGAACGAGTTCACCGGGCTCCGGCGCGAGCAGATCGCACGAGGCCAGCGTGCTGGGGTCCTGCACATAGCATCGTCCGGAATCGATCCACTCCCGCGGCGCGCGGGGCACCGAGAGCGCGAGCGGGTGAAACGGATGCACCTCGGCTTCCGGACACTCTGCGCGCAGTGCATCGACGCTCGTCTTCAGCGAGTTCATGCGGACGAATACCTCGGCGGGACGCTGGTTCCATTCGGCGAGCGCAGTGGCCGCATCGCCAAAAGCAGCGCGCCATTTTTCCAAAAGGAACGCAGGCTGGCTCAGGCGGACTTCCTCCGGCGCGGCTGCGAGCGCGGCATCGAGAGCGGCTTTCTCGCGCATCGCGCGGCGGAGCAGGGCGTTGATCAAACCGCCGGCGCGGCGAGAGAGCGAGACGGTCTCGTTCACCACGGCGTGCGCGGGGACGCGCATGTGGAAAAGCTGGTAGAGCCCGAGTCGCAGCACCTGCCGCGTTTCCAAATCGAGTTCGCCGTCGCGCAGTTTCCCGATCAGGAAATCGAGCGACGAGAGATTGCGCAGCACGCCGTAGAAACACTCCGTCACAAACCCACGGTCGCGCGGCTCCAGCGCGGAGCCGTCCAGCGCACCGTGGAGCAGTTCGTCCGCGAAGGGACGTTTCTTTTCCCACGCGACGAGAAGTTTCAGGCAGACAGAGCGGGCCGACATTCATCCGGAATGCGGGAGGAATGCAGGCCGCGTCAATGCTTGCCTGCGCCCGGCATCCGGTCCACACCGCAGGAATGCACCGTCTTCTCGCATTTCTCCTCATCGTCGCATCGTCCGTATTCGCCGCGGAAAAGCGCGAACTCTGGATCTACAAATCCACCAATCTGCTCGTGGACAAGAATGTGGATGAACTCGCCACGCTGCTCGGTCGCGCGGCGAAAGCGGGCTACACGCACATGCTGCTCACGGATTCGAAGTTCTCGCGGCTCGGCGAAATGGACGGCCGCTATTTCAAAAACGTGGAGCGCGTGAAGACGCTCGCTTTGCAAAACGCGATCGAGATCGTCCCCGCGCTTTTCCCCGTCGGCTACTCGAATTCCATCCTCTCGCAGGACGTGAATCTCATCGAAGCGCTGCCCGTGAAAAACGTCCCGCTCGTGGTGAAAGGCGGCGCTGCGGTCGTCGCGGATGCTGAGGCTCCGGTGTTTCGCGATGGCGGATTCGATGACCGAAAACGCTGGGCGTTCGTCGATGAAACAGTCGTCTTCGAAAACGGCACAGCGCGTGTCACCGACCCGAAGGAAGGCCGCGCGCGGCTCAGCGCGAAGATCAAAGTCACGCCGTGGCGGCAGTATCACATCAGCGTGCGCATCAAGACCGAGGGCTTTCGCGGCTCGCCGGAAATCAAGGCTCTCCCGGAAAAGGGCGCGTCGCTTTGCCACGATCATCTCGGCGTGAAACCGACGCAGGACTGGCAGACGCATCACGCCGTGTTCAACTCGCAGGAGAACACACAGGTCGGCATTTATTTCGGCACGTGGGACGCGCAGGGCGGCTCGCTTTGGTGGGACGATGCGAAGATCGAAGAGGTCGCTTTTTTAAACATGCCGCGACGCGACGGATGCCCGCTCGTCATCACCACCGCAGATGGCAAGCCGCTCGCGGAGGGAACCGATTTCGAGCCGCTCCGCGACCCGCTGCTCGGCACAAAACCATACGCCGGCGAATACGACGTCTTCCACACACCGCCCGTCCTGCGCACAAAACTGCCCGATGGCACGAAGCTGCTCGCCAGCTACTACCACGCCGCCACCGTGCACGACGGTCAGGCGATGATCTGCCCCAGCGAGCCGAAGACCGTCGGCCTTTTGCGCCAGCAAGCCCGCGACATGCACAGACTCTGGGGCGCAAAAGGCTACATGATGTCGCACGACGAAATCCGCGTGCTCAACCACTGCGCCGCATGCCGCGCGCGCAGCCTCACGCCCGGCGAAATCATCGCCGACAACGTCCGCACCTGCACCGCCATCCTGCGCGAAATAAACCCCGGCGGCCGCATCTACGTGTGGAGCGACATGTTCGACCCCGCGCACAACGCCGTCGCCGGACCCTACTACCTCGTCAACGGCCCGCTCACCGGCTCATGGGACGGCCTCGCGCCCGAAGTCATCGTCCTCCCGTGGTATTTCGAAAAACGCGAAGCCAGCCTCGGCTGGTTCGCCAACCGCGGCCACAAACAACTCATCGCCGGCTACTACGACGGCAAGCCCGGGAAGATCAAAGACTGGCTCACCGCCGCGGAAAAAATCCCCGGAGTCGTGGGCGTAATGTACACCACCTGGGTGAACAAATACGCCGACCTCGAGACCTTCGCCGAAGCCGCGAAGTAACCGCCCCGCCGAGCACGAAGGTTTGCGGAAAAACGGACTGCTTCCGCGCCGCACGAACCTGCTTTGCCGGGACGATTCCAAGCCCCGTCGTCTCGGCTCAAAGGGCACGCCGGAAAAACAGAATCACCGCCCTTTTTGCCCATCGGAATGCTGTTTCTCCTCCACGGATGACGCTTTTTCCTGCAGAACAAATGGATTTTCCTTACAGGAAAACCAATTTGCTTTATCGCGAAACCGAAATGCTCACTCGGAAAATCGTTTTACGAGTCGGGAGAATGGTTTTCCTCCGTCGGAAAAGCGAAATACCTGATGGAATAACCGCATTGCTCGCTTGGAAAATGGCATTTCCTTGAGGGAAAATAGCAATGCGGGCAAGGAAAACAGCCGCGCATCCTTGCGAAAGAGAAAAACAAGGAGGGAAATCGCCCCGACAAGGACGTCAAACCGCAGGAACAGGAGGGTTTTCGCCCGCCTCTCCCGGAGAAACCTCCCCGCCATCCGAAGAACCGTCCGCCGCCTGAGGAATTTCGCCCGGCGCCGAAGAAGAATCCGCCGGAACACTTGCCGGAAGCGTGCACCGATACAGATTTCCCCGCCGGCCGGTAAACGATTTCGCAATCACCACCGTTCCCTTGCGAATCATCTGATTAAAAAACGACTTCACCGTCGTATCCCGCGGAACATTACCCGTTTCCCGCGAGACCCCGCGCTTAAACTCCTTCAAATGAAACCCCTCCGAAGGCATCCCGCGCAAAACATCCATCATCACCTCCGCCAAAGGCCGCCGCACCACAGCCACCGGCTCCACCCGATTCTCCATCCCCGTCCCCACCTGAGAACCCGTCACCGGCGCAGCCACACTCTCCGTTTTCCCACCAGTCGCAACCACCCCCACCGAACCACCCGCCCCAAGCCCCAAAGCCTCCCGATGCTCCACCAAAAGCGCCCTTACCTTCCGCACCACCTCCAAATCCGCCAACAACTTCGCCTCCAGCCGCGCCAAAGCATCCGGTGATAAATCAGAAACAGTCATGCGGAATGGTGTTCTATTGCTGTTTCGGTGTCAAAAATAGAAATCGGTTCTGTTTCAATGGGTGACTTCAGCTATTTCCCACCGAGCGCCCGCTTCAATAGTCCAAATGGCGTGGACCTTTCGGAGGTGGAGGCGGAGTTGGCGTGAACGGCTCGGGCTCGGGTTTCATGCCTTTGGGCCACAGAAATCCATTTTCATCGAGTTCGCCGTCGAGTTCCGGGGAGTCGTCGTCGGCAATCTCGGGCGCAGGCTTGCCGGGCCAGATTTCCGGCCTTGGCTCCCAGTCAGCCTTGCCGAGAAGTATCGCGGCGACCGCTTCGAGGGGGCTGCCAATGTAACGCGCACAAGCGTAGGCACCGGCATCAGAGAAATCAGCAGCAAGAACGAATTTACGGAGCGCTTCCGGCGTGGGGCTAAAGTCGGTGAGGATGGTGCGGAACATCATCGCCGCAAGTGAGTATGCGGCCTTCTGACTTTCTGTAGAGAAGAATGCACTTCCATCCCAAAACTGTTGAATCGTGTCGGGAGTCCAGTGTGTTCGGGATTCCAGAAATTCATCGGCATATGCATGAGCACCGCCGCCGATGGTTTGCTCCATGTAAATTGCAAGCCCTTCATCGAGCCATCGCGGAAGAAGAAGCTGGAAGGTCAGGTTGTGCGAAAATTCGTGCGCAAAAACCACGCCGCTCTCCGAAGCGCGAGGGATCGCGATATGTACGTAACCGGTGCGAATGCAGACGCCGCCACTGGCCGCCGTTTCACCATCCTGGAGATACCTGCTGTAGTATCGCGCGTAGTCGGCTCCGTCCGAGAACATGAGAACGACATGTTTTCCGACTGTTTCCCGCGGCAGAAGGCGCTCGCCATACACGCCGAACATTTTCTTCCTCGCGCTCTCCATCTGTAAAAGGAGTGCGTGGTCGCCACGCTCGCCGGCGTTGGAAAGCAGGAAGAAATTCGCGCTTTCGCGGACAGCGTAACCGGACTCGAGAGCCCGGGCCAGCCGCGAAAGCCAGTCCCACACAAACCGCCGCCAGAAATCCTCGGCGTCCTTCGGCTCGACCTCCGCGCGCTCGTGCGAGTGGACCCGACTACAGTGCGGATGGGGAAGGCCAAGCGACTCAACGAAAAGTTCGGAAAACGAAGGCCCGCAGTGCAGCATCCGCGTAATCTGCATTCCCTGAAAAAGCGGTCGAGAAGTTTATCGGAGGCGCGAAAGTGCCCTCCAACGTAGGCGAGATTTTCAATCTCGCTTTGGCGATCCACATCAACAGTGCAGATGCGGCGTTCCTCTATTTCTCACGTCGCCAGAGCGAGATTACAAATCTCGCCTACGTTGGCGCCCACAGCAGATACTCGCCATCTCTCAGTCGCGCTTTCGCCGGGTTTGCGGCGATGTATCGCTGGAATCTGGCAAGTTGCTCGCCGCTGCGGACGATGTGATTGAAGCTCTCTTGCTGCCAAAGCGATCCTTCACGTCCGAGGCGTTTGTTGATTTCACGGGCGGTGTAGCGTTTGAGCGACTGCAGAATATCCGAGAGGTCGTGGTCGGGCTTTGGGGTGAGTAAAAAATGAACGTGATTTGGCATGATGACGAACTCACCAAGCTCGTACCGCTGGCCGTCGAAAAAGCGGAAGGCGTCGGCGACTATCCCCGTGAGCGGTGGCTGACGCAGGAGGCATTCGCCCATGCCTTCGTCGAGAAACTTGTGGAACTTCGCCGTGAAGTGACGGTGAAATGCACGGCGCTTTTCTTCGGGCAGATTCTCCACATCATCGACCGAGTCACAGTCGTTTGCGCGGAGCCAGAGAGCGCGTTCCTTGAACCAAGCGTCGACCACGGCTTTGGGGATGGAATCGCCGAGCCGGAATGTCACGAAATACGTCGTCCCGTTTTGACGCCAGTGCGGAAGATGGTTGCGGAACTTTTGCGTCTCAGCGTCGGGATTGAACGGCTTGAACGCCATGCGCTCAGGGTGCGCAACGTAGGCGAGATTTTCAATCTCGCTTCGGCGATCCACATCAACAGTGCAGATGCGGAGTTCCTCTGTTTCTCACGTCGCCAGAGCGAGATTACAAATCTCGCCTACGTTGTTGCTACGGCAAATCCGTGCTGCCCATGAGGAAGCGGTCGCACTCGCGGGCGGCTCCGCGGCCTTCGTTGAAGGCCCAGACGACCAGGCTTTGTCCGCGGCGGCAGTCGCCGGCGGCGAAGACTTTCGGGATGTTGGTGGTGTATTTGCCGTGGTCGGCTTTGGCGTTGCTGCGTGGGTCGCGGTCGATTTTGAGGGCGTCGAGGAGCGGTTGTTCGGGTCCGAGGAAGCCCATGGCGAGCAGGACGAGTTCGCACGGGAGGACGCGCTCGGTGCCGGGGACATCCACGGGCGTGAACTGGCCTTTGTCGTTTTTCTCCCATTTGATTTCGACGAGGTGGACGGCTTTGACGTTGCCGTTTGCGTCCACGTCGAACTTCTTTGCGGTGGTGAGATAGACGCGCGGGTCGGCGCCGAATTTTGCGGCGGCTTCCTCCTGGCCGTAATCCATTTTGTAGGTCTTCGGCCATTCGGGCCACGGGTTGTCCTTGGCGCGTTCGAGCGGCGGTTTGGGCAGAATTTCCACCTGCGTGACGGTGGTGCATCCGTGGCGGAGCGAGGTGCCGACGCAGTCCGTGCCGGTGTCGCCGCCGCCGATGATGACGACGTTTTTGCCCTTCGCGGAAATCGGTGGCTCGGTGCCGTCGAGAAGCGCCTTGGTGTTGGAGTGGAGGAACTCCATGGCGAAGTGGATGCCTTTGGCGTTGCGGTTTTCGATGGGAAGGTCGCGCGGCTTGGTCGCGCCGGTGCAGAGGACGACGGCGTCGAAGTCCGCCATGAGTTGTTCGGCGGTGATGTCTTTGCCGACTTCGGTGTTGCAGCGGAAGGTGATGCCTTCGCGCTCGAGCAGGCCGATGCGGCGCATGACGACTTCGTTTTTATCGAGCTTCATGTTGGGGATGCCATACATGAGCAATCCGCCGGGCCGGTCGGCGCGTTCGAAGACGGTGACCCAGTGGCCGGCTTTGTTGAGCTGAGCGGCTGCGCTCAAGCCCGCGGGGCCGGAGCCGATGATTGCGACTTTCTTGCCGGTGCGGGTCTTGGGCGGCTCGGGGAGCACCCAGCCTTTTTCCCAGCCGTTATCAATGATGGAGACCTCGATGTTTTTGATGGTCACCGGCGGGTTGTTCATGCCGAGCACGCACGAGCCTTCGCACGGCGCGGGGCAGACGCGTCCGGTGAACTCCGGGAAATTGTTTGTCTTGTGCAGGCGCTCGAGGGCTTCCTTCCAAAGGCCGCGGTAGATGAGGTCGTTCCACTCGGGGATGAGGTTGTTGATGGGGCATCCGCTGGCCATGCCGCTGACGAGCATGCCGTTGTGGCAAAACTGGATGCCGCTATCCATGCAACGCGCCGCCTGCTGCTTGAGCTTCGGCTCGTCCATGTGTTCGTGGAATTCGTTCCAGTCGTTGATGCGTGCAATGGCGCTGCGGTCGAGAGGAAGCTCGCGCGCGAATTCAAGAAAGCCGGTTGGTTTGCCCATAGATGTCTATATGTAAAAGTGTGTGTGTTCTAAAAATAGGCCCAATACGCCTTATTGGGCCCATGTGCTCTACCCGCCGCCCACGCGGGCTGCGTCTTTCGCGTTGGCTTCGAAGGCGGCGATGAGGGCTTCGTCGCCGGTGAGGCCGCTGCTTTCGGCTTTTTTGATTTCCTGAAGCATGCGCTTGTAGTCCTTCGGCATCACTTTCGTGAACTTCGCGCGGTTTGCGTCCCAGTTGCCCAGGATGCTCGCGGCGCGGGTGCTCTTTGTGTTGATGGCGTGTTCTTCGATCAGCGCCTTCAGTGTGGCGGCGTCTTCGTCGTCGAGCTTCTCCAGCGCGGCCATCTGCGTGTTGCACTTTTTGGCGAAGTCGCCCTTTTCATCGAACACGTAGGCCACGCCTCCGGACATGCCTGCGGCGAAGTTGCGGCCCGTGGTGCCGAGGACGACGACGGTGCCGCC
>SXWH01000042.1 GCA_005791535.1 Verrucomicrobiaceae bacterium | reverse complement strand
GAATCCGCGCTCGCCCATGCGAAGACTCTGCTGGGCGGGTAGCTATCGCGCCTTGAGCGCAGCCCCGACGGTCTTCGTAAAAACAGCGGCACCCTCGGAATTCAGGTGCGAGTAATCCTTGAAGAATCGCGGCTCCATGAGCGTGCTCTCAGGCATGAGCAAGCGGACCGAAAATTCGTCGCGCACACTTCGGAGAAACGCCTGATAGCGGGCGTCGTAGTCGAGAGGCTTGCGCGCTTCGCGAACCACTTCGAGGCTCGGCACCGACACCCAATTCACCTTGATTCCGTTTGCCGCAGCGGTGGCGAGGAATTTCCGGTGAAAGTGACCGTTGAAATCCATCACCTTGAACGACTGCTTGAACATCGGATGAAGATTCTTTGCCGGAAACCGATCCGCGTTCGCGGTGGCAGTAGCGGGCTTGGGCGCAGCCTGTTGAAAGCCCTCGGGCGCCTTGCGGCCCTTAAACAATTCGGACAGCTGCTCACGATTTCGCAGCGAAAACGACAGCTTGCACAGAACGCCATACATCACCTCAAACGGCTCGATTCGCGCCACAGCAATCTCCGCGACTTCCGGCCAGCTTGCGTAAGCTCCGATCAGTAGAGCGATGCGCCTCGTGCCGAACGTATGCGGCGATGGCGAATAGATAATCTCCTTCGGCGCGATGCCTGCAGCAAGTTGTCGCTTCAGCAGAAAATACGGGAACTCGGGACCGGTTGCGGCGACCGCGAGATTCGCCACACTTGCCCCACCCAGTTCGTCGGAAAGCTGCGAAGCGATGATGCCTCCCTGCGCGACCGAATCGCCCATGATCTGAAAGTCCGGCGATTTTGCGGGCATCGGAATCCGGCCAATGGCGGTGATTAACGAGTTCTGCGGCATGAATGCGAGTACGGTCTCGATGACGAGAACAAGCAGGACAAACAGCACAAAACCCGCGAGCGGATTGCTCCGTTTAAAACTGAAAATAGATGAAGGATTGGGCATCAAATTGTCCAAAGAGGACGATGTAGTAAAAACAAACGAGATAGAAGACCGCCTGCGCGACCACCGGCCAGCGGCGCACGATGAGAAGGTCGCCCGTGCGGAACTGGATGAACTGAATGAGAACCAGCGGCCAGCAGTAAAAGAGCATCTTTGCCACCCCGCGAATGAATTCACCGTCGGGACGGAAATTCGCGAGCGCGACGGTCATTTTCCAAAGCTGACCGGCGTCCGTGCAGCGGAAAATCAGCCAGCCATACAGCGTGAACGCAAACATCGCACCCGTCGAAATCACCGCCCCGATCCAACCGCCGCCCGACTTCGGAAGATATCGCGAGGCCGCGCGGTGAACACACAGCAGAGTGCCGTGGTAAAAACCCCAGATGACAAACGTCCACGATGCGCCGTGCCAAAGTCCGCCGAGCACCATGGTCAGCAAGAGATTTACATACGTGCGGGCCTCGCCACGGCGGTTGCCACCGAGGGACACGTAAAGGTAATCGCGCAGCCAGGTGGAGAGACTGATGTGCCAGCGCCGCCAGAAATCCTGCGGATTCCGCGCGAAGTACGGCAGATTGAAATTGAGCATCAAATTGAAGCCCATCAGCCGCGATGCGCCGCGGGCGATGTCGGTGTAGCCGGAAAAGTCACAGTAGATTTGCAGCGCAAAACCCAGTGCTGCGAGGACGACTCCGGTTCCATCGTAGCTTGCGGCTGCAAAGGCCCGATCGACGTCGAGCGACATCGTGTCAGCGATGACCATTTTTTTGAAGAGCCCCCACAGGATAAGGTGGCAGCCGTCCGCGAGGTCCTCCCGGGTGGTCGTGCGGGGATGTTCAACCTGATCAATCAGCGACCGCGCGCGCTGGATCGGGCCGGCGACCATGTGTGGAAAGAATGCCACGCTCAGTGCGAAATCCGAGAAGTGCTTCACCGGCTCCATCTCGCGCCGGTAGATGTCCAGCGTGTAGCTCATCGACTGGAACGTATAGAACGAGATACCCACCGGCAGTACCACGTTCAGCGTGCTTACGTGGACATTGACCCCAAACGATAAAAGCACGTCATGCAGGCTTCCTGCGAAGAAGTTGAAGTATTTAAAAAAGCCCAGAAAGCCGAGATTGAAAAGAACACTCCAGAACACGATCGTCTTTCGTTTCCGCGGCTCCTCCGTGCGCCCGAGCAGCACGCCGACGTAGTAATCCACCGCCGTCGAAATCCAGATCGCCGAGACAAACCGCCAGTCCCAGCAGGCGTAAAAGAAATAGCTCGCGACAAGCAGCATCGCGTTCTGCGCCCTGTGGGACATCTTGTGATACAGGGCGAGAACGACTGCAAAAAAGACAGCGAACTCCAGGGTATTGAAAAGCATCGGCGCACCCTCTCCAGGTGCTTCCAGCGACCATTGCCAGCCTTCCGGAAATCTTGCCAGCATTTCGTTGCATCCTTCGCGGGAAACGGGCTGCTGTCTCCGCTTTTTGTTTCTCCTTTCCGCGGCAGTGTGCGAGAGATGCCGTCGATGGGCGCAAACGGAAAACCAACGGGGAACAAGGCGGACGACGAAGCATTCATGCGCCTCGCCATTCGCGAGGCAAAGCGCGGAATCGGCCG
>SXWH01000294.1 GCA_005791535.1 Verrucomicrobiaceae bacterium | reverse complement strand
TGCCGACCGACCCTGCGCTCGTGATCGCCGGCAGCGCACTGACCTTTGGCGGCACCAGTCCGGCCATTGTGCAAAACGGCGCGGGCGCTTTCACCTTCACCACTCCGGTCATCATCCCGAATACACTGCGCTTCGGTGGAAACGGGACGGGAGTCGTGACGATGAATCGCGGCATTTCCGGACTCGGCACCATCACGAAGGACGGCTCCAGCGTATTTCGGTTCGGCACTTTTCCGCCGCCACCGGTTCCGCCCGCCACCACGTCCTCAGCGCCATCGGAGAACTCGTGGTTCGGCCCGCTCGTGATCAACGGGGGCATCGTCCGCTTTAACAACAACGCCGACTCCGGGCGCACCGCGATCCGCGGAAATCGCGTATCCCTCGCCGCCGGCACGACGCTCACCTGCTCATCGGAGCTCCGTATCGGGACACTGCTCGGGACAGGCGGCACCGTGGAATCACAGGTCGTGGGCACCAACGCGGATACGGAGGATATCGTCGTGACCGCGTTTGGCAGCGGCGACTTCGGCGGAACCGTACGGCTCGGCGCTCCCACTGGAACCGGTAACGATCTCGGCGCGCTCGTCGTTCGCGGCCCGGGCGTCCAGACGCTCTCGGGAACGCTCGCGCTCAGCAAGGATGTGAACGTCGGAGGAACGCTCGTCCTCGATGGCACCGCATCGCTTTCCGCTCAAACCGCGGGCGCAATCGTCATGAATGGCGGAACCTTCCGGCTTGAGAACACAACGACGAACAGTGCCAATCGTCTGCGCGATGGTGACGCCGTATCCACCGGCATTGACTCCATCGGCGGCGGTCTGTTTCAGCTTTCCGGGAACGGCGCGGGAACCACCGAAACCATCGGCCGACTCCAACTTTCATCGCTAGCCGGAGCGGTTACGAAACCCCGCTCCGGTCAACTCGGACTCCAGGTCATTCACCGCGCCGCAGCCGGTGCGCCGACTGTCCTCACCCTCGCATCGTGCAGCCGCGACGCCACGTCCACCAGGGCGCTGAATACGGTGGAGTTCTCGGCGTTCGACGGCGCGGGAACCGCCCTCGCTCTCGGCACCGCGGGGAATTCACCGCGCATCGCTTTTTCCACCGCTCCGACGCTTTCCAGTTCGCTGCTCAATAGCTCCGCGGGCACTGCCAGCGTAGGCTGGGCCACGGTTATTCAGCCGGATGGCGTCGCGTTTGCCACGCACGGCGCAAACGGAATCGCCGCGGCAACGACGACCGCTTTCGCTGCCGGAACATCGAGCACGACCGCAAATTCGCTGCTCACCGGCACGGCGAGCGTCACGCTCACGACCTACGCGCAGAATAGCATCCGCATCCGGCCCACTGCCGCGGGCTCCACGCTGACGCTCGGAACCTCCACCTCGCTCGCGACCACCGCGATTGCGCTCGCAGGGGCGAATGATTTCACCATTACCGGCGGCACACTCACCGGTGGCGGGCCAAGGTTTATCAATGTCGAGAAGGCGAAGCTCACGCTCGCCAGCAAGCTTTCAAACACGCAGGCACTCGTAAAATCCGGCGCCGGAACGCTCGACCTTACCAACACGACGAACGGCTCCACCGCGGTGCAACCACTCGTCATCAACTCCGGCACCGTCCTCGCCACGCCCGGCACCACGCTTCCTTCCGGCGAGCTGCGTTTCCGCGGCGGCGTGCTCGGCATCCACGGCGGCGGGACATTTTCGCGCCCATTCCTCGTCTCGGGCGCGCCCGGTCCCGGCACGGTAAACTGGAGCGGCCTCGTGTTTGTTTCGCCCGCCGTAAATACGATTCCCGAGGATCGCGGGAGCGGCGGCTTCGCGGCGATTGACGCCGATGCCTCCGTGGACCTGGGCGTTGCGGGAGTGGATAATCTCCTTTGGGAGCAGAAGGGCTTTGTACAAAGCGGCTTCGCACTCATCCTCGGCAGCCCCCTCGCCGCGGCCCGGACCACGCTCATCGACAACCTCAGCCTCAGTTCCGGCGAAACGAACATCAACTACAACGCCCGCGAAATCCGTGTTCCGGACAACGCAGCCACCAGCGCCGACCGCGCGGTCCTCTCCGGAATCGTGAGCGGCACCATCCACAACGACCTGCTGAAAACCGGCCCCGGCACGCTCGAACTCACGGCCGTGAACACCTTCACCGGCGCGACGATTGTGGAAGGCGGAACGCTGATGATCACGGGCTCCACGAATTCGACCGTCGTCACAGACGTCATGAGCGGCGCGACACTCGCCGGCTCCGGAAGCACCGGCCCGATTCTTTTGGAAAACGGCGGGACCATTTCGCCCGGCGATAACTCCATCGCCACACTCACGGCCGCGGGCCTCGTTTGGCGCGCAGGCGGCACGCTGCGCACGTCACTCGGCGCGGCGAATGCGGCGGACCGTATCGCCCTCGGCACCGGCCTGCTGGAGAAAGGCTCGCCGTCAGGGACCTTCACCTTCGACTTTGGCAGCACCGGCGCGATGGAGCAGAACTACCTGCTCGCGACATTCGGCACCACGACGTTTACGGCGACGGATTTCACCGCGACCAATCTCGCCGCGGGCGTCAGCGGACATTTCGTCATCAGCGGAAACTCGCTATTCTTCTCCACCGTCACCACGCAGCCGATGGACATCTGGCGCACCACCCACTTCGGTCCGGGCGCGACAAATACCGGCAACGCAGCCGATGGAGCGGACCCTGATTTCGATGGCTTCAACAACCTCGCCGAATACGCGCTCGGCAGCGATCCGCAGAATCCCGCCCCGCGCCTCTCGCCCGCATTCACCACACCGGGTGGCATCGGTACGTTCAGCTTTTCGCGCAATTTGAGCGCGACGGACGTCACCTTCCGAGTCGAATCCCGCAATGCGCTGGGCACCGGCTCGTGGCAGACCATCGCCACACGCGCAGCCATTGCCGGAACCTGGAGCACGTTGCCCGGAGTCACGGTCAACGACCCGGGAAGCGGAACCGTCACGGTGACCGATGGCATCAATCCGTCGTCACAGGCGCAGCACTTCATGCGACTCGTCATCGACCATCCTTGAGTGCGGCGCCGGTTCGCGGAACCACCAAAGCGAAAGACTTCGCTAAGAACCCCGCTTTCAGGGTATTTTCCATGCACCATGATACGAATCCCTGGCCAACCCGGACGTGACCTCTGCGACCCACACCTTGGACTGACCCGACGCGACCTCATCCGGGTCGGCGGCAGCGCCATTCTCGGCCTCACGCTTGGCTCCGCGCTCTCGCTCAAAGCCCGTGCTGCGGGCGGCGGCGGCGGTTTTGGAAAAGCGAAGCATGTCGTAATGGTCTATCTCCAGGGCGGCCCTTCGCACCTCGACCTTTGGGACCCGAAGGAAAATCTCCCGGACAAAATGCGCAGTCCATTCAAGGACATCGCCACAAAGATTCCCGGCACGCGCTTCACGGAACTGCTCCCAAACCTCGCCAAGCTCAACGACCGGTTCACCACGATCCGCTCGATGAGCTACACGCCAAACGGGCTCTTCAATCACACCGCCGCGATTTACCAAATCATGACGGGCTATACGACCGACAAGGTCTCGCCCTCCGGCCAGCTGGAGCCACCGAATGCAAAGGACTTTCCAAACTTCGGCAGCAACATCATCCGCCTCAAGCCACCCACCGAGCCCGTCCTTCCTTTCGTGATGCTTCCCCGCCCGCTTCAGGAGAGCAACGTCGTCGGCAAAGGCGGCACTGCGGGATTCCTCGGCAAGTCGTATGATCCCTACACGCTTTTCCCCGATGGCGATGACCTCGACATGAACAAAATGAACCGCATCAAGGTCGATGACCTCAAGCTGCGGCCCGATGTTTTTGCCCACCGGCTCCAGCGCCGCGCCCGCCTGCGCACGGCGATGGAGGACGCCATGCCCGAGATTGATAAGGCCGTCGCCTCCTACCAGCTCGACGAATACTACGGAAAGGCGCTCGACCTCATCACCAGCGGAAAGGCCCGCGAAGCATTCGAGATGGACCGCGAGCCCGAGGCGATGCGCGAGCGCTACGGCATGAATACATTCGGGCAGTCGCTCCTCCTCGCACGCCGCCTCGTCGAGGCCGGCACGCGAGTCGTGGAAGTCATCTGGCCCAAGGTCGCAAACAGCGACAACCACTCCTGGGATACCCACACCGGCCTCACCAGCCGCCTCCGCGACCAGGCCGCGCCCATGTTCGACAAAGGCTTCTCCGCATTCATCGAGGACATGGACTCCCGCGGACTGCTCGACGAAACCATCGTCGTCGCGCTCGGCGAATTCGGACGCAGCCCGGAGAAAGGCGTGAGCACCAGCGGAAATCAAAACAGCTCCGACGGCCGCGACCACTGGCCCTACTGCTACACCGCCGCCGTCGCAGGCGCCGGCATCAAGCGCGGCTACGTCCACGGCGAGAGCGACGCCACCGGCGCATCGCCCAAGAGCGACCCCGTCCACCCCACGGAACTGCTCGCATCCATCTACCACGCCATCGGCATCGACCCGGAGACGATCGTTTACAATCACCTCAACCAGCCCCGCGAACTGGTGAAGGCCAAATACGTCCCGGCGCTTTTCGCCTGAGCAGAGCGTTCTGCGCTTGCGCCGCAGCGCGCATGGCCGTACCCACCATCCATGCCCGACAAGCGCGCCCGCAAATCCGCCAAGAAACCCGCCGCCAAAAAGACGGCGAAGAAACCGGCGAAGAAACCCGCGGCCAGGAAACCTCGCGCCCCGCGGAAGCGGATGCTCGACCCAAACGACCCGCATTTCATCCCCGGCATCTTCAACTACTGCGACCGCTGGTGCGAGCGCTGCGAGTTCTCCCACCGCTGCCACAACTTCGCGGAGAATGAACTCTACTTCGGCGAAGACCCCGAGGCCCGCGACGTGACCAACCCGAAGTTCCAGAAAACCCTCAAACGCATCTACGCCGACGCACAGAAAATCCTCGACGCGGCACTCGCCAAAGCCACCACAGTGCCCGACCCAAACGCCATCGAAGCCGCCGCCGCCCACGAAAAGCACGTCGAGCGCCGCGCCCGCGCCATCGGACAAAAGGAAACCAAACTCGCCATCACCTACGCACACATGGTGGACGAATGGTTCAACAACGAACTCCGCCTCCCGCTCGAACACGTGCAGGACCTCGAGCGCCGCGTCGAAACCGGCGAAGTCTCCGTCGCGACTGCGAAGGGCGACCTCGTCCGCCTCAACGACTGCGTGGAAGTCATCCGCTGGTATCAACACTTCATCTTCGTCAAACTCGGCCGCGCATTCAGCTCCCTCGTGGAGGAACAGGAAAGGCCCGAGATTGCACACGAGAAAGACTCCGACGGCACCGCCAAAGTCGCCCTCATCTCCATGGACCGATCCATCGAAGCATGGAGCGCGCTGTCCGAAATGTTCCCGCAAAAGGCCGACTCGATCCTGGAAATCCAGGTCGTCCTCAGCCGCCTGCGCACCAGCCTTTCCGCAAAGTTCCCCGAAGCCCGCAAATTCATACGCCCCGGCTTCGACGAACCCCGCTGAGTCACCTGCTGCATCCCGCCCCTGCCGCGTACGTATTTCTCCCACTTTGCGTGGTACCAACACACCCGCGTCCCTCATTCTCCGATGTCCCCAGAGAACTCGCCGACGCATGGAGACATTACGATAATGCCGGGGAGGAACCTTTGCTGATCGCCAGCAGTGACCCATCATGAAAACGAACGCCAATTGGATACAACAGGCTGACATCGCGCTGCAGCGCGCCGCAAAAAGAGCGCGCGCACTTGCGGAGCGCACCAATACTCCGCTGCATGTGATGCGAAACGGCAGGATCGTGAAAATCATGCCCGGCGCCGCAGACGCGGTACTGCACGAGGAACCGCCCGCTTACGAAGCTAAGAAGCCCTGATTTCCCTCGACCGCTGCATCGAAGCACGTAGCGCCCACTGCCTACTGCCCACCGCCCACTGCCTCCTGACTGCCTTCTCCCTGCTGGGTACGTATTTCTCCCATCTTGTCAGCCCTCGCGTAAACCGCTTCCCTCCGCGCCGATGCTTCCACAAGCCGAGGGTTCCAAAGATTCAACTGCCAATCTAGGTTCTGAACCCGACCTCGTGGACGCTGGTCAGCCCTCAACTAAACTCTCCTTCGACTCACTGTGAATAAACAACAACTCGCCGCCAAAATATGGGAATCCGCCAACCAGATGCGGTCCAAAATCGAGGCCAACGAATACAAGGACTACATCCTCGGGTTCATCTTCTACAAATACCTCTCGGATAAGTTGGTCCGCTTCGCCAAGAGCGAGGGGTTCACCGACGAAGATCTCCGCGCTCTATCGGAAGAAGACGCCGAGACGGTGGACCACATCAAGGGCACCCTCGGCTACTTCATCGGCTACCAGCATTTGTTTTCCACTTGGATCGACCCAAAGAGCGACGTCGATGTCTCCCATGTGCGCGATGCGCTCTCTGCCTTCAGCCGTCTCATCAATCCGAACCAGAAGCGCCTCTTCGACGGCATTTTCAAGACGCTGGAAACCGGCTTGAGCAAGCTCGGCGACTCCGCTGCCCGACAGACCAAGGCCATCAGCGAGCTGCAGCGAGCTGCTCCAGCTCATCAAGGACATCCCCATGGATACCCGGCAGGGCTACGATGTGCTCGGCTTCATCTACGAGTATCTCATCAGTATGTTCGCGGCAAATGCGGGGAAAAAGGCGGGCGAGTTTTACACGCCGCACGAGGTCTCTGTGCTCATGTCCGAAATCATCGCGCACCATGTGAAGGACAAGGCGACCATCCAGATTTACGACTCCACCAGCGGCTCCGGCTCTCTCCTGCTGAATATCGGCCAGTCCATCGCCAAGCACATGGCGGATAAGGACAACATCAAATACTACGCGCAGGAGTTGAAGGAGAACACCTACAACCTCACCCGCATGAACCTCGTCATGCGCGGCATCCTCCCGACGAACATCGTCACCCGCAACGCCGATACCTTGGAGGACGACTGGCCTTTCTTCGACGACCAAGACCCCGTCAACACCTACAGTCCGCTCTACCTCGACGCCGTCGTCTCCAATCCGCCCTACTCCCAAAAGTGGGACCCGCAGCACAAGGACACCGATCCCCGCTACGCCCGCTTCGGCCTCGCGCCCAAGTCCAAGGCCGACTACGCCTTTCTCCTCCACGACCTCTACCACCTGAAGCCCGACGGCATCATGGCCATCGTCCTCCCGCATGGGGTGCTCTTCCGCGGTGGCGAGGAAGGCGCGATCCGAAAACAGCTCATCGAGAACGACCACCTCGAAACGATCATCGGCCTGCCGCCCAATATCTTTTTCGGCACCGGCATCCCCACCATCATCCTCGTCCTCCGGCAGACGCGGGAGCCCAGCGATGTCCTCATCGTCGATGCCTCCAAGGGCTTCGCCAAAGAGGGGAAAAACAACAAGCTCCGCGCCTCCGACATCAAGAGAATCGCCGATACCGTGATCGCGCGGGACACCATTCCCGGCTTTAGCAAGCTCGTCCCGAAGACCGAGCTTCAGAAAAACGACTACAATCTCAATATCCCGCGCTACGTGGATTCCTCCGAGCCTGCCGAGAGCTGGGACCTCTATGCCTCCATGTTTGGCGGCATCCCGTTGAGC
>SXWH01000293.1 GCA_005791535.1 Verrucomicrobiaceae bacterium | reverse complement strand
TAGCATTTGCGGCTCGCCGAGGACGCCGGGCGCGGCGATGGCGATGTTTTCGAACACGAGGCCCGCGAGGTCGCCGGGTTCGCGGCTTTCGGCGTCTTTGGAATAGGGCTCGGGCATGGTCATGCAGAGGAAGAATTGCTGGAGCGTGGGCCGCGGGTCTTCGATGTGGATGTTGCGGAAGATGACGCCGCTGCCCGCTGCGCCGCCGCCTTCGCCGCGCATGTTGAAGACGCGGCCGCCACTCCAGTGGTGCCATTTGGCGCGCGCGTAGATGACGTCGCAATCCTCGACGAGCAGCGTGCGGTCGGTGAGTTGCGGAGTGCTGCTGAGGACGAACGACGAGCCGTTTGCATCGTTCCACAAAACGGTGCGGCGGATGCCGGGGCCGTTGACGTAGAGGGAGTCGTCCTGCGTGCGGATGAAGCAGTCTTCGATGAGGGTGTTGCCGAAGGGATTGATGCCGTCGCCGTTTGCGCGCCAGGTGAAAATTTTTGTCCACTTCACTTCGTTGGGATGCCCGGGTTTGTAAGGGTGGATGAGCATGAGGGAGTGTGTGGCCGAATCGGCGATGGTGATGCCCTCGACGCGGGTGTCGGTGGTGCCGACGATTTCGATGGGGCGGTAGCGTGCGTGTTCTTTTTCCGGGATGGAGGGTTTCACGTAGCCGGGGTGTTTCAGCCGCGCGCCGGATAGTGTGCCGAGACCAAAGATGCGGATGTTTTTTCCCTCGCCCCATTTCGTGCTGGAGAGCGTGCCGTACACGATCGCGTCGCCGGGAATGTAATACTGGCGGTCCGCGCGAAGCGGATAGGCGAGGCCGATGTCGTGCACGCCCGGCAGGAAGTAGAGCGTGGTCCAGTTCCCGTCGGCCGGCGGGAGTTCGCCGGGCTTTACGATTTGCACGCCGGGGTCGCCGGGCCTGGGTTTGCCGATGAGCGGCGGGTTCGCGAAGATGGAAATCGTGTGAATCGGCGGGCCTTTGTAGCCCTTGCCGGTGTCCTGGCCGTCCATCTGCCCGTCGATATCGACGGCGACGAGGCACGGCTGATCGAGCGTGACGAACGCCCTGCCATCCCGCACGGCGCACGCGGAAGCCTTGCGCTGCGGATGGACCGCCGCGGTGCGAATCGGCTGACCGTTGGCGCGCGCGATCTCGATTTCCACGGCGCCGGTCGTCTCGAAGTTCACGTAAGCGTGCGTCCAGCCCGCGAGATGATCGAAGTAGGCATCCGTCTTTTTCTCCACGGTCTTGCACACGGTCTCCCACGCAAATGCGCTCTTCCACTCGCCGCGCCCGGCGGGCCGGACGCGCACCGTGTAATGCTCCGATGCCGCAAGCCCCGGCACAGGCGGATACACGAGAAGACTATCGTCCGCGAACGCCGCGGGCTGCAACGCACACAGGAACGCCGCGAGAATGAAGAAGAGTGATTTCATGAGCGTGCGGTTTGTCATGAAAACGCGCGCCGGTCGATCCTCGCGAACGTCGCAATCGCGCGATTACATCCGGCAGATGAGCAGCTCGCGCTCGTAGATCAGCTCTTTCGGAAGATGCGTCTTGAGATCGAGGAAGAGTTCCTCGTGCGACAGTATCTCCTGCCGCCACGCCGCGCGGTCGAAGCGTTGCAGCTCGTCGAATTTCTCGCGCGGAAAATCGAGGCCCGTCCAGTCGATGTCCTCGTAGTTTGGCACCCAGCCGATGGGCGTTTCCTTTGACATGCCGTGTCCGGTCGAGCGGTCCACGATCCATTTGAGAACGCGCATATTTTCCCCGAAGCCCGGCCACAGGAACTTCCCGTCGGCGTCCTTGCGGAACCAGTTCACGTGGAAAATGCGCGGCGTGGCCGTGAGTGTGCGCTGCATGGAAATCCAATGGCGGAAGTAATCGCCCATGTTGTAGCCGCAGAACGGGAGCATCGCCATCGGGTCGCGCCGCACCTTGCCGATGGTGCCGGCTGCCGCGGCGGTCATCTCGCTGCCCATCGTCGCGCCGATGTACACGCCGCAACTCCAGTTGAATGCCTGATACACGAGCGGCATGGTCGTGGCGCGGCGTCCGCCGAAAATGATCGCGCTCAGCGGCACGCCCTCCGGCTTTTCCCAGTCGGGATCAATCGTCGGGCACTGCGAGGCGGGCGCGGTAAACCGTGCGTTGGGATGCGCGGCTTTGGTGCCCTTCTCCTTTGCGATCTCCGGAGTCCATTGGTTGCCCTGCCAGTCGATGGCCTTCGCGGGTGGTTCGTCCGTCATTCCCTCCCACCACACGCCGCCGTCGGGCGTGAGCGCGACATTGGTGAAGATCGTGTTCTTCCGGAGCGAAGCCATCGCGTTGGGATTTGTGTTCTCGCCGGTTCCGGGCGCGACGCCGAAGAAGCCGGCCTCGGGATTGATCGCGTGCAGGCGGCCGTCCGGGCCGGGTTTGATCCATGCGATGTCGTCGCCCACCGTCCAGACCTTCCAGCCTTGATCGCTGAAATGCTTCGGCGGAATGAGCATGGCGAAATTCGTCTTCCCGCACGCGCTGGGGAACGCCGCAGCGACATACGTTTTTTTGCCGGTCGGATCTTCGACGCCAAGGATGAGCATGTGTTCAGCCATCCAGCCTTCGTCGCGCGCCATTGCCGAGGCGATGCGCAAGGCGAAGCATTTCTTGCCGAGCAGAGCGTTGCCGCCGTAGCCGGAGCCGTAGCTCCAAATCTCGCGCGTCTCGGGAAAGTGAACGATGTATTTCTCCTTGTTGCACGGCCACGGGACGTCCTTCTGGCCTTTTCTCAGCGGAGCGCCGACGGTGTGCATGCAGGGCACGACGCGCTTCTTCGCCCTGTCGATCAACTGGAAGACCTTTTTGCCGATGCGGGCCATGATCCGCATGTTTGCAACCGCGTAGGGCGAGTCGGTCAACTGCACGCCGATTTGCGACATCGGCGAATCGAGCGGTCCCATGCTGAAGGCCATCACGTACATCGTGCGGCCTTTCATGCAGCCGTTGAAAAGCTCGCGGAGCTTTTTCTTCATCTCCTGCGGGTGCACCCAGTTGTTCGTCGGCCCCGCGCCTTCCTTCGAAGCGCTACAGATGAACGTCCGGTCCTCCACGCGCGCGACATCGCTGGCATCGGAACGGGCCAGGAAGCAACCCGGCCACTTCTTTTGGTTGAGTCGCGTGAGCGTGCCGCTGTCGACCATCTCATCGCAAAGCCGGTCGTATTCAGCCTTGGAGCCATCGACCCAGTGGATGCGATCCGGCTTGCAGAGAGCCGCCATCTTTTTCACCCAGCGGAGCAGGTGAATGTTGTTACTGAGTGGTTTCAATGACCGTGAGTTTTTCATTTCTAGATGCGTGTTGGAAATTGATTGCGACGAGCGCAGGCACGCTAGCCGGCAAATTCGCGGCGGAAAGCCCGCGGTTGCCGGACGCGCTCGCACCCGCGACGAACATGCCCGATACGGGTGGTCTGTCTCATTGCGAAAACTGGCGGGAACTCCACCGGAACTGGCGAGGTTTCCCGGCTGTCTGTGCAGGCAAACGGCGCGTCATCAGGCTCCGGATTTATTTCGCGGAGGTGAGCGTGGATAAAAATGCGACGAGGTCACGCATCTCGCGAATGGTCAGCAATCCCTTCATCGGCGGCATCACTCCGACGGGCTTGGTTGCTGATTTGATGCGGGCTTTCGGATGCGTCGTAAGTTTTCCGTCGGGGCTTTTGAGAACGATTGCCTCGGCTGTCTCGGACATCTGCGTGCCGGTGACGCTGCTGCCGTCGTTCAGTACTAGAACTTGAACGCCGTAACCCGGCGCGACCTTGGCACGGGGATCGAGCAGGGATTCAAGCAGGTCCGCGCGCGTCAAACGTGTCGCCACGCCTTCGAGCGATGGGCCAACCTGCTGGTCTGCCCGCTTCAACGCATGGCACTTCGAACACATCGCCGCAGTGTGGCCGAGGAAGACGGACCGGCCGCGTTCGCTGTCCCCGCCTTCGAGCGCCACGGTGTATTCCCCGAACGGTTTCTGCGCTTTCGCCCAATCGTCATACGCGGCGACGAGGGCGGCGAGTTCCTTGTCCCGCACGGCGGCCGAGCGCGCGGCTTCGATGACATCGAGATGAATCGCGGCGGCGACCTTTCCGGCTCGCAGGCTTTCAATCATCGTGCGGAGAACGGTGTCGCTTTCAGGAAGTCGTTTCAAAAGCCCGAGTGCACCCTGCGATTGGACGACGTCCCGCTGCGTGTTCAACGTCCGCATCACATACTCGCTGACCTCTCCGGTCTTTATTCTGCGGTCGAGCAGGTGATTCGCGGCGGCCATGCTGATTCCGGAATTGGCGAGTGCCAGTGTTTGCGACGCTACTTCGTCCGCGCGTCCGGGGCGCTGCTTACGCACGAGTTCGAACCACGCGAGCCTCAGCGGCATGGCCACGGATTCATCAAGGGCGGTGGCGGCTGCATGCGCGATGAGCTCATCCGTGGCACTCATGTGGGCTGCCAAGGCGATGGCGCGTTCGGCAATGACGAGATCGCGGTCGCTGGCGAGCGTGCGAATTTGCGGTGCTAGTGCCGATCGAAGATCCTCGGCGGAAAAGGCGGGCAGGGGAAAATAGCGACCGTCCACCGGGTCGAGCGTTGCTGCGTTCGACCATGATGCGAGAACGTCCATGGCCATGATCCGCTCGCGAAGTTGCGCATTATCCGGCGCTTTCAGGAACGCGATGAGCCGGTCGAGCGCGGCCCGTGTGCCGATGCGCCGATTCGCAGCAATCGCACGCACATTGACGGGCGCCGGGCTCGACGCACTGAGTTTTCTGGCGACGGCATCGAGGGCTTCCGGTGCCACTTTGAACGTAGCTCCATCCGCGGTGTCGTAGATACCGAGCACTGCGTCGACCGCCGCTTGTGCTGAAGCGTCGTTGAGAAAGCTGATCAATTCTTTCGCGGCACCGAGACGACGCAACGCGACAACGGCGGCGATTCGAACAGCTTCGGATGGGTCGGATGCGAGCTTCTCCAACTCCGTTGCTGAAGCCGTTCCCGTGAGGCCGATGACTCCCGCTTCCCGCAGCAACGGCGCATTTGCCGCATCGCGGAGCATCGTCAGCAACGCCGGAGTGGCGGAGGTCGCGCGCAACTTCCCACATGAGATGGACGCCAGCATCCTGACGCGTGGTGACCTGTGACGAACCAGCGCAGTGGCAAGTTCCTGTGCAGCCGCGCCGTTTCCCGCATCTCCTGCGTATCGTGCCAGCTGGGCCTGCAGTTCATCGTCCTGGGATTTCGCGACTTGTTGGGCGACGTCATCGTCCCAGCGTCGCAATTGTGTCAGACCCCAAAGAGCGTGGATGCGCGCGAGTTGCGGCGCACTTTCATCGAGCACGACGCGCTTGAAAGCGGCTGCGTCTACGCGCGCGGAAAGTTCATCCTGTGCGGCGAAGCGCGCTCTGCGATCCTCGTGGCCGAGCAGCCGCGCAAGGTCTTCCACTGTGCGTTTGCCAAAGCCCTGCCTCAGCAACGCCTCAATTTCTCCAGCATCTTTCGAAGAATCACGAAGCGCCCAGAGCGGTGCCCGGGCTTGTGGCGGATCCCAAAGAACAAAATAAAGGCTCCCGTTTGGAGCAAACGCGGATGCGAGGACCTGCTGGCCGAGTCCATCCACGACGACGTCTTCGCCCTCGCGACGAAATCCTGGCCCGTCGGGAACCATCCTGAACGCCCGGATGGCTCCCATTCCGCCGAGGAGAAAATGCCCGCGATACTTTCCACCAAGAGCCAGTCCGGGCTGCCAAGAGAACGAGGCCGGCGCGTTCCAACTGTTTTCGATGGGCGGGAGAGAGTGCGAAGGTTGCCCGGTGTGTTGCGGCTTCCACATCACTTCGGCAAGCCACGGATTATACAGGTCTTTCGCGCTGTCTCCGAGCACCCGGTTCACTTGGCGGTATTGATAGTAGTTCCGCCACCCGGAATCGGAGCGTTCCGGCAGGAAAACCAGTCGCTCCATTTCACCCTGAAAGTCGGCGTCGTGGTCAACGGCGAACAGATTCCCGTAATCATCGAAATCGAAATACTGGCAGTTGCGCAATCCGCTCGCGAAGACCTCGAAGCCGCTGCCGTCGGGATTGCACCGCAGGATCGCGCCCGTGTTGGGATAGGCCCAGCGTCTGCCTTCCTTCGACACGACATTCAGGCCGCGGTCGCCCATGCTCCAATAGATCGTTCCGTCGTAGCCGCGCACAACGCTGTGGAGATCGTGGTTTCCGTAGCCGATGTGGTTTGCGAACCCGTGCACGAGCTGCTCCCGGACATCCGCGCGTCCGTCGCCGTCGGTGTCGCGCAGTTTCCACAGGTCGGGAATGATCGTGGCATACACGGAATCGCCAATTGGCGTGACGCTATGAGCAACGCCCGTGGTGATGCCGTTGAAGCCATCGGCGAAAAGTGTCGCAGCATCGAACACGCCGTCCTTATCGGCGTCGTTGAGCGAAAAAATCCGCTCGCTGCGAACCGTGAGGTCGTTCACGTCCACCACGCCGTCCTTGTTGTAATCCTGCACACCTTGCACCTTCGCAATCTGCTGCGAAAAATTGGCGCGAATCCACGCTTCCTTCGCTTCCACCGTCATCAGCGCCATGTCCGCCTCGTGGAGAAAATTCGACTGCAACAGGCTGATTTCCTCGTTCGAAACCCGCACCGTCTCGCTCACGAACACCTTTCCGCGGTCATCCACGCCCACACCCATCAGGCGGCGAGGAAGGCCTGCGGCATCCGTCATCACCGGCGCCGCGACAAGACCGTTCAGCCCCTGCAAGACCTCACCTTTGGCTCTTTCCCGGGCGAACTCCTCGCGACTGATCTCGCGGAGGACGACGTCATCATACCTCGCCGCTCCCGTCGCTTTTCCCCAGCCGCCGAACAGGCAGTTGATTTCCAGTTCGTCCTTGTCCGCTCTAAAAACGACCCGCACCTGCTTCCAGTCCGAGGTTCCCGTCACGGCCGGGGTCTTCACGGACTGCATGTTCTGGATGTTGATCAGCGCTCCGGCAGCGCCTTGGACTGCGTCTGTTTTGATCCAACCGGAGAGCTCGTACGCCGCGCCCGCCTTTACGGCGACCTTCGAAGTCCACGCTGCGTCGGAGCCGGTGGACGATTGAATGCTGATCGCATGACCACCGCTTCTTCCCGGAGCCACGACTTCGTAATTTGCTTCGGTCCCGCCCGACCAGGCCCGCGAACTCCATCCTTCGATGCCGGCGATGGACTTCAATTCGAACGATGGATTCGGCAGCAGATTTTCCGCGGCGGAAGCGCTTGCGAGACACAGCATCGCGGCGAAGCATCGGGAAGTCGGGAGAGCCGCCCGTAGCGGAGATGTTGTTTGGATTCGAGATGTGTCCATTTCCGTCTGCTATTTGAGTGGTAGCAATTGCACGGCATCCACAATCGCGAAGCCGGTGGTGTCGGTGGTTTTGATTTGGATGATCGTCTCAACATCCGCGTTCAACTCCGCGGTGCCGATGGGTTGGAAATGCTGTCCCGCCGGAAGAGCGCGCGTTTGATCGACGGCGAGCTTCGTTTCACGCGTTCCGCTGCGAATACTCACCGGGATATTACGGGCGCGGGTTTCGTGCGCAGAGTAGGCGAGCAGCACCCGGTAATCACCGGACTTTGGGACTTTGAGGCGGAAGGTGGCGGTGGCTTTTCCGTCGCTGCGAACGTTCCGGTCGCCGCTCACGACATAACCGTTTCCGATGCACGGTTTGAAATTCGTCGAGCGTGCCCAGTTGCCGGTGAGCTCTGCGTCGGCGTCGTCGAGCACGATTCCCGGAAGCGATTTCACAGGGATAAAGCCGGCGTCTTTCGCAGGCTCCGTCTTTTGAGAAACAGGAAGAGTGAGCGCCTGTCCCTGCGGAAGCAGACGCTCGCGCAGGAGCGGATACGGAAGAGCCTGCACGGCTACGGACTGCTTTGCTGCGAGTGCCGCGGCGACACCGGCGCCCTGGCCGATGACCATCCACGCGCCTTCGATGCGTAGCGAAGAAATGGCGACGTGCGTGCATGAGAGCGCCACGGGCACGAGCAGATTGGTGCATTGCTCCGCCCGTGGAAGCACGGAGCGATACGGGACGTGATACGCGTAACCGACATTGGTGCCGGGAACACGGACGGGAAAAATCGTGCCTTCATTGATCACGCCGCCGTCTTTCAAAGCCACGCGCTGGCAGTCGTGCGAATCGATGGGAAACGAGGAGATGGCGATCGCATCGTCCTTCGCCGGCGAGTCGATGATGTCCTTTTGCGAGAGCACGTACATTCCTTTCATGCGGCGGGATTCGCGCACGTAGAGCGCCGGCGGAAAATGACCGGTTGCCGCGAACTCATCCTTGCAAAAACCGAGGCCGGAGAAATCGGACCGCAACTTCGGCGGCACGGCTGGATCGGTGCGGAGAAAGTGGAGGAACGCGAGCGTGTATTGTTTGTGCGCCTCCCAAATCTTCGCGCGGCCGGCTTCATCGGCGCGGTGCCAGTCGTTGCAGCCTCCGACAAGACCAAGCGAGACCTGACCGTGGATGGAGTTGTTGCCATCGAGTTTGTTGCCGGGGAGTGGATAAAGATCGAAGCCCACTTTTGCGCCGACCTTCAGCGCGCGGCGTGCGAGCTCGAAGCGGGCGGGGTCGTAGTTTGCCGGCTCAGGAATCGCGATTTTGTTCTCCGGATTCCTTGTGAGACATAGACGGAAACTGAATGTCATGATGTTTCCATCACCTGCTTCATCTGGGCCGGCGTCGCTGGTCGTCACAAGCGGCAGCAGGTTTCCTTTGTCGTCGAAGCCGCTGAAGTTCATCACCTTTTTCGGGTACTGCTTTCCTGCGTAGGATTCGCCGAATTCCGCGCGGCCTTCGCGTCCGATCGTCCAGTCAACGCCCGCGGCGGCCATCAGGTCGCCTTCGTACGAGCCGTCCACAAATGCTTTCGCTTTGAAAGTCCCGTTGCTCGTGATGAGCGACTGGATGCGCGTTCCGTCTTTTGCGACGGACTGCAAATACCGGCCGGTCAATACGGTCACCCCGGCTTCTTTCAGCATCGCATTCGTCACGCGCATCGCCACGTGCGGCTCGAAGGTCCACTTCGCCGTATCCTTGACCGCCGGATTGTACGGCGCCGCGAGCCCGCGGTCGGTGTAGTCTTTGACGACGCGCCGGTGCCATTCGTCGAACAGTCCCATCACCGTGCTGCGAACCATCTGGTTCGAGTCGCAGTGGCTCAGGCCCCCGGTGCTCAGCCCGCCGATGTGCGCTGTGGGCTCCAGCAAAATGACCGAGGCACCCTCGCGTGCTGCTGCAATCGCCGCGCAGAAGCCGCCGGGCGTGGAGCCATATACGATGACATCTGCGGAATCCTGAGCGAAACCGTTCGTTGCGGAGAGTGAAAAGGCGATTGCCAGGGCGGTGAGTCGGTGCATGGCGGCGATGGAAGTAATGATGGAATAGTCCGGCCCGCTGTCGAGGAACAGTCTGCTCGTCGTCGGGATTCCCGCCCGGGTTTTGAAAGGGCGGCGGCGAGCGCCTACTTCGAACCCGGCTTCGGCAGAACCTTTTGAAGCCAGTTGCGAATCTGACGGCGTTCGGGTGTGTCGCGGTGAAGAACGGTCATTCCGTGATTCACCCACGGGAGGTCGATAATGGTGAAGTTTCCCTGCGGGTGATGTCGCGCGATGAAGGCGCGCGTGCCCTCGAGTTCCGTGAGAGGAGCGAGTTCCAGTTCGGCTTTCGCGGTGGCAAACGTGGAGAGGTTGCGGCTCGTGATCCATTCGCGCAACTTCGCTTCACCTCCGCGCACACGGCGTGATGCGTATTCGCCGCAGATGAGTTGCGGGGTGGTGCCGAGCCGTCGCAGGCGTTCCGGTGCGCGCTGCTGTTCCGCGGGCGTCATTCCCCAGGCGGTGTGGCCGTCATCGTAATGGCTCACGGCTACGACTGCGCGCCAGAGCTTCGCGATTTCATCGTCGTGCAGACCGATGTAATTGCACGCGATTGCGCCGCGTGAATATCCGGCGAGCACGACCTGCTCCGGGTCGCCGCCCCACTCGCGACAGATGGCCGGGACGGCCTCCTTTGCATACGCGACCGTCGCGTTCACATCGCCCCACCACCAATCCATGTCGCGTGTTCCGTCCGCGCTCACGATGGGCATCACGACCCAGATGAATCCCTTTCCTCCACTGAGTGCGTATCCGATTCCCTTGTTATCCCGAACGCTCGCGGTGTTGCCCAGGAACTCGATGATGACCGGGAAGCGCTTTCCCTTTTCCCAATCCGTCGGGAGGAACAGCGAATGAGCGACTGCGGTTCCCGCGTACTTCGGCAGCGATTGAAGGACCATCCTGCCCGGACCAGCTTCGCCGGCGGATATGGCGGGGTTTTCAATATCCGCAGCAACCGTGAGCACATCGGGGTGGCGTGTTTCATCCGCAGTCCGTGCAACGAACGGAGCGATGAACAATGCGGCGATGATGAATGGAAGCGCGGCCTTCATATGCCGTGGTGCGTGCTTGAGCGGAAGCCTACTCCTTCGGCTTTGATTCCGCAGCGAGTTTGATCACCGCATCAAACGCCGGCTTCGGTTTGCATTCGGAATCGAAGAGGAGCGGGCGACCGCGGGCGCGCCAGGAGTTCGCGTCGTTCGGACCCCAGAACGTCACCAGCTTCACGGCGTCCTTGTGTTTCAGCAGCGCTTTGAAAACAGCCGTGTACCCCTGCGTCAGCTTTTTGTCGGCTTCGGCCACCAGTCCGCCGTCGGTGGCGGAGGAGTTGCCGCCGATGTCCGCGCCGAATCCTTGCTGGCCGCCCGTCGCGCTGTTCACGTCGAGTTCGGTGACGTGAATCGGCAGGCCGAGCGTCTTCAAGTCCGCGAGGCATTGATCCATCGTCTCGAAAGTCACGGAGGCGTTCAGGTGCGCCTGGGTGCCGATGGCCGAGATGGGCACCTTCTTTTCCTGCAGGCCTTTGATCAGCGTGAGCAGCTTCCTCCTCTTCCGCGGATCCTCCAGTCCGTAATCGTTGTAGCGCAGGATCGCATCCGGGTCCGCCTCGTGTGCAAATTCGAAGGCTTTCTCG
>SXWH01000041.1 GCA_005791535.1 Verrucomicrobiaceae bacterium | reverse complement strand
GTTTTTCCTCGGCGCGTGAGAGCGCTGCGCCGCCGTTGGCGACGAGTGCGGCGTCGATGTTCACATCGCTCATATCATTGACGATGACGGCGACGCGTTTGCCTTCGCGGTTGTTGAGGATGTGGTTGAGAAGCGTGGTTTTCCCCGCGCCGAGAAAGCCGGAGAGGACGGTGACTGGTAGTTTGCTCATGATTTAAAAAAAGCTGCGGGCGGCGTGCCGGGAGGGACGGAGCGCGCGAGCCCGCCCAGGGTGCCCGCGCGCTCCGGGGTTGTGTGTTTATTCGAGCAGGAGCGGAGGTGCTGCGAAGCGGACGTGCTGGCTGCTGCCATCGGTGAAGCCGATGAGCATCTGGATGCAGCCGTTTGCGGTGTGGCCGAAGGGCTGGTTTGAGCGCGTGGGGCGCGCGATGGATTTCACGACGAGCGTGCCGGCATCGGTGAGGAGCGGTTCTCCGGTGGCTGCGAGAATCGTCGGAGCCGCGCCGGGTGCGCCGCGGAATACGATGGTCTTGTTCTTTTTCTCGATCGCGTTGCGCACGGTGGCGACGCCGATGACGTGACCGTTGTCGGCCGGCAGGTAGCTGGTGAAGCTGAGGAAATTGTATCCCGGAAGCGTGGAGACCGGATCGCCTTCCCGAACGACCGGCACGAGGCCGCCCGGCGTGACGATGGCGAGGAGGAGGTCGTTTGCCGGCACGACACCGGCGACGCCGGAAAGGAGCGTGGCATTTACCAGGATCGTTCCGTCGACGCTCGCGTTGGCATCGGTGAACGACTTGATCTTCGAGCCGGGAATCGCGGGAACTTCATCGCCCTCGCGGGCGAGAATCGCCGGGACGTATTCGCTGACGCGGAGAAGCGCGCGGTCATTCGCGGGAGTGATCAGCGCGGTGTTTGCGCCGAACTTTTTGAGCGTCGCGAAAAACAAGCCGCTCTGATCGGGAGCCACGACAATCGGCGACAGCGAGGAAAGGAGCGCAGCGCCAACACCCACCGCGATGGGTTCACCAGACTGCACCTGCGTGTCAGTTTCCGACTCCCACGATTTGACGACAAACGTGTAGGACGCCGAGGCGGTGACAGGCGAACCGCCGGTCGGGGTGCCCGTCACGGCAAAGGTGACGACGTAGCGGCCGGGCTGGGTGAACGCCCAGTTCACGTGCATGTGGCCGCCGGGAGTGACGGTGGCGGCGTCGGATGAATCGATGCCATCGTGGGTGCTCATCAGGACCGTGGGAGCGCCGCCGCTATTGACGGTGAAAACGGCGAATTGCCCAAACGGCGCAAATCCGGGCTCCGGAGTGAATGCGACGTTTGTGAGAGCCATCGACAGGTCGCCGGAGAAAGTACCGGGCGCGATTTCCTCCGAGCCGATGCCGAGAAACAGAAGCCCCGCGGCTTCGGCGTCGCCACCGTCCTGCGGAAGGATCCACACCGGATTTCCGGAAGGCCCGAGGAAGGAGAACGCCGGATTGCCCGGAATGGAGTTTTGCGCAGCCGGCAGGACGCGGAGCACGTCCGACGCGGACTCGGCTTCCAGTCCGAATTCCTCCGAGTGGACGTGAAGATCAAATGCGCCGTCTTCAAACGCGATGCCTACGTCCGTGTGGCCACGCGAAAAGATCGTCGGCGCTGCGGCCGCCTGTGTGAGTGAAAAGCCCGCGAGGGCTGCTGTTGCGATGATGGATTTTAGTTTCATGATGTTTTGTTTGTTTCGAGGTCCCGGGAGCGAAAGCGGCGGCACAACAGGGCGAATCCCGAGAGCACGAGCAGCGCGGCAGACGATGGCTCCGGAATCACGCGGAACGTGAACTCGGTGACGTCGCTCTGCGTGAAAGTTCCGCCCGCGGTGGTCGCCGATGCGCGGAGCCCGAGCGTGTATTCACCGGGCTCGGTGAAAGCCCAGTTGAAGTGCGAGTGGTTTGCCGGGGACATCTGCCGGTTGTCATCGAGCGAGAGCCCGCCGGCCGTGTCGTAGAACACCGTCGGGTCTCCGAACGCATTTGTGGAATAGAGGAAGAAGGCGCCCGGACCGGAGAAAGTCTCCAGCCGCAGGTTGACGCGGTTGCTTTGAAACACACCCGACGCAAAGCCTCTCACGAGCAGGTTCGACTGAACTCCCACACCCTGCCATCCGGCCTGGGCAGTCTTGTTTTCCGACGACGTGCCGAGGAACAGCATGCCGGTTTCCTGCGTCTGCGGCAGGATGTATACTTCGCGACCCGCCGGACCGAGAAACGCGTAGCGCGAGTCATCCGGCACCTCGACTTTCGAAGCTTCCAGCGCATCGAGCACGACCTGGATTTGATCCGGCGTTGCGACGCGCCGCCCGCCGTACTCAATCCGTCCGTCTTCATCGCGAACGGTGAGACGCCAGGGATTCGTGGCGCTGCCCATGAGGGACGCGTTAAAATTCACGCTGATGTCCGCGTGTTGAACGTCCAGCACGGCGGCGGTCAGCACCGGCGCAAATGCAAACAGAACGAGGAAATGCCGGGCTTTCATTTGGGCGGGATTGCCGGGTTCTGCTGGCTGTCGATCTGGTCCTTCAGCCATTTTGCCGGATGGGTCTCCACGTGACCATCGACGAACAGGTAGTGGGATTCACCATCGGAGCGATCCGATGACGGCTCTCCCATACGGAAGCGATCGGGCTGAATATCGGTGAGCACGGACGTCCAGCGGCTCCAGTTCCTCGAATGCGTGTGATCATTCGAGATACCGAGATCGAGCCCGTCCGCGCCGATGAAGACGGCCATCGTGCGCGAAGGGACCGGCAGGCGGAACCGGTTCGTGAAGTCCTCCTTCACCCGACCGAAGCGATCCAGCGACGGCACGCAAATATACTCGTTCAGCGTGTAGCTCGTCGTTTTCCGCGCCCGCAATCGTTCCTTCGCCTGCGGATCGGCCGGGCACACGCGGATTTCGTCGAGGTTGCTCAAATACGGGGAGAGCGAGAAAATCCAGGACTCCTCCTCCGCCGTGTGGGCCGATCGCGGGAAGTCTCCGTTGTTATCGCCGGAGTATGCGATCATCGCCGTCCCAATCGTCCGCATGTTTGCCATGGACTTCGTTTTGAGTCCGCCGTTTTTGACGCTCCTGACAGCGACTCCGACCATTGCAGAAACGATCGCGATGATGCTGATGACCACCAGCAACTCGATGAGCGTGAAGCCAAGAGTCATCCGGCGCTCGCGGATCGGCACGCCGCATTGACACTCTCCGAATGCGACAGAATTCGCGCAATCGCACCCGCCTTTCCCGGTTTGAGGAAAGAAGCCGGACACACACGCCGCCCCGTATGCGATGCCGCCCCTTTTCACGGGATGCCCGGCGTAAGCGGTGGCACGGAGTTCGCCATCCGACGGCAATAGCGGAACCGGCACAGAAGGTTTTCGCACCACCAATCCGCCCGGCTGCCCGAACAACTCGAAGTCCGCACCGAAGCAGGTCTCAAAGGCAGTGGCTCGTTCATTCATCGTCGCGCCGCGTATTAAAGGCGCGATTTCGTTACTGCAAGTAAAATGCGTTAATTGCATTCAGGAAGCAGGACTGAAAACGCCCTCAGCGCATTTAATCGCCTTCCACATGCATCAAATACAGACCGAGACGGGGTAGTTCCCACCCACCTCAAATGCGCTGAACCGCGGACTCGAACAGCCCACGCGAACCACCGAAGCGTCAGGATGCCGCCCCCCCCCGGAATACCAATCCGCACATCAACTCACCCGGGCGTTCACAACCGCGATCAATCCCTCGCACGCAGCAAACTGACTGCGATCGACAATACTTCTACCGGCCTGCGGGGCCGATGTATTCGCGGGCGATGATGAGGTTGTCGAAATAGACGGTGTTCACAGCGTTCTTCGTCCAGCGGTCGGTGACGTAGCTTTCCAGCGTGAGGGCGTTGGCTTTGAGAGTGCCGGTCTTGCGCCAGTTGATGCCGCGCCAGTGGCCGAGGAGTTTGCCGTCGATCCACATCGCCTGCTCGCCGTCGGGGCTGCCGGGGGTGTTGTGGCGGAGCATGAATTCGGCGCAAATCCAGCGGCCTTTCGCGATGGGCGCGGGTTGTTCGGGGATGAATTGGTTGCCCCAGTATTTGCCGTCGCGCGAGGCGTCCATGCCGTGCCAGTAGCTGTAGAAGTTCCACTTGCCGGGCGGCGGGAGTTTCGCCCAGTCGCCCCACGGCTCGAGCGCGGTGGAGAAGCGCTCGTCGCCCGCGGGCTTTTTCCCCGCGCCGCCGAAGCCGGTCCATTTGTCGCCGCCGCGCAGGCCTTTGTTGGCGCGAAGGGTGACGAAGTGGTGGACGTAGTCGCAGTTCTCATCGAAGCGGACGTAGAAGCGCACAAACACGGTATCCGCAGGCTCGAACCATTTGGTGAGTCCGTCGCCCTGGTTCTTTCCGAGCACGGCTTCGACTTTCATCGCACGCTTCCCGCATTCCGGTGCATCGACGGGCGCAAAGCTCAGCGCCTTCCCCTCGCCCGCACCTTTTTCATCCCAGCGCGCGCCGAGTTCGCGGTCCTCGAAGTTGTCGGCGAAGATCACAGCAGGATGGGCCGCGGCGTTGGCGTCGGCCTTCAGCCTCGCTGCAAAACCGGCGCCGCGCGGCAGGGTGCTGTCGGCGGCGAGATTCGGGAATTTCTCCGCTGCGAGTGCGGCGGAGGTGCAGGCGAGGAACAGGAGCGCTTTCATGAGTTATTCGGCGATGACGACGACGCGGAAGCCGACGGTGCCTTCCTGAAAGCCTTTCTGCGAGCCGAAGCTGGCGTCGCTCCATCCGCGCCAGGCGCAGCGCATTTTGCTCTTCGCATCGATCCACGCGCCGCCGCGCTGGATGCGGAAGTTCATGCTGTCCTTCACCGGCTGTGCGGGGCCGCGCGGGTCGGTGACTTCGCCGCCGGGATACGGGCCGACGAAATCGAGGCACCATTCGCGGGCGTTGCCGAGCATGTCGTGAAGGCCCCGGGCGTTCGGCTTTTTGCCGGCGACGGGCTGGATGCGGGGCATGGTACCGCGATTGAAAGGGCCGGTGTTTTTTACATACCAGGCGATCTCGGTGGCGTCGTCGGAATCGGCGGCGTAGTTGCGCGTGGTGGTGCCGGCGCGGCACGCGTATTCCCACTGCGCCTCGGTGGGCAGCGAATAGACAAGGCCCGCAGGCAGGCGGCCGGCGGCGCGCTCGCGGTCGGTGAGCTTTTTGCAAAACTCGCGCGCCTGGTCCCACGTGACGTTCACGGCGGGGAACTTCCCGAAGTCCGCGCCTTTGGTCTTCCAATCCTCCGCGGTCTTCTTGCCCCACGGGTCGGGCTGCGCGCCCATGAGCGCCTCGTACTGGGCGCGCGTCGTCTCGGTCTTCGCGATCCAGAACGGCTTGGAAATCGTGACCTTTGTCTGCGGCCCCTCGCCGCTCGCCGGGTCGGCATTGCGCCACGGCTCGGTCGCCGGGCTGCCCATGAGGAAGGTGCCGGCTTTGATCGCGACGAGGTCGATGCCGAGGTCCGCGGGAGCTTTCGGCTCCGCGGCGGCGGCGATGGTGGTGACGAACAGGATGGCGAGGTGGAGCTTCATGCGAGCGGTGTGGAATACCGGAGCAACCGCGGCATGCAAACCGGTATTCGCAGCGGAAAAGCACGTGCCTTTTCTCCAAAGCTCGCCATCGTCCGGGTGTTCTTCACAAAGCAACTCAAACAACAGAACCCACATGAACCGCATCCACACATCACGTCGTTCGTTCCTCAAAACCGCCCTCGCCGCCGGCACCGCGCCGCTCATTCTGCCGTCGCACGTCTGGGCCGCCGAAGTCCCGAAGAACGGGAAGCTCAACATCGGGCTCATCGGCATGGGCAAGATGAACAGCGGACACCTCAACGACTGGCTGCGCCGCAAGGACACGCAGGTCGTGGCCGTGTGCGACGTGGACACCACCCGCCGCGAGAACGCGAAAAAGACCGCCGACGAGTTTTACGCGAAGAACGGCGGCGGCGCGGTGACCGCGCACAAGGACTTCCGCGAACTTATCGCACGCACGGACATCGACGCCGTGTGCATCGCCACGCCGGACCACTGGCACGCATATATCGGCATCGCCGCGATGAAAGCGGGCAAGGACGTTTACGGCGAGAAGCCGCTCACCAACACCATCCACGAAGCATGGGAAATGGTGAAGGTGGCGCGGGAGACGAAGCGCGTCTTCCAGACCGGCTCGCAGCAGCGCAGCTCGTCGGAATTCCGCGTGGCGTGCGAACTCGCGCGCAACGGCGTCATTGGAAAAATCTACCACGTGGCAGTCGGCGTCGGCGGTCCGGGCAAAGCCTGCGACCTTCCCGAGGAGCCGATGGAGCCGGGACTCGATTGGGACATGTGGCTCGGCGGCGCGCCGATGCGCCCCTACAACAGCGTCCTCGCCCCGCGCGGCGTGCACAACCACTTCCCGAACTGGCGCAATTACTGGGAATACGGCGGCGGCATGGTCACTGACTGGGGCGCCCATCATTTCGACATCTGCCAGTGGGGACTCGGCGAGGACGATCGCGGACCGCTCGAAATCCTGCCCGCCTCGGAGCCCAACGCGCAGAAGGGCGTGAAGCTCAAATACACAGGCGGCGTCGAAGTCACACACATCTCGGAAAACGGCGTCACCTTCCACGGCGATAAAGGCATGATCTTCGTCAACCGCGGCCGCTTCATCCTGAAAGTCGGCGACCGCGAAGTCGCGAACTTCAGCACCAACGAAAGCAAGCCGCCGCTGAAGGAGCAGGTCGCCGCCGCGGAGAAGGAATTCCTTTCCGACGCCAAGGTGAAGCTCATCGCCACGACCGGCCACAAGGACAACTTCATGGAGTGCGTGAAGAGCCGTCAGCGCCCGATTGCCGACGTGGAAA
This sequence comes from Verrucomicrobiaceae bacterium, assembly GCA_005791535.1. GTDB lineage: Bacteria > Verrucomicrobiota > Verrucomicrobiia > Chthoniobacterales > Chthoniobacteraceae > SXWH01. The sequence continues at coordinate 31,858 of SXWH01000041.1, read as the reverse complement.
TCGGCGCGCGCACCGTAACCACCTGCCACCTCGTGAACCTCGCCTACCGCCATGGACAAAAGATCCAGTGGGACCCGGCGAAGCTCGCATTCGCAGGCGGCACCGGCAAAGCCGAGTGGCTCACCCGCGACTACCGCGGCGACTGGAAGGTGTAGGCGCTCCCCGCACGGATGATCCGCGTTTTAACACTGCTCGCCGTCCTCATCCTCGGCGCGTGCAGCCGCGATCCCGGCGCGACCGCGGGCTACCAGCCGCAGGAGGGCGACTTCCTGTTCCAATCACTCCCGCACAACGACCTCATCGACGCGATCGAGGGCAGCACAGGCTCGCCCTTTTCCCACTGCGGCATCGTGAAACGGAGCGGCACCGCGTGGGTCGTCGTCGAGGCCATCGGGCCGGTGAAGGAAACGCCGCTCGCGCTCTGGGTGCTGCAAGGCCGCAAGAACGCCTACGCCGCCTACCGCCTCCGCGCGCCGCTCAATGCGAAGATTCCGCAGATCATCGCCGCGACGGAGAAATACAAAGGCCGCCCGTACGACATCCACTACGACCTCGACGAAGCCCGCATCTACTGCAGCGAGCTCCTGTGGAAATCTGTCCGCGACGCCACCGGCCAAAAGCTCGGCAAACTGCAAAAGCTCGGCGACCTCGCATGGGAGCCGTATGAAAAAGTCATCCGCTCCATCGAGAACGGAGCCCTCCCGCTCGACCGGCTCATGATCACGCCCAAGGACTTCGCCGAAGCCCCCGAACTCCAGCCCGTCTTTCGCCACGGCTTTTGAGGATCCGAAACGGTGACGAAACCGTGATGAACCACCGCTCGCTATTCGGTGGATCTGCGGCACGTTGCACCATGATCTACGAGAAATTCCCGCAACTCCATTCCTTGAGCGCAGCGGACAAAACGACGCTCGCAAACGAACTGCTCCAAGAAGCCGCGAAACCCACACCCGGAAAAGCACCCCCATTTTTCCTCGGCCGCGATCCCGCCCGCTATCAAAAGCTCCAGCCCGACTGGAAAAACAAGGAACGCAAGGCGGGGACGTAGAGCGGTCACTCAATACGGGCAGCTTTGCGCCGTGCTCCAACGCGAACGAGGAGCAGAGAAAGCGCAGTCCAAAGCCAGCCCGCGTAAAAATACAGTTTAATCCGGGCGACATGATTGGCGATGCTGTCTCGGTGAAATGCGAGCGCGTCGGCATGGGTTCCGAGCAGACCACGAGGCGGCTCCATCTGGGCCATTTCCCAAATGGTGTGCGTTCGCCCGTCGAGCGTAGGGATGTGGAAAAGGCTGATGTAAACTGCAAGCGACGCCAGAACGAGCGGGAGAAGTGAAATGTATGCAAGCCGAGCGACTTGCAGCGGCGTGTCCTTACGAATTGCAATCAATGCGACGATGGAAACATACGCCGCAATCCCCATAGCCAGCCCGTGAAAGAAGATGCAAATCGGTCCACCATGAAGCACCACATCAAGAAGTGGCCACGAGTGTTCGCCTTCGTTCATTAGACACTCATGCATCGGTCTGCGGGATGGGGAAAGTCATTTCCGACAAACAGGTATACTCAATCGAAACTCGTGAAGTTCCTCGCAAATCTTTAGCATGACACCCGATTATCCCGCCATGCTCCGTCGCACATTCCTCGCCGCCACACTCATCACCGCATCCGCCTTTGCGCAAAAGGCTGATCCTTTTGCCGAAGGCGTGCGGACTACGGAGCCGCTCGCACCTGCGGACCAGCGGGCGAAATTCAAGCTGCCGCCGGGGTTTGAGATTCAGCTCGTGGCTGCGGAGCCGGATTTGCGGAAGCCGATGAATATGGCTTTCGATGCCACGGGGCGGCTTTGGGTGAGCGAGTCGCTCGAGTATCCTTTTCCGGCGAAGGAGGGCGCGGAGTTGCGCGATAGCATCCGCATTTTCTCGGACTTCGGGCCGGATGGCAAAGCGCGGAAGATGGAGGTTTTTGCGGATAAACTGAACATCCCCATCGGGCTCTATCCGTTTCGCACGGCGGATGGTCATTGGAAGTGCGTGGCGTGGAGCATCCCGAATATCTGGCTCTTTGAAGACACGGACGGCGACGGCAAGGCGGACAAGCGCGAGGTGCTCTTCGGTCCGCTCGGATGGGAGCGCGATACGCATGGGAATCAGGCAAGTTTCCGGCGCGGGGACGACGGGTGGATTTACGCGACGCATGGTTTTAACAACAACTCGGTTTTCAAAGCGAAGGACGGCAGCACCATCACGCTCAACAGCGGCAATGTGTATCGCTTTCGTCTCGACGGCTCGCGCGTGGAGCAATGGACGCATGGGCAGGTAAATCCCTTCGGGCTCTGCTGGGACGACTACGGCAATTTGTTCTCCGCCGACTGCCACAGCTCGCCGATTTACCAGCTCCTGCGCGGCGGTTACTACCCGAGTTTTGGCAAGCCGCACGATGGACTCGGCTTTGCGCCGCAGACGATTCAGCACTCGCACGGGAGCACGGCGATTTGCGGGCCGATGCTCATTCGCGACACGTCGTGGCCGGCGGAGTATCAGGGCCAGATGCTCGTGGGAAATGTGATGACCTCGCGCATCAATCGCGACCGCATCGAATGGCGCGGCTCGTCGTCGAAGGGAGTGGAAATGCCCGATTTCCTCACGAGCGAAGACCCGTGGTTCCGTCCCGTGGACCTGCAATGGGGCCCCGACGGCGCGCTCTACATCGCGGATTTTTACAACCGAATCATCGGCCACTACGAAGTCCCGCTCACGCATCCCGGTCGCGACCGCGAGCGCGGGAGGATTTGGCGGGTGGTGTATAAGGGAGCGGCGACATTCGTGTCGCCGACAGCGAACCGAAGCGTGAATCCCAACGAAGTCGGAAACCCCGCGCCGGCAACCACCGAAGAACGGAAATCTTCCGGGACCGCGCAGGCCGTCGGCGACAGGAATGTCGCCGCTCCAATGAGCGTCGCGCTGCCCACAACGCTGCCGAAAGAGGAACAAATCGCCGCTTTGATCAAAGAACTCGGTTCGCCGAACCCGACGCGGCGGTCGCTGGCTTTGAATGAATTGTGTGATCGGTTTGATGGGGGCATTCCTGAGCGGCTTGCGGCGGCGATCGATACGCCCGCGCCAAATCCGACCGTCGGAATCATGTGGGTGTCAAATCGCGTCGCCTACCAACTTTTCACGAAAGAAGAAGCGGCACGCCAGAGCAACGTCGTTCTGACGCACATGCTTCGGATGACTGCGGAGACTGTCGCGAAGCTGAAAGGAAACGAAAAGCCCACCCAGACATTGAAAGAAACTCGCGATGAGTGGATTCCCAAGGCGGTAAAGTTTGTCCTCTCCACACTGGGCAATCAAGACGCCTCGGTGCGTCGAGTAGCTGCTGAAACTCTAGGAACGTTTAGAGTCGTGGAAGGCTTTGCTCCACTGCTAAATCTCCTCCGCACCACCGACAAAGCCGACGATCATCTCATCTACTCCACCCGCGTCGCGTTGCGCGAACATCTGCGCGATGCGGAAGTCGTGAAATCGCTGAAGCTCGACGCATTTTCCAAAGAAGACCTCGCCGCGATCCTCGACATCCTCCCCGCCGTCCCCGGTGAACACGCGGCTTTGCTGCGGCTCGACCTTTTTGAAAAACTCGGCGTGGATTCCGCAGATCTGGCGAAGCATCTGCCGGGCATCATCAAGAATGCTCCGGCGGACCGACTCAATGGCATCGCCACCCTCGCGCACAGCAAACTCCCCGGCGACGCAGCAGCGCTCACGGCGATCCTCACCGCGCTCGATGAACGCGGCGTGCCGCCCGGCGACGTGCTTGCGCAATGGGCCGGCGAGCTGGTGCCGGTGCTGCTCTCGCAAAAGGCTGGCGGGTGGGAGAATAGGCCCTATGAGCCCAATACGCCCAATAGGTCCTATGAAAACCCCTGGGCCCTGCAAGACCGCAAGTCCTCCGACGGACAGACCACTCCCGTGATGAGCAGCTTCCCCAAAGGCGAAAAGCACACGGGCATCCTGCGCTCGGCGGCGTTCGCCGCGCCGGAAAAGCTGCGCTTTTACCTCTGCGGACACGACGGCACACCGCCGGGCGCGCCGGGCAAAAAGAACTTCGTGCGCCTCATCGCCGAAGACGGCGCAGTCCTCCGCGAAGCCGCGCCGCCGCGTAACGACACCGCCCAGCGCATCGAGTGGGACCTCGCCGATTTGCGCGGGAAAATGGTGTGCTTTGAGGCGACCGATGGCGATTCCGGCGAAGCCTACGCGTGGCTGGCATTCGGACGCTTCAAACCCGAGCTGCCCGAACTCGCGCTCGGTGAAACAGCTTCCCAAAAGGCCCGCGCTGCGGAACTAGCCGGACGCTTCAAACTCGTGCAACACCGCGAGGCGCTCGTCGCCCTGCTGAACGACCGCAAATCCGACGTGGACTCCCGCGCCGCCGCCGCGAAGACGCTCGTCGCATTCCGCACGGAGAAAAATGCACCCGACAATTTTTCTGCACTTTCCGCCGTGCTCACAAACGCCGACGAGCCCGACGCGCTCCGCGAAAAAATCGCCGTCGCCCTTGGCAGCGTAACAAGCCCGAGCATCTGCCAGCGCGTCGCCGACGCGATGCCGTCCGCTTCCGCAAAGCTCCAGCAGAGCTTCGCCACCGCGCTCTCCGCAAACCGCTGCGGCACGATGGTGCTCATTCAGGCGATTCAGAATGGCAAAGCCTCGCCGCACGTCCTCCGCGACAAAGCGACCGTGGACCGGCTCAAAGCCTCGGCAAAAGCGCCGGAATCCGAACAACTCGAAGCCCTGCTTGCCAAACTCCCAGCGGCAAACGTGGAAGCCGACAAACTTATTGCCGAGCGACGCACGAATTACAAAGGCGGCGACATCGCGAAAGGCGCGACTGTTTTCACAACCCACTGCGCCGTGTGCCACCAAATCGGGAAAGTCGGCAACCTCGTCGGCCCGCAGCTAGACGGCGTGGGCGGACGCGGCCTCGACCGAATCATCGAAGACATCCTCGACCCGAGTCGAAACGTGGACCGCGCATTCCGCCTGAGCATCGTAACGCTCAAAGACGGCGGCGTGGCTAGCGGACTGCTCCGCCGAGAGGAAGGCGGACAGATGGTGCTTGCGGACATTCAGGGAAAGGAAAGCAGCATCCCGCAGAGCAACGTAGCCAAGCGCGAGGAAGCCGACACTTCGCTCATGCCGCCGGCGTTTGGCCAGACAATCGCGCCTGCCGACTTCAACGACCTGCTCGCCTACCTGCTCTCGCAGCGGCCCACGAAATGAGAGCAGTCGTTCAGCGCGTGAAGAGCGCATCGGTCACGGTTGCGGGCGAGGTCGTCGGTGCAATCGACGCGGGCCTGCTCGTTCTCCTCGGCGTGCAGGAGGACGATGGCAGCGAGGACATCGCATGGCTCGCGCAGAAGCTCGCCGGACTCCGCATCTTCGCCGACGAAAGCGGTGGGTGGAATCGCAGCGTGTCCGACATCGGCGGCGGCGTGCTTGTCGTCAGCCAGTTCACGCTTTTCGCGAGTACGAAAAAGGGAACGAAACCAAGCTGGCACCGCGCCGCAAAACCGGAGCTCGCAGCGCCGCTTTGCGAGCAGTTCATCGCGGCGATGAGTGCATTGCTTACAGGCAAAGTGCAAAGCGGGCGCTTTGGCGCGATGATGGACGTGGCGCTCGTGAACGACGGACCCGTGACACTCATCATCGACACAAAATCGCGCGAGTAAAACGCGGCGGAGATTTTCCAAGCAATCCGGCGGCGTGTGCATTATAAGCGCGGCATGTCCTGGCAATCGCTTCGCCCCGAATGGGGGCTCGTTCTCGGCTCCGGGCTCGGCAGCTTTGTCGAGCGCATGGAAATCATCGCTGCGGTCCCGTATGCCAAAATCCCCGGCCTCCCGCAGTCGTCCGTCGCCGGTCACGCGGGGCGATTCGTCTTCGGGAAAATCGGCGGCGCGACCGTGCTCGCCGCGCAGGGTCGTGTACATCTTTACGAAGGGAAGACCGCGGCAGAGATTACCGCAGGCGTCCGCTGGATGCACGCGCAGGGCGTGCGAAAACTCGTGCTCACCAACGCAGCGGGCACTTGCAATCCAGCGTTTCATCCCGGCTCGTGGATGATGCTGAACGACCACCTGAATCTCACCCACACCACCCCGCTGCTCGGCGGTCCGAACTTCTTCGACATGAGCGAGGTGTATTCGAAGGCACTGCGCGCGATGGTTTCCGACGTTGCGAAGGAGCTCGGCACGACACTGCACGAAGGCGTCTATGCCGGACTGCTCGGCCCTCAATACGAAACGCCGGCGGAAGTGCGCATGCTGCGGACGCTTGGCGCGGACGCCGTGGGAATGAGCACCGTGCTTGAGGCCATCCAGGCCCGCGCTTTGAAAATGGAGGTCGCGGGATTCTCGTGTCTCACCAACTGGGCGGCGGGATTGCACCCGGGAACGCTGGGCCACGAGGAAGTGCTCGAAACCGGCCGGAACGCCGCGGCGCAACTCGCCGATGTGCTGGAGCGCGCGTTGTCGCTCTAGGCCATGTGCGGAATCGCAGGATACACATACCACGACACGGGACGCTCCGCCGACCGGCAGGTGCTCGCCGCGATGAATGCCGCGATCACCCATCGCGGCCCGGATAGCGACGGCTTTCACTTCGACGGCCCCACCGGAATCGCGATGCGGCGGCTGGCGATTATCGACGTGGCAAGCGGCCGCCAGCCGATCAGCAACGAGGACGGCTCGATCTGGATCGTCTTCAATGGCGAGATTTACAACCACCCCGCTCTGCGCGCGGAGCTCGAAAAGCGCGGGCACATTTTCAAAACGCACAGCGACACGGAATCCATCGTGCACGCTTACGAGGAATACGGCGACGACTGCGTGCGGCACCTTCGCGGGATGTTCGCCTTCGCGATCTGGGATGCGCCGAAACGGCGGCTCTTCATCGCGCGCGACCGCCTCGGAAAGAAGCCGCTTTATTACGCAGAGCACGACGGCGCGCTGCTCTTCGGCTCCGAGCTGAAGTGCCTGCTGAAATACCCCGGCTTCCCGCGAGAGATGAATCCGGAGGCGGTGCACCATTACCTCACGCTGCAATACGTACCCGACCCGCTCACGGGCTTTCGCGCTGCGAAAAAGCTTCCGCCCGCACACACGCTTGTTTGCGAGAACGGTCGCATTTCGACGCGGCGTTACTGGGACATCGATTTCCGCACGAAGGAAAGCGGTGACGACCTCCGCGAGCACGTTCGCACGAAGATCGAGGAGGCCGTTCGTATCCGGCTCATGAGCGAGGTTCCGCTCGGCGCGCATCTCAGCGGAGGAATCGACTCCAGCGTCGTCGTCGGACTCATGGCCGGAATGTCGTCGCGCCCCGTGAAGACGTTCTCCATCGGATTTGAGGAGGCCGCGTTTAATGAAACCGATCACGCCCGTGCAGTGGCGGAGAAGTTTGGAACAGAGCATCAGGAGTTCATCGTGGCGCCTTCTGCAATGGAAGTGCTGGGACCGCTCGGTGCGCATTTCGATGAGCCCTTTGCAGACTCCGCCGCGATTCCGCTCTGGTATCTCAGCAAACTTACCAGGCAGCACGTGACGGTCGCGCTGAATGGCGACGGTGGAGACGAGGCATTCGCCGGCTACCAGCGCTACTACGCAGACGCCGTAGCGAACTTCTACGGGTTGGTCCCATCATTCCTGCGCAACGCAGCAGATGCGCTGTTCTCGTTGCTTCCGGTGAATGGAAACAAGCCCGTGGAGAAAAGCCCCGCAGCCGCGCTCCGCAAGCTGGGACACGCTGCATCCTTCGGAAGCGGCGCGAGTGTCGTGCGCTGGGGTTCGTATTTTTCCGAAGCGGAGAAGGCCGCGCTCTATACCGGCGATTTCGCAAAGGTGATGGAACCAAGTCACGGGGCGATGGAGCAAACGTATGCCGCTGCGCTTGCCGGGACTCGCGTGGACCGCACGCTCTACACGGACCTCCACCACTACCTGCCCGGCGCGCTGCTTGTGAAAGCGGACCGCGTGACGATGGCGCATTCCCTGGAAGCGCGTTCGCCGTTCCTCGATCACGAATTGATGGAACTCGCAGCGCGTCTGCCCGTGAACTGGAAGATTCGCGGCACCACAACGAAATGGATTCTGCGCGACCTGTTCCGCGATTTCCTGCCGGAGCGCATCGCCGGCCGGGGAAAGCTCGGATTTTCCGTCCCGCTCGCGCGCTGGTTCGCCGGGCCGAATCTGGATGCCGTCCGCGACCTGCTTGGCAGCGGAGCGCGTTGTCACGGCTTTCTTTCGGCTGAAAATATCAGCAAACTCATCGAACAAAACCGTTCCGGAAGATTTGATCACGGAAAGAAAATCTGGGCCTTGCTCGTCCTCGAGAACTGGCTCCGTTCGTACGCACTTTGAAGAAATCACTACCACTCTACCTGAGCCTCGGCTTCGCAGCGCTTGCAGCGTCCAGCGGACTTCTCGCCCACCACTACCATGGCCGCGTGCGGAAGGCCGAGGCAGCCCTCGCGAAGGAACAAGGCCGGAGCGCATCGGCGCGCGTTTCACGAATCTCGCAGCAGGAACGCACATATTTGAGGGCTCTGTCGGAACGTTATGGAATCTCCCCAAAGGAAGAGGACCCCGCGAGCGACGCCATCGCTATCGCGGCGCGGATGAATCAGGAAATCAACCGCACCGTGCCCGCGGAATACAGCAAGGCAAAGACTCCGTGGCTGCCGCCGTCGCCGCGCACACTGCCGGACCGCAAGGTGCCCAACCTGCAGAGTCTTCCGTTCAGCCTCGTGGATCGGAAGATGGAACTCCCACAGGCTCCGACGCTTTACCAGTACGCGATTTCCAACCCGACCGCCGCACCGGTCGCGATGCCGCTGATTCACTCGGGCATCCGCTGGGACGACGCCGAAGCGATGGTGGAAACCGCGGGCCTTCGTGGAATCAGCGATGAAGTGGATCGCGCCATCGCGATTTGGAGATTTGTCGCGACACACCGCTATCACGCGAAACCGGTGACCGAGGGGCCAGAGGAGCACGACACTGTGCGATTCTTCGCGTGCTACGGATACGGATTCTGCGACGACGCATCGCAGGCCGTCGCCGGACTCGCAAAGCTCTGCGGACTGAACGCGCGAATATGGGGACTCGAAGGCCATGTCGTCCCGGAGATTTTTGCGGGTGGTCGCTGGATGCTGCTGGATGCCGACTTCGCCGCGTATTTCCACAAGCCCGGCGATCCGCGGGCAGTGCTCGGCGTGGAGGAACTGTCGGCAAGTCGCGATGCGTTCAAAAACGTCGTCCAACTCGGAAATATGGGTCCGTATGAACAGGGATACGCAGAGTTTTTCCTGACCACCGAGGACAACAAGCCGTGGCCCGTGGAGGCGCGATCTGATTACCGGATCGCCGCAATGCTCCAACCGGGGCAGCGTGTCGTGTTCTCGAACTTCAATTGGGGAAAGTATTTCATCGGCGCATATCCGAATCGTGTGCCGCGCTATTTCAACGGTTACTTTGAGCGCCCGCTCACAGCCGATGCGTTCACACTCGCCGACGGCATGGAAATCCGCCGCGAAGGAACCAGCTTCGCGATCGCAAACAGGGCGCACCGCGAGAAGCGCGCCGAGGCGGTCATCGAGTGGCCGTTTCCGATTGTCGGTGGCGTCGTGGAAAGCCCGGTCGCTGTGAAGCTGGAATTTGAAGACGCGGTCGAGGATCGGAAGATCCGGCTCGCGCAAGGCCGGACCGTTTCTCTCGACGGCGCGATCACCCAGGTCTCCAAGCAGCCCACGACGCGGTTCACGCTGAGCGTAGTCGTGCCTGCGGGCGGGATGGTGAAGTTTGAGAAGCCGATGCAGATCACCTGCGACTTCCAGTTTGCCGAAATGGCGCTGATACGGCTGAAAGCGGGCACCAACGAGTTTATGGTGCACACCGCGGAACCCGCGGCGCTTCCCAATCTGACCGGCGAACTTCTCTGGAAATAGGCGCTGGCGCGCTCTACTCGCCCGACGGCTTAAGCTCCCGGATCCACACGTTGCGGAAGCGCATCGGGTTTCCGTGGTCCTGAAGTGTGATGTCGGTCTTCTCGCCGTGCTTTGTGTATTTGCCCACGGCTTGATGCGGGGTGCTTCCGGTCAGCTCCGTGTGATTCTGCGTCAGCACTCCATTGTGGAAGACCGTGACGTATGCGGGCTTCAGCAGTTTTCCGTCAGCGTCGAAGCGCGGTCCGTTGAAAATGATATCGTACACATTCCACGTCTGCGGAGGACGGGTGGCGTTCACCAACGGCGGAGTCTGGCCATAGATCCCGGTCGCCTGACCGTCGGGATAGGTCGGATTCTCGTAGCTATCGAGCACCTGAATCTCGTAGCGCCCATGGAAAAAGACGCCGCTGTTTCCGCGGCCCTGCCCCTTGCCGACTGGCGGCGGTGCCATCCATTCGATGTGCAGTTGCACATCGGGGCCCCACTGGCCTTTCGTTCCGAGCGTGCCTGTCTTCGGCACCACCTCGAAGTATCCGTTTTCAACCTTCCATTTCGCTTCGCCGTTGCCGCTCTTCCACTGGCTCAGATCCTTGCCGTCAAAAAGAACCACGGCATCGCTCGGCGCACTGCCGACTTTTTCCTGAGTGCTGAATTCGCCCGGCTTCACAATCTTCGGCTGCGGACGAAGACCGTCATGAACATGCCATTTTGTGCCCGGAATAATCGGAGTGGTCTGGTAGCCCAGCGTATCCTTTGGAGCCTCCGCCGGCTTGTCGGCGGGTTTCTCGGCAGGCTTGTCCTGCGCGAAGACTGATGTGGCAGCGATGAGGGTGGAGAGAATGGCGATGTGTTTCATTGCGATGTCGCGGTAACAGCGCGCACACGCCGCGGCAATGTCTTTTTGGCAGGACGGATTCCTCAGCCTTATCCGTTCCAGCGGTCGTACAGCTCGCGAAAGCACTCGCGAATGTTTCCACGATGGCGGTGGAAAATCGCGTGAGCTTCCTCGCCGGGCAGCTTCCCGCCGCACAGCGTGGTGACGAGCGATTCAAAAAGCTTCACATTCGTCTCCAGCTCGACTGCGACCGGAAGCCTGCTCGAGCGATGCACCGTGACGATGAATCCGGCGGCCTTGCTGGCTGCGCCACGAACCGGCAGCCAGTGACGCGTGGAGAGTTGCTCCGCGCCATCAAGGAGAATGAACCCGGGAGCAACTACTTCGCGCAACAGCTCCGGGAAACGGTCCTTTTCGCGCATGCTGGATTCGGCATTGAGACGGAAGATGACCGGCTGAAAACCACGCTCCTCCAACTTCGGCACAAGCTGCTCGATTAGCGTCGTCTTGCCGACTCCGTTCCCTCCCACAATGCTGGCACACCACTTCAATTCCTCGAGCTTCTTCAGCAGCGAATCCCACGACATGCCTGCGGGAAATTGAAACGGGAGACTCTCGATCTTTGCGCTGGCGAATGGATTTTCCTTTGCACTCACGGGCCGAATCGTGGCGGGGTGACCGCCGACTGGCAAGGGGAAGAAATCCGATCAGCGGGATTTGAACGGGAGACCCTTTCCCGGCTGTTCAATTTTCGGAAGCACGATCTCGCGGGCACCGGGTGCGATGACGATTTCGATTCGCTGGAACTCGTCGCCGGGCTCCACGACGCATTCCACGGCCCAGACCAGCGCGATCAGGGTGCCGTCGAAGCTGTGCGGCGCATCGGGAGCGGTGAAGGAAAATGTCCCTGTGTCCGCGGGTTTGGTCGCGTCCATCGCCTGCACCGCGACGGTCGCGGCGTCCTCGGTGCCCTTGCCTTTTGTGGACCAAACCAGTCTCACCTCGAACAGTCTTTTCCGTTCGGAAAACTCCCACAAAACCGCTCCGGAAATCGCCTCGCCGGGCGCGAATGCTGTCCTATTCTCGCGAAGTCCGAGTCTTATCATGGCTGTCCTTCCTCCTGTGAAATCTGCGGAAGCGGGACGCTTGCGGAAGCGGGCAATACGGTGATGGGGAACTCGAAATCCACATCCGGCCATTTCGCAATCTCCCCGTGCAACTTCACCGCCCAGACGATCTTGTTATTCGATGCCTCGAAACTGTGCATCAGCCCGGCGGGGATGGGGATGGTGGTTTCGCCGTTCGCAATCATTCCACGATCCCGCGTCTCCGTGACTTGCTGATGCAGGAAGAAATGGTGATCCGTCACGGTGTTTGTGCCGCGGCGGTACGTGGCGGATTCCTTCGCGGTCAGCAGCACTTCGAATCGGGTGATTCTGGATACGTTCCCGGTGAACCGCCACTTGATGCGAAGCGCGCCGCCAAGTTCGACGGTCTGCGAATCCGCAATCAACGAGGGTTTCGGGTTGAACATCGCGAGGAAATAGTAGCCCCACCCACCAATCATCCCGAGACCGACCGCGACGAAAATCAGTAGAAACAGGCGCACGAAAAGAGGCGTGTCGGACTGAAGAAAGAATGTCCACACGATCCCATTCCAGAAAACGGCGACGCAGCCCATTCCCACGCAACCGGCTTTCGGAGTGGAGCCCGCCTTCAGCTCCACGCCGCCACCGGGAACCAGCACAGGTGAGGCTTGTGGCAGTGGTTTGGGAAGTCCGCGCGAGCCCGACGATTTGTTCCCCAATTTCGGCGCAGCGGCAAAAAGCGCGGTTCCCACGACTACAAAAACCAGCGGGATCAAACCGAACCACACATCGCCACCAAGCTCCCGCACGAGGACGGATTCCTGCGGACTCTCGGCGTTCACGTAGCAAACCGGATTGGGTTCGGCTGTCAGCGCGTCCACCGCTCGGTCGCGCCACTCGCGGCCGCTCGACGAACCGGTGGCAAAACTGTAGCGGTCGCCGATGTACTTCTGGCCATCCACCGAGTAGGAGTAGGAAACCTTGATGCTGTAGGTGCGGCCTCCCTTGCTGCCTCTATGACTATCCACGTAAGCCGTGCGGATCTTGCACGGAACCTCGATCCACGACTTCGCAGCCTGAACCTGCAAGAGCGGCTTCAACCCGACAAACCACGTTGCGACCCCGCCAATCAGTATGAAGATCGATGCAAAAATGCGGACACCAATCGTCCCCGCCCTCGCGCTGGACGCCCCGTGCCGGGCGGAAACGGGCTTCAGCTTTCCGGGTTGGCTTTTGAGGACAAAGAATATCCCTCCGAAACCCACCAATATGAAAACCGCGGGAAGCAACAAGAACCACGCGTATACGAGGCTTCGCTTCTCCAGAACCGCCTCGCCGGGGTTGTCGGGATTCACGTAACACGTCACGTTGGTTCCCGCGTCGAGCTGCTTCAAACGCTCGCCATTCTCCGAAGTGCGACCGTTCACTTTCATTGAGCCCGGAAGCGTCACGTTGGTTCCCGTGTAGGTGTGTCCCTCGTGGGTATATCGAAACGGCACCCTCTCCCCTGAAGCAGTGCTTCCGTCACCGGACGTTGGCGATTCGATTTCCACGTCGCTGCCAAGCAGGACAGCCGGAACGGGCACCCAGTTGTGCGAACGGTAATCGGCTTTCAATGAACCGCCAATGAGCACCATGAAGAGCAGGCCCATGCCGGCGAAAATACTGAAGAACATGACGCCGCAGCCTTTGCCCGCGATGGTCGCACCGGAACCGTGAGTTCTTCCTTTCATCAGAGCATCGCGGTTTCGATCAGCAGCCGCGCCTCAGCTTCGTAAGTGTAAAAGGGATCGCTCATAGGCAACACGTGGAGATCAGCAGCCGCGATGGAGTCCCAGTTCACTATGTAGGGCATTTGCGTTTCCATGAAACGTTCGACGGCAATCCCCCTTCCCCACGCCCGCGTGTTTGAAGGCGGTTCGCGGAGCGCATTCTCACGCCGCATCCGAAGATTAAACTCAGCAACTTCGCCCGTCACCGGCAGCGCGTGGAAGAGCCCCCGCGCGTGGTTGATGTTGTGGTACTCGAGATCGAGACTTTGGAGCCACGGATCATCCCATTCGAGGCCCTGATCGGCGCGGAACGTTTCCAGCAGCCACTTCTTCGATGCCCAGTCCACGGCGCCGATTAGCATTTCGAAGTCATTCGTCCTGAGGCCATCCAGCAGAAACGCCCACTGTTCCAGCACCCAGTCTGTTTCCTCGTCCCGGCCCGCGAGCGCTTCCACCGAGGCAGCGTGGAACTTCTCCTGAATGCCAAGAGCGGTCTCACCACGCCCGTCGTAAAGCGTCACACGCGCATCTGCCCGCCCCGACCGCGAGACCGCGCGCGTAGCGTAGACGGCATCCTGAAGGAGCACATTCGACGGCAGACGACCCTCTTCGAGAAGCGTAAGCACAAGATTCGTGGTTCCGACCTTCATGGCGGTCGCGAAGGGAGACATGTTCGAATCTCCGATGAGCAAATGCAGACGCCGATACTTGCGGTAATCAGCAAGCGGTTCGTCGCGGGCATTAATGATCGCGCGATTGAACTGCACCCATTGGTAGACGTCGTTCACGATATGGTCCGCGCGCTGGCTGAGTTGAAAATCGACCTGCTCGTAAGGCGGCAACGGCTCAATTTCCGACGGAGCGGCCTGCCCGACGCGCCCGGCACCGGAGAAGATCTGACGGGTCGCAAGAAACGAAAGCAGCGAGCCGAGCGCCTCGGGTGTAAACTCCGTCTCGCGACGCATGAGGTAGTTCTCATGGCAGCCAAATGTGGCGCCGGTGACGTGATCAATGTTGTTCTTTAGAAACGACACCTCGTCCGCCACGCCCATCGCATCCAGCGAGGCCTGCACCATCGCATCCGCAGCGAGATCGTATGCGACGACATCCGAAACGCTCCGACACTCCGGCGTGGCGTATTCAAGATGACCCATATCGAGATAAATGCGGCCTCCGTTGCGCAGAAAGCCGCCATTGCCGGGAGGCTCCTCGTAATCGCGATGATGCCGATCGAGCGCACCGACGCGGACCTTCTTGAAAAGGTGGTTCTTCACGCGCGAAGGCCAAGGTTCACTGCCGCGCTCATCCTGGCGCGTCACAAGGCAGCCGTATTCCGTTTCCAGTCCAACGATGCGGTTCACAAAAAGGTGGCGGAATGCTAGGCCCGCAACCGTCGGGGAAAAGCAAAACTTCTATTTGTTTTTCCCGGCAAACTCGCGAATGCGCGCCCTCACGGCGGCAAGTCCGTTCAACCGTGTCGGCGAGACCATTGCGCTGAAGCCGAGCGTTTCAAACAGTGCCGGCTCCACGGCCTCCACGTCGGCAGGGGTTCCGCCGTCGTAGATTTCGCACATCAAAGCCACAAGCCCCTTCACCATCGGCGCATCGCATTCCATGGCAAACCGGCAGACGCCGTCCCGAATTGCCGGCTCCAGCCAGACGCGCGACTGGCACCCATGAACGCGAAGCGAATCATCCAGAACCGTGGGCTGAGGCCATTTTTTCGCACGCGACATGAGCGCACCGAGCCGCTCCTGCGGATCTTCGATCAACGCCAGACGCTCCACGAGAGAGCGCACTTTTTCAACGACGCTCACTTCGCTGCGAGCGCGTCGGCGATTGCCTTCGCGAGCTTTGCGTCATCTGGCGCGACATTCGGCTCAAATCGCGCGAGCACCTTGCCATCGCGGCCGATAAGGAACTTGCCGAAGTTCCATTTCACATCGCCCGGAAACGCCGCGCCGGGGCCGGTGAGTTCCTTGTAAAGAGGATGCTGCTCCGGGCCTTTCACCGAGAGTTTGGACATCATCGGAAACGTCACCGAAAACTTCGTGGAGCAGAATTCCTTCACCTCCGCTTCCGTGCCGGGCTCCTGCTTTCCAAAGTCATTGCACGGGAATCCCACAACCACGAGGCCTTTGTCCTTGTTCTTCGAATACAGTTCCTGAAGCCCTTCGTACTGTGGAGTCAGGCCGCATTTCGAAGCCACGTTCACCGCGAGAATCACCTTTCCTTCAAACGCCTTCAGTGAAGTTTCCTTCCCGTCGATATCCTTGAGCGGGATCGAATAAATCTTCGGAGCCTCGGCGAATGCTGAAGCGGAAATGACGACGGTGGCGGCGAGAGCGGATGCGAATTTCATAACGGAACGTGATTACCCGCATCGCCGGCGTCCGGCAAGCACGGCAATCAATCGGCCGTGTAGGAGAAAAACATGCGCGGCACTCCGCGATCCTCGTGCACATCCGCAAACGAAATAGGGAGCGTCCGGTTCGTCGCGGTGTCCCTCACGTCAAAGTGCAGATGCGGCCCGGTGCTGTGACCGACGTTTCCGCTCAGCCCGATCTTCTGACCCTGCTCGACCTTCTGACCTAACGCGACAAGCACGCCAGCTCGCTTGAGATGAAGATACCAGCCGCTCGTGCCGTCACCGTGGTCGATGGCGATCAGGTTGTTGGGCGAATTGAAACCGTTTCCATCGTTCGTTGCCACGACCCGCGTCACCACGCCGCCGCGGGCTGCACACACAACCGAGCCGACGGGCATCCGGAAATCGAACGCAAACTCCTCCCGTCCTCGATGGCTCACAACACCGCGATTGCTCTGAATACAAATCCACCCGACGCCGCTTTCCCAAGGAAGCCGATACGGCGAACTGCCCGCCGGAGGGTAGCGCTCAATGTCGCGAGGCCCGGTGAGCAAAAAATACGCGCCACCGGCAAGCGCAACGAGCCCCGTAATAATCACGGTCCGCGAACGCATTCGGCCGGCAAACAAGTCCATCATCCGTAGCGATGCTGCCTTGTGCCGAGGTAGGCTGTGAGAACCTCGTGCCATGGCTGGTCCGTGCTGATGCGGATATACGGACTGCCGTTGCGCTCGCATGCGGTGCGCATTCGATCCAAAAACGCACCAAACTCCGCGAGGTAGCTTTTCCGAATCTCCGCGGGGCGCGTCAGCAGTTTCCCCTGCTTTTCAAGGCCCATGAATTCGACGGTTCCATTGAACGGAAATGTGAGTTCGTACGGATCGAGAACGTGGAACACGATGACCTCGTGGCCGGCAAACCGGAGATGCTGGATTCCGCGCAGCACCTTGTCTTCGTCATCCATTAAATCGCTGATCAAGATCACGATGCCGCGACGCCGTGTCTTGCGGGCAAGGTCCTCCATCGTCGAGGAGATCGATGTTTTCTCCGACGGTGCAAACCGGCTGAGCATCGAGCAAACCGCGTGAATCTTCGCGAGGCTATCGGTCCGCGGGAAGTGCTCGCGCGGAGCTTCGTCAAAAACCGTCACCGCCGCCGCATCGCGCTGAAGCAAAACAAGGTAGGCGAGGCAGGCCGCCATCACCTTCGCATAATCCAGCTTCGCCACGCGGCCGCTGCCGTACTTCATGCTCTCGCTCCCATCGAGCAGCAGATGCGCGACGAAATTCGTCTCCTGCTCGTACTGCTTGATGTAATAGCGGTCGCTGCGGCCGAGAACCTTCCAGTCTAGATGCCGCGTATCATCGCCCGGCACGTATTCGCGATGCTGAGCAAACTCGATGGCAAAGCCGCGGAACGGCGACTTGTGCGCACCGGCCATGTAGCCTTCGACAATCGTACGCGCCTGCAGACCGAGATACTCGGCTTTCTGGATCGCCTCGGGATCGAGAAGCGGCGAATGGGCGGACGGCTGTTCTTTTTTTGCCATGATTCCTACCGCCAAGTGCGGCGGCGCAGGAGGATATCTACCGGCAGAAGACACAGCGCGGCGATGAGAAAGTAGTCGCCCAGATCCCGGCGCCGCGGCAACTGCCGGTCGCTGCGCGCAAAGACCTCGCCGGGTTTTGCATCATATCTGCCTCCCGTCTGCGCCGCGATGGACCGGAGCAGAGGCTCGTTCAGCGTACTGGTCAGATACTCCTGCGGATAGCTCTGCGTGTGAGCGAAAGCGATTCCGCCGTCGGGAAGTTCGGCGGAATTGACGCTGATGACTGTCGTGCCCTCGCCCGAAACCGGTATGCTCGCCGTGTAACGCCCCGGCGCGGATTGCACAGCGGATGCCTGCCCCGCCGAGCCGGATTCATCGCGCGTCGCGATCGTTATTGGCAGGCGGTTTCGGAACGCGCCTTCGGGAGTCACCGCGTCGATCTGAATCTCTAGCAATCCGCCTGCTTCGCGCGTCGAGACCTCGAATGCCGCCGCATCGCTCTTCCTCAGCAACCCGCGCACAACCTGCGGCCAGAACTTTCCGTAACCCGGCCAGTTCAGCCACTCGCCGGCCCATCGCGCCTTCGCGTCACTCGTAAATGCGGCCGCCTGCCCCAGCCCGAATCGCCACGTAGCGAGCAGCGGTTCGCCGCGCTCGGTCGCGAGTAAAACGTCTGCGGTGGGCTTTGCCTTCGTCGCGTTGTATCCGAGCAGGAGCGGACTCTGCGACCAGTCGATGCCCGCAATCCACGGCGACTTGCCAACCGGCATGGCAAGCGTGGGTTCCTCGATAAGCGACGACCGCGCGACCTTCATCGTTTCTGTCGAAAAAATCTGAGGGAGCGTGGTCGCGTCGCTCGTGAGGTAAAACCGGCCCTGCCCGCGCTCCGCAAGCTGGCGCAGGAAAGCCGTGTCCTTGTCCGCCTCGGTCCCCAGCGCGACGACGCTGGTCGTGATCTTCGCCGAGGCCATCGCCGTCACGAGATCCAGCGAAGTGCCGCTGCCCTTTGATCCATCCTGCTGCTCGCCTGCGTTCTTTTCCTCCGCATCCGCCGCATCAGAAAAAAGAATCACATGTTTGATCCGCGCCGAGATATCGCGCAGCGCCTGAAACGACTCTGCAAGCGACGTGTAGATGTAGATTCCGCCGCCGCCCGCGGTAATAGAGAGAATCTTCTGCGCGACCGGCTCCTTCGCTCCGTGCCGTGCAAGGGCGGCGACAACGTGGGCACGGGTATCGACCGCGAGGACGCCGAAGTAATCACGCGGCCCCAGCACGTTCAACGCAAGCGCCGCACCCTGATTCGCGAGCGCCATCTTGGTCTGCCCGGCGACCTGGGCCGTCATCGAGCCCGAACGATCAAGCACGACGAGCAGGGCGACCGTGGGCAACTCCTGCCGGTCATCGTGCTCCATCCGCACCGGGAGCATCTGCTCGACCGGCGAACGAAAGTAACCGCCGACTCCAAAGCTGCTCTCGCCGCCGAGCATGAGGAATCCGCCGCCAAAATCCTGCACCCAACGGCGGTAAAGGTCCATTTGCGCCCGCGACAGACCGAGCGCAGACAAGTCGCTGAGAATGAAAAGGTCGAACTGCTGGAGATCATCGATCGACTTCGGCGCACCACGTCCGTCGCGCAGATCCACAACGATACGCGCATTGCGCAACGCATCAGCCAGCGGTCGCGCCTTCGCGGAATCGCCGTCCACCAGCAGCACGCGAGGTTGTCCGCGCAGGCTCGCCACAGCGGACGCGCGGTTGTTATCCGGCACGGTGTCCTGCTCCGGAAGCACCTCGACCTCAAACGGCACGAAGTTTCCATCCGGAGTAAGCCCGGGAACTCGGAACTCATTATCGCCCGGCTTCAAAGCCAGCTCGCGCTCCGCGACGAGAAACTGACTTTGGTAGAGACGAACCTTCGATTTCGTCTCCACGCTGCTGCGGATATTGGCGACGAGGTCGAACGGTTCGCCCTGTTTGAGTCTGTGCGGAATCTCCACGCGTTCGACGATCACTTCCGGCACCTCGGAATTCCGCAACGGAACAGTCCAGACCTCCACGCCAGCCCCAACCAACCGAGCTGCACTCCCGCTCGCGCGACCAGTGGTGTCGTTGCCGTCTGAAAGCAACACAATGCGACGCGCCTGTCCCGCAGGGAAAAGCGCGCTCGCAAAATCGAGGGCACCGCCGATGTCCGTGCCCTTGCGGCTCGAAGGAGCAGGCCAGTCGCCGGGCTGCGGATACTCCACAGGCGGCTGAATCAACGTGCTCTGCTCTGCAAATCCCACGATTCCGGCCGTATCCCCGCCACGCTTCGCCGCGAGCGCGTTCGCGACGAAATCGCGCGCAGCCTTTCCAGCCTCCGGCGAAATCGAAGCCGAACCATCAATCACAAACATCACAGCCGTCTCGGAGGACGGGCGCGTAATCCGCAGTCCGACCAGCGCGAGCACGATACTCACGAGCAGAAGGATTCGAACCGCGAGGCAAACTCGCCGCTGAGCGGGAGTCCAATCCGCAAGCGAGCGCCTCATTCCAAGCCACAAAAGAGGAATGGCGAGCAACAACGCAAACATCCACGGACGCGCGATCTCAATCATTCGGTCCTCCTTCGATGATGCAGCCACCATTCACCCAGGAGCAGCACAAAGCCCGCAATCGCCAGCCATTGCCAGAGCGGCCAGCCGGTGAACACTGCCGATGGGAGCGGAGCGACCGCCGTGCTCGCGGAAGTTGCTTTCGATTCAGATTCCGGCTCCGAGAACGTGTTGACGGCGATCCATCGCGAAACACCGCCCTCCTCGACATGATAGAATCCATTGCGCATCGGGCGGAATGCACCGCCCGCAACCGCAGGATGCACCGAACCGTCGCGAGGCCACGCAGTCATCGGCTCCGCAGAGACCTTCGCGCCGTCCGGTAAATTCACCGGCCGGCCCGCAATGACTCCGGGTAAAGTTTCCGGCTCATCACCGGCAAGCCAGTGGACGGTGTTGCTGATGAGCAGCGGAAAAGCGACGCGGAGCGGGAGATCGGATTCCGCCACATCAAATAAAAGCGCCGCCAAGCGCTGCGCATTTCGCTGCCCCGTCACGAGCAGCGCATTATCAAAGGAGCGAAGCGGTGCGGAGAAGCGCCAACCATCGGCCGCCAGCGGAACCGCGAGCGCGGTCGATCGAAGGATCGAAACATTCTGCAGACTCACGTTGCGCGTGGACGGATGCGAAGAATCCACTTCCGTGACGAGCGGTTGCTCGATTACGGCCCCCGCGGAGAACGGCGTGCTTTTGACAAAAAGAAAGTTTCCCTCTGCTTTCGCGAGCTCAAATTTGTCGGGCACGAACTGATCGAAAATCACCGCGGAGAACTTCGCCCCAAGCTCGGACGAATAGGCTTCCGGGGCGAGCATTTCGAACTTCACCGACGAATCCGCCTCGAGGATACGCTCCATGAAAAAGTTCCCTTTGCTGACCAGCAACACACGCCGCGAGCGCGCGCCGGGAAGCGTGGCGAATGCCGAGTTGTCCACTGCAAGCGAGTCGTCCGCTTCGATACGCGCCGTCAACCACCCACGCGAGGCCCGGCCGGACTTTACGAGCGCGGGGAATACGGAAAAGGAGCGCCCGCCCGCTGGAAGCGTCAGCGCCTTAACGTCGATGGGACGCCCGTCGAAACTGATTTCCACGCTCGTTTTCACAGCCGCATCGCCGAAGTTCCGGACCTCAAGCAGGACCTCGCTCGTCTCCGGATTCGCGGGCAGGGTTCGCGTGGCGAACCGGGTGATTCCCACGTTGTTCCCGAGGGCGGGAAACGCGTGTGACGTGAGCGGAAACTTCGACTCCGCCACGGGCACGCCATCGCTGAGAAGGATGACCCGGCGATCACCGCCGCGGGCTTCGAGCAACGTGTATGCGAGATCCAACGCCGCGCCCATCTCTCCGGCGGCGTCGGTCACTTTGATTTCGCCCAGGAGATCGAGCAAGCGGCGCTCGTCCGACGTAAAAGGAACCGCGACCGAGGGAGCACTATCCACTTCAATGATTGCGAACTGCCTGCGCTCGCCCGTTTCCGCAGCATACGCGCGGGCGGTATGGATCGCGCGTTCGAAACGCGTGGCACCGCTTTCATCCTTCGCCTGCATTCTCGCGCGGCAATCGAGAATAATCACCACACTCGCACCGTCGTTGACGAGGCGGTCCATGACGGGCTTCGCGAGCGCGCCGGCAAGAAGTAAAAAGATCGCGATGTGAAGCAGCAGCGAGAGCAAATGCCGCAGGCGCTGGAAGAATGCGTGGCGGCTCGTCTTGTTTGCCGCGCGCTCCCAGAACATGTGCGTGCTCACCTTCACCGCCCGGCGACGGAGTCGGAGGAAATAGAGCGCGATGACCACCGGCAACCCGGCGAGTGCCCACACTGCCCATGGAGAGAGAAACGTCATTTGAGCATCATCCCGTCGCGGAGATTCTTCAGCACCACATCTTCAAACGGCCGCTCACACGTCACGCTGGCGTGCGAGATGGCGCGGCGGCGGCAGAAAGCCTCCAGACCCGCGTTATATGCCGCGACCTCTGCCCGATACCGTTCGAGCACGGCTTCATTCGCGGTGACTTCGAGCGAGGCACCGCTCTCGGACTCCACCAGCCGCAGGTCGCCGGTTTCGATGGGCGACAGTTCAGCGGGCTCCAGCACTTGAATGACATGCACGTCGAACTGTGCGTGCTGGAGCATCGCGAGCGCCTCCTCGTAACCCGCGGCGTCGAAGAAATCGCTTAGCACAAAGACAATGCCGCTCCGTTTCGTTCGCTGAACAAACGCCCGCACGCTGGCCCGCAAGTTTGTCGGCTTTGTGGAAGCGGGCGGCTGGCGGAAAAAATCGAGCACGTCGTGAAACTGCGCCTTCCCGCGCATCACTCCGAGTTCGGAAACGACGGAATCCGCAAAAAAGTGGATGCTCACGCGGTCCAAGTTCGCGAGGGCAATGTAAGCAAGAGCCGCCGCGATGCGCCGCGCAGTATCAAATTTCCCCGTCCTCTGCGCGCCATCCGGCCGCCAGTGCATGCTCGCGCTGGCGTCCACGAGAAAGCTCACCGCGAGGTCCTGCTCCTGTTCGTAGAGCTTTACGAAAAGACGCTCCAATCGCGCGTATGCAGGCCAGTCGATGGAGCGCATTTCATCGCCCTCCGCATACTCGCGGTAATCCGCAAACTCCAGACTGCTCCCGAGCTGCCTGCTCCGCCGCTCCGCGCGCTGCTCCCCGCGGAATAGACGCCGCGCGAGAAGGTGAAGCTGCTCGAGTTTGGCGAGAAACGCCGAGTCGAACAGGCGATCATCATGCACGGAAGCCACGTCGGTCGGAACCGCGGGTTACCGTGCCGGCTCGAACGCAATCGAGTAGTAAACGCGATTGCTCGTGCCGCTGAGCTCGAGTCTGGAAAATGAGCGGCCGCCGGGGCCGATGGTCACGGCTCCCGTGACGCGCTCACCGGCGAAACCGCCGCGAACATTGAGCTGATACGTATTCGCACCGGCGGGAACCCAGGTTCCAACGTAACCGGCTGTTGCCATCCCATACACATTCACCAATGCAGATCCGTCCGGGTTCAAGTTTACGTAGGCATGAGTCAGGCGATACACGGGCTGCCCGCTGATCCGAACGTTTCCAGATCCACCCCGAAGCGACTGAACGAGCACCGGAGGCGGCGGAAGACTTGGACGGGTGATACCGGGAACCTGAATGAATGCCTCGCGATCGCCCTGAAAGCGAGCTTTGAACGAACCGGCACGGCTGTCACCAATCATGCTCAAACGACCAACCACGGGGCCGGTGCGGCGGTCATCGAGATCGAGCGTTCCCGTGCCGGAGGCGTCCTTGCCAAAAGCGCTGGTCACTTTCAGCTGCATCGAATCCCGTCCCGCTTGCTGCCAGATTCCCTTGAAACGGTAATCACTGTTGCCGACGAGGCCGATCGTGAAGCTGCCGTTTGCTTCGAGGATGAGATTGGCTTTGCTCACGGCCCGATCATCGACGCCTGCTCTCTCCACTACGCCGGTTCCGTTGGTGGAGACGGTCAAATCGCGCGCGAAGAGCGGGCTGAATGCTGCGAGGACGAAGGTGGCAATGGATAGGAGTTTCATGGCGTTGTTCGGCCGGAGGTTGGTCAATGTGCGCGTCTGAGTCCATTGCAAATCCGGGTCTCGCAGCCAAAAGCAGCCGGGGCAGGCAACCTCACCCGCCCCGGCTGTCTGGCGAGTTTCCGCTACAAGGTCGCCAGAAAATCGAGCAACTGGCGACGCTGCGGCGCGCTCAACGCGTTATACTTTTCGCGGGAACCGCGCCCCTGGCCATCGTGCAGTCGGATTGCCTGATCCACCGTCCGGGCGCGACCGTCGTGAAGATACGGAGCGCTTACGCGGAGCCCCCATAACGGCGGAGTCCGGAACTCACGCGCTCCCGTCCCGCCCTGCACGATTCCGTCGCCGAGGCTTCCCATGTCGTGCAGAAGCAAGTCCGAGTAAAGAGCAACGGTCTGCTCGCTCAGCGCTGCGACACTGTTCACACCCGTTTTCATCTGCGGTGTGTGGCAATCGGCGCAACCGACGGTTCCGAAAAGCACCTGTCCGGCGAGAGCCGAGGCATTCATCGGAATGCGTGGCGGTGCGCCGAGATACCTGACGAAATCAGCAGCCAGCTGGAAATCCGCCTTGCCGGTTTCGGGATCCGCCGTGTCCTCGGGGTCCGCGACTTTATCAAGCGCGGCGAGCACATCCGCCCGGCCATTGGGCGCGTTCTCGACCGGAAACAGCGCGTTCGTGACGCCCATTTCGTTCATATAAGCATCAGCGCAAAATGCCTCCACGGATGAATGCTGACCTTTCCAACCAAAACGTCCCACGCGAGTCGTTCCGCTCACCGGATCGAGGATCATCGAAACCCGCCCGCGCACTTCCGGAGACGCAACCCGGTCCACTCCACCGAGGATCGTCTCCTCCGGGATGGCCTCGATGAGACCGAGGCCAAACAATGCGCTCGTCTGCCGATTCGCCCGAACATTTGCCTCCGACGGGACAACCTCTCGAGTGCCGCGCGCGATCGAGAACCGCTGAAGCAGCGAGCCTCCGAGGTCTGCGAGCGGGTCGTACTGTCCGTTTTCCTCCCGGCCGAATCGGACGACGTTGATCGTCCCCGCACCGCCACTCCCGCCCTGCCGGTGGCATGAAACGCAGGACACATTATTAAAAATCGGGCCCAACCCACCCGCCGCGTCCTCGACGTTTTGAAATTCATCCCGTCCGGCGATGAAGTCTGCGAGCTGCGAGTCAGTCAGCCCCGGCAACGGAGCACCAAATCCGCCCTGCGGAGCGCGCGCGGGAGGAACATTCGGAGCTGGAGGCTGGTTCGGAGGCTGGACAGCCGGCTGCTGCAAACGTGGATCGGGCGTCACGCCGGGCGGCATGGGCCGGTGTGGCGGCGGCGGACGAAACGCCGGTTGCATTTGGTTTTGTGCGTTCGATTCTCCCGCGCTGACAAGGATCATGGCGGTGATTGCGATGCTCTGTGTGAGGATTGATTTCATGGTTTTGTTGTATGTTTGCGACCTCCGGCAGCCGCAGCCGCCAAACGTCCACACAACAAAGCACACGATTGTAATGGCTTCGTAAAAAGCGCCGGCCCGTATTGTAACGGGCGGGTAAACTCACAGCGTTTTCATCTGCCGCGCTGCTACTCCTCTTTGAACGTGATCTTCTCCGCGTAGCTCTGCCACTCCTTCGGAGTCATCTTCTGCTTGAGCACGCGCAGCATGTAGCCTCCCGCAGCTTTTCCATCCTCGTTGAACATCCAGTCGCAGATTTCCTCCGGCGGGAATGAGACCAGCCCATTGCGAGGAGCGCCGCTGCCGGGCAGCGCGGTGCGGTCGTCGAGACGGCCGTGGATGAGCTTTCCGTCGTAGGTGACGTCGTTGACGATGAGTATCTGCCGCTTGCCTGCGGTTTCTGTTGGAAACTCACGCCTCACGAGAAACTGCGACTGACCCGGGCGCGGCGCTTTCAACGCCTCCATGAAAACCCCGAGCGTCGCGCGGGACTTTTGGATCGCAGCTTCGATGTCGGCATCCCCGGAGTTGCCGTGCATCAGGTCGATCAACTCCGCACGGCGCGCGAGAATTGCCTCCTTTTCCTTGCTGCGGCATCCCGCTCCGAAGGAGATCAACAGCAATAGCGCGGCGATTCGGAGCAGACGCATCAGGCCAGCAGGCGGTCTGGATTCAGCGCGTGAAGGGGCTTCGGAACAAACAATCCGTCCTTCCGGACAAGCTTGCCGTCGAAATAAATCTCCCCGCCGCCGTATTCGGGCCGCTGGATGCAAACCATGTCCCAGTGAACCTGCGAACGGTTTCCGTTCTCGGTATCCTCGTAGCACTGACCGGGCGTGAAATGGAAGGAACCGGCGATCTTCTCATCGAACAGAATATCGCGCATCGGGTGGAGGACGTGCGGATTAAAACCGATCGCGAACTCACCGATGTAGCTCGCGCCCGCGTCGCTGGTGAGAATGGCGTTGAGCTTCTTCTCGTCGCCGGAGCACGTGGCTTTTACGACCTTGCCGTCCTTGAATTCGAGGCGGATGTTATCAAACGCGCTGCCCTGATAAATCGTCGGCGCGTTATACTGCACAACGCCCTGCACGCTGTTGCGCACGGGAGCGGTGAAGACTTCGCCATCGGGAATGTTGTGCCGGCCGCCGCATGGGATGGCCTTGATTCCCTTGATGCTGAACTGAAGGTCGGTACCGGGGCCTTTGATGTGAACCTTGTCGGTCTTCATCATCAACTCGGAGAGCGCCTTCATTCCGGGGACGAGCCTCGCGTAATCGAGCGTGCAGACGCGGAAGTAAAAGTCCTCAAACGCCTCGGTGCTCATGCCTGCGAGCTGTGCCATGCTCGGGCTTGGCCAGCGCAGGACACACCACTTTGTTTTCTTCACGCGGTGATCGAGAACGGCCTTCATCTTCTTGGAAATGAGCCGCATTTTCTCGGCGGAAACATCCGCCATTTCCGTGATGTTCGAACCACCGCGGAAGGCGATGTAGGCATCCATCTTCTTCATCTGCGCGAGCTGCACACCCGCGATAATGTCGAGGCCCGCCTCCTGCGCATTGAGAGCCATTTCGCGGGACACGCGGCCGTGATGAATCTGCACGACGGGATTTGCACCCACGTCACGCACGGCGCGGATCAGGGCGACGGTCATTTCATCCGGCACATCGAACATATCGAGCAGCGCGGATTCACCGGCTTTCAGCTCGGTGGAAAATTTCACGAGGTTTTTTGCGAGAAGCGCGAAGCGTGGGTCGTTCATCGCGCGCAACGTAGCGGCTCGCAGCGCGCTGCCAAGCGGATTACTGCGCCACGCCAGAGCCCGGAAACTGCGCGGCGAGCGCGGTGAAATCGGCATCGGAAATCGGCCCGGGCTGCGCGTTATCGCGGAGCGGTGTAGCGCGCGTGGAGCGGCGGACGCGTCCAAGCCACTCCACGCCAAGCGGCGCGGCGAGAAGCTTCCGATCCGTGGCAGCCACGGTGGTCTGATCCTTTTCACCGGTAGCCGTTCCCTGTCCCACATGAAATCCTGCCAGAGCAAGCGTCACACGTACGGCCGTGGAGCGGCTGTAACTGGTGAGCGTGCACGGTTCGGAGAGCACGGCACGAAGCCGCGTGAAATGCTCCAGGGACCACATCCCGGGGTTTGCCGCGGGCGAGTACGGATCGTACAATATTGCATGCGGAGCCGGCGCGGGCGGCGAGGCGACCTGCGCACGAAAGTCGCCGGGATGGAAAAACCACTCCACTCCGCCGGCGACGACGCGACCGCCGGCGACCAACTCCGCCGCCGAATCCCGCCAGGGAACGAGATAGCCGAGTGCATCGGCGTTTTGCACCGCGAACTCAAGCGGAGCCAGCGAGTGATCGAAGCTGTGCAATTCCACCCTGCATTCCGTGCCTGCGAGCGATTCCAGCACCGCGACTGCATTCGCCGCGGCTCCAAGTCCCACATCCCAAACCACAAGCCGTCCGGTCTCCCGCGCCCGCTCGACCAGGCGCGACTGGCCGACGTGAAGTTCGCGGGCCTCGGCCATCGGCCCGACAACCGGGTGAAAAGTCTCTCCGTGCAGCAATGAGCGCAGACTCATTGCACCCGAAGCGACAGGCACGAGCGTAAAGGAATCCGAATCTTCAGTTGCAGGCACGCGGTGGGATTCGCACCTTGTTACTGAAAGCTCAAGCCATGACCATACAACCAACCGAAATACCGTCCGAAGCACCGGTCATGGTGCTGCCTTCGACGCTGCTCTTCCCCAACGCGCTGATGCCGCTTTACATCTTCGAACAGCGCTACCGTGAAATGCTTCGCTGGGCGCTCGAGCACGACCGGGCATTCTGCGTCGCGCTCCGGAAACCGGGTATCGACGACGCGGTGAAGGACGACGATTTCTTCCACACCGCCGGACTCGGGATGATCCGCGCCTGCGTGACCGCCCAGGACGGCACATCGCACCTGATGCTGCACGGAATGGCCCGTGTGCGGTTCGAAGGCTTCACCAAAAAGAAGCCCTTCCGAATCGCGAAGCTCACCGTGATTCCGCCGGAACGCGCGCCTGTCGAGCAAACCGAGCCCATCGTCGCCGAGATTCGCACACTCTGCGAGCGCTTCCGGGAGCAAGGCATGACGGAAAACATCGAGTCGTTTCTATTTAAAATGAAGGACCACGACCAACTCGCCGACGCAGTCGCGCACTCGCTCGTGCAGGATCCGATGAGACGTCAGGAGATTCTGGAAGAACCGCGACTTCTCGAGCGTCTGAAACTCGTGGCCTCGCATCTCGACGCCGAGACGGCGAACAACGCCTGAGCATCACTCGCGCCCGCCGAGATTCGCATAGACGCGCGGAGTGAAAAGCCGCGCATGCTCGTCGAGCAGGTAGCGGTCCGTCATGCCCGCGATGTAATCGCACACCGTTCGATGCAACCCGTCGGTTTTCACCCGGCGGGAAGTCGCATTTCCAAGCAGCTTTGGGTTCTTGAGATACGCCTCAAAAACATCGCGCAGCATCTCGCACGCTCGCTGATTCGCACCTGCGACACGCGGATGATAGTAGAGGTTCTTGTACAAAAAGCGGCGAAGCTTCTGATTGGCTTTCAGCAGCGGGCGGCTGTAAGCAATCAGCGGTGCCGAATGTCTGCGAACTGCGTCGGCGCTTCCCACCTTGGCCGCCTCGATCAATGCCGAACTCGTATGGATTACGTCCGAGGCCTGACGGTCGATGATGCAGCGGATAACGTAGGAGCGAAACTCGCGTCCCTTCAGCCGGGGAAAATGCTCGCGAACCTCGTTTTCGCTCTCCTTCCAAACGACGAGCTCGCCGAGCTGCTCCGGCTCCAGAAGCTGAAAATCGAGGCCGTCGTCCAAATCGTGGCTGTAATAGGTAATCTCATCGGCGAGGTTGGCGAGCTGTGCCTCGAGCGACGGCTGCGGATGCGGTTCGCCGTCATCGGTTCCCTGATAAAACTTCGCGTGCTTCTGCAATCCCTCCCGGACTTCATGACTCAAATTGAGACCGGGAAACTTCGGGTAGCGCGTCTCGATCACATCCACAGTCCGCAAACTCTGATCGTTGTGATCGAAGCCACCGTGCTCCTTCATCAACGAATCGAGCATTTCCTCTCCGCTATGCCCAAACGGCGGGTGCCCGAGATCGTGTGCCAGCGCAATCGCCTCGGCCAGGTCCTCGTTGAGCCCGAGCGAACGCGCGATCATGCGCGTGATGTTCGCGACTTCAAACGTGTGCGTGAGCCGCGTGCGAAGGTGATCGCCCGTGCCGTTGAGGAAGACCTGCGTTTTATACTCTAGCCTGCGGAATGCACGGCTGTGAATAATCCGCGCCCGATCCCGCTGATACTCGGTTCGCGTCGGGTGCTGGCGCTCGCGGTAGATGCGACCACGCGACTCGCCGGACTTCTGCGCATACGGTGCCAGCAGTGCGGCCTCCGCCGTCTCAAGTTCCTTTCGCGTGCGAATCATGGCTTCTCTTTCTCCTCACCAGTCGCCCGCAGCAATTCCTCCTCAAGCTTCCGTTTGCGAATTCGCGACGCCGCGCTGATGAGCAGGATGTCAAAAGCAGCAAGGAGCAATCCGGTGAGCGTCAGCCACGCGCACACTAGCCAGTAGAAAAAGAAGAGCCACACATGCTGCCGCGCCCATGAATCCGGGATGAACACCCAACCCGCAAACAGCATCACCAGCGCCGCGAGCATCACGTAAAACATGACATTCCTCCGCGTTTTCTGGTCGCGGATGATACCCTTTGTCAGCAGTAGAACAGAGCGCAGCATGGGAAAACCATGGTCCGCCACGCCGCTCCGGGCGAGCACTAATCTTCCAGCCGACTCAGTGGATAGCCATGCGGACCTGCACGAATGCGATCATTTCGAGGAGGTCCTCGATATGGAACGGCTTCGAAAGCATGGTTCCGTTCACGGTTTTGATGAAATCATTCACCTTCGGATTGCTCCGATGCCCCGTCATAAAAATGAACCGGTCGCAAAGATGAGGGCGCATTCTCTCAACCGCGCGAAAAAACATGTCCCCAGGCAACGTGGGCATCATCATGTCGCAGAGGATCACCTCGAAGTCGCTCGCGAGCACCTCGTGAACCCCCTCGACCCCGTTTTGCACGGCCACAACGTCGAAGCCATGACCGGAGAGGAAATCCTTTATAACCTCCCGGAACTGAGGCTCATCCTCGAGAAGTAGCACCTTGCGTTTGTCCATGGTGGGCATGGCAAACGTGAAGTTATCCGCGATGTCGATTGTTGCTGCTGTGTCGGTGTATTTTTGCATTTTGGGTTGGAATCGCACCTGTGAAAAGCAACCCGTGTGCCGATTCCGGCTGGCGGTAGAAATATACTTCTTTTCTTCACACAAAATTGCGCGAGCGCGGCGTTCTTAGCTGTCAGACACCCCTTCGATGCCGAACCAAACCGAACATTCCGCCTGGCAGGACTGCTACCGCGAACTGGCGCCAAAACTTATGCTTTACGCCCGTCAATGGGCTTCAAGTGTGGCCGATGCGGAGGACGTCGTGCAGACCGCATTCGTGCGGTTTTGGAAAAAGAATCCGTCAGCAAGCCGCGAGCATTTCCCCCTTCTGTACACCGCGGTTCGCACGGCCGCGCTGGATTTGATCCGACGCGAAGAACGGCGTGCGATTCGCGAAAACCACCCGGATTCCGGCATGCCGCTCGAAGGCCGGATGTTTGTCGAGAGCCAGCCGGAGGATGATGGTCTTGCGCCCCTCGCCGCTGCAAAGCTTCAGGAACTCCCCGTGGAGCAACGGGAAGTCATCGTACTCAAACTGTGGGGCGACCTTACTTTCCAACAAATCGCGGAAACCACCGGCGCTCCACTGAACACGGTTGCCGCCCGCTACCGCTACGGCCTCGCGAAACTGCGGGCTGAATTCGAAACTCACCAATCGACGCCATGAAAGACTCAGAACTCGAAAGCCAACTTCTCTCGCTGCGCCCTGTGGAACCTTCGCCCACGCTTGAGCAGCGTATCGCGCGCGATCTTGCCGGACACGCGCCGGCCCCCGCCACCGGTTCATTGCGCCGGGAAGGCGGCGGATGGGCCCGCTGGATTTTCTCGCGGCTCGCATGGGCTGCTTCGGGAGCGGTTGCAGCGCTCGTAATTTCGCACGCGACTTCGGGCGGAACGACCGCACCCGTTCGGAACGGTAACTCATCGAACGCGACCGGACCGCTCGTGGTTCAGGAAACCTCCGAAGTGCTTAATATGAACAACGAAGGCCTCACCGTGGATGCCGAACACGGGCTTGCGCGCGTCGTCCGGCTGACCTCCATCGAACGCCGCTCATGGGTCGATGCCACGGGTGCGGAAATTACCACGGAAAAACCGCGCGAGGAGCTCGTACTCGTTCCAGTTACGTATCAATAAGACCATGAAAACCATCATTCCGATCATTCTCACGTCGCTTTGCGTCGCGGCGCATTGTCAGGACAATCCTGCCCCTCAACCCGCGCCTTTCCCAAACAACCCCGAGCGCCCGTTTCGACAGCCGCAACCGAACCGCGAAGGCGAGCCGGTGTTCCGCCCGAATGCCGGGCAACCGGGCGACGGCCAGTTCCGAAAGCCGCGCGAAGTGATGACTCCGTTTCTCGGAGTC
>SXWH01000292.1 GCA_005791535.1 Verrucomicrobiaceae bacterium | reverse complement strand
GTAGAGGAGGGAGAGTGTGAATATTGTACAATCTAAAGTTTCTTCCACGGAGAACGAGATGCAAGTCAAAGGCATGACTGTTTTCAACACAGAACAAGTCAACAACTCGGTCTCTTCCTTGAAATCGGTCTCGATGACGCCGGCGCGGGTTCCACCCACACCCTTCGCCCATGCGAGCGCGATTTTCTTCGCAGCCGCGCCGCCTTGATAGACAGCGATGAGCGCAGGCACGCCTTTGCCTTCGGTGAACTGGCGGCGCACGATGTGGCCGGGTCCTTTCGGCGCGACGAGGATGACGTTCACATTCTTCGGCGGGACGATGGTTTTGAAATGGATGGAGAAGCCGTGGCTGAAGAGCAGCGTCTTGCCCTTCGTGAGGTTGGGCTCTATGTCCTTCTTGTAGGCTGCGGCCTGCTTCGTGTCGGGCAGCGCGACGAAAATGACGTCGGCCTTTTTGACTGCTTCGCCGGAATCAAACACTTCAAAGCCTTTGTCCTTCGCGACCTGGATGGACTTCGAGCCGGGATAGAGGCCGATGATGACCTTTACGCCGGATTCCTTGAGGTTGAGCGCGTGAGCGTGACCCTGCGAGCCGAAGCCGAGCACGGCGCAGGTTTTGCCTTTGAACACGCCGAGGTCGGCGTCTTTGTCAGTGTAGATTTTTGCCATAGAAAAGGGGCGGGACGGTAGCGGTTCATTTCTATTGTGCAAGCGCGATGACGCTTGAAATGAAGATTTCCCCCCATCGGGAAAAGGCGGCCCGCGACGGAGTGTTGCGAATGCACGCACAGGCGGCTAAAGGCAGCAGCGATGAATATCGTCACCCTCCGCTGCAATGAATGCGGCGCACCACTCGAAGTAGCCGAAGGCGCGCGTTACGTCACGTGCACCCACTGCAACAGTCAGCTTTCCATCCAGCGCACGGCGTCTGCGGTGTTCACGGAAAAGCTCGACCAGATTTCAGCGAAAACGGACGCAATCGCGGGCAATCTCGACATCATTCGAATCCAGAATGACATCGAAATGCTCGACCGCGAATGGGCCGCCGAGCGCGAGACGTACCTCATGGCGGGCAAGAATGGGGTGAAATACGAACCGAGCACCGGCTCGATGATTACCGGCATCCTTGTGGCTTGCTTCGGCCTTGCTTGGACGGTCGCGGCATCGTCAATGGGCGCACCGTCATTTTTCCCGCTGTTCGGAATCGTCTTCATTGGCGTTGCGATTTACGGAATTTTCTCGGGCAACGAAAAAGCCGCGAAACTAAAGGCGCGGCGCGCAGAATACGAATCCCGCAGGGCGGTGCTGCTGGGGGAACTTTCACGGCTTCGGTGACGAATTGAAGCGGAGCTCCGGCTTCGATTCTCCACAGCTTCGCAACATTCCTCCGCCCCGCTTCCGGGTTCCGTTATGCCGGACAGCAGAATCGTTACACATGAAAGGAAATTCATTCGTTGCACGGTTCAAAAACTGTTGCTTAAAATCGCCAAACTCCGAGGCACGGCCTCGTTCTTCGCCCACTCCGACCCATCCGAAATCACGCACATGAAAACACCGCGATTCTTCCTTTCAGCCGCAATCCTCGCACTGAGCACACTTGTCACGCCGGCTCGCGCAGTCATCGACCTCGATAACGACGGCGTGGGCGATGTGTGGAGGACGAAGTTTAGCGCGGACGCCCTTGCCGCAGCAGCGGACGCGGATGGCGACGGCAAAACAAACGCCGACGAAGCCAAGGCGGGCACCGACCCGTTTTCGCCGACGGACATCATCAAGGTGACCGACCTTTCGCTGACAGGCGGGAACATTCAGGTGAGCTGGCCGTCGATCATCGGCAAACGCTACAAGGTGCAAAGCAGCACCGACATCACCAACCCCTCGAACTGGTCCGACGCGACCGGCTTCCTCGATGGCTCGGGCGGCGACCTTCAGCAGTCCTTCCCCGCGGGCGGAAATGTCAAATTTTACCGCGTTGCGGTTTATGAAAAAGACAGCGATGGCGACGGCGTGGATGATTGGGAGGAAATCCAGCTCGGTCTCGATCCGGAGAGCGGATACAGCCACGGCCTCAGCGGACAGTCCGACCTCGCATTTGTCACCGGTGCGCTTACCGCGCCGAGCGTGGTCACCATCCGCGCTGCAGCCGACGAAATCGCCGAGAACTCGCTGAACCCGGGCGTCATTTCCGTCGTCCGCACGGGCGGCATCAAGCCCATCACGGTCAATTACACAGTGGGCGGCGGAGCGACCGCCGGAAGTGATTACACAGCGCTGACAGGCTCCGTGGTTCTGCCCATGGCAGCGACGAGCGCGACGATCATCGTAACCCCGACCCAGGACGCAGCGGTGGAATCGCCCGAGGCGGTAATCGTAACGCTCTCTGCGAGCCCGACCTACACCCTCGGCGAACCGAAAACCGCAGCCATCATCATCACCGACGAGACCTCGGCGAACGGAACCGGGCTTTTCGCTCGATTCTACAACGAAGCGACAAATTTGAATCCCGATGGCGGAACTGCGGGCGTCGCCCCGCTCTTCACGACACCGGCCGTCAGCCGCGTAGACGCGACCATTGATTACGACTGGCCGACAGCGACAGGAAGTGCGACGGTTCAGGGCGAAGGGTCGCCGGCCGTTGGAGTGAACGTGGATTATTTCGCATGCAGGTGGACTGGCGAGGTACTGCCCGAGTTTTCTCAGATTTACACATTCTCCGTGGAGCACAATCGCGCAACCCGCCTTTGGGTAAACGGACAACTGCTCGTAAATAAATGGCCGAATAACGGAGCGACGGACGGCAACCCAAGCGGCACGAGCACAGGCACTATTCCCCTTATTGCCGGGGTCCGTGTGCCGATCGTGCTCGAGCATTTTGAAACAACAAACACAGCGGAGTGCCATCTTCGCTGGTCATCGGCTAATCAGGCACTCCAGGTCATTCCCGCATCGCGCATGTTCCCGACTGTCGCGCCGCAGATTACGAGCCCGCTGGAGATGTATACGTTCGTCGGCGGCACACCGGTGAATTACCAGATCACCGCCAGTTCGAGCCCGACGGGATTTGGCGCGGCAAATCTGCCACCGGGACTCACTGTCAGCGCACTCGGCCTGATTTCGGGTTCGCCCACGCAGGCTGGCGAATGGAACGTCGTGCTCACCGCATCGAATCCAAATGGGAGTGGCTCCGCGATTTTGAAAATCACGGTGCTGCAGACATCGGGCGGCGTCACCCGCGAACAATGGGACGGCGTCACCGGAAGCAGTGTAGCCTCAATTCCCACCGGTAATGGCCCGACCTCGACTTCGCTGCTCACCTCGCTGCAAGCGCCGTCGAATGTCGCCGACAGCTATGGCGCGCGCATCCGGGGATACATCACCGCCGCAGCCACCGGCACCTACACATTCTGGCTCTCAGGAGATGACGCCGCGCGGCTTTACATTTCGGACGACGAAGAACCCGTCAACGCATGGCTCCGCGCAGAACTCACCGCGCCATCGAGCGTCGCGCCAGATTGGAGCACAGCAGCCAAGACAGAAATGCTGCAGATGTACGCGGGGCGCCGGTACTACTTCGAAGTGCTGCATAAAGAGGACAGCGGAAGCGACAATCTCGCCATCGGATGGGCGAAACCAGGACAACCCACAACTGCGCCGAGCGAAGTCGTTCCCGGTTATGTGCTCACGCAATACATTCCCGCCACCCCGCTGAGCGGAAGCAGCACGCTTTACACGACCGCCATGGGCTCGCAGGGCGGCGCAGTCACCGGTGGCTTCGGCTCCGCGACGCTGCTCATGAGCGCGGATAAAACAACCGCGAAGCTCTTCTTCACCTACGGAAACCTTACAACCGGTGTGACTGCGAAGCACCTTCACAGTTCGGCCGACGGCGGACAGATCGTGTATGACATCGACGACTTCTCGCCCGGACCGGATGGCAGCTACACGTGGAATATCACGAGCGTCGCGGGTATCACCGACAAGGACGGCGACAACGACAGCGATGCCGCCGACGTGGTGAAGCTGATCGAAAACGGCGACTGCTACATCAACATCCACACGGCGAATTATCCAAACGGCGAAATCCGCGGAAACTTCCGTCTTGCTGCCGGTTCCCAGACCTTCACCGCACCGCCAGCGCCGCCTTCATTCCCCGACGATCACACCGACTACGCAGCAGCCTCGCGGTTCCTCTCGCAGGCCACATTCGGAGCAAGCCCGGCCAATATCGCCGAGGTGCAGGCGCTGGGATACGAGGGCTGGATCGACGCGCAATTCGCAAAACCAATCACGCTCGCCTATCCATTCGTCTTTGAGAACCGCGCCCGCACGGATACCGAAGGCCCCACATACGGCAGCAGCCTGATGACCAATTCCTGGTGGAAAAACGCGGTAACCGCAGAGGATCAACTCCGTCAGCGTTTCACATTTGCACTCAGTGAAATTCTCGTGACCTCCACTGCCGACGGCAGCCCGCTGGATGACAATGCCCATGCCGTCAGTGATTATTACGACATGCTGCTTGCGGGACACCTCGACCCGGCGGACCCGAACAATCAGGTGAACCCTGTCGTGAATCCCGTTCCGAAAGTCCTCACCGGAATCACGGGCTACGGTGGCAGTTCCACGCTGAACGCCGGTGCATTTGGCAACTTCCGCGACATCCTCCTCTCGGTCACGCTCCACCCTGCGATGGGCCGCTACCTCGACATGGTGCGTAACGACAAGCCGAACATCACCACCGGCCAGATTCCGAACGAGAACTACGCGCGCGAAATCAAGCAGCTCTTCAGTCTCGGCCTGAATCGCCTGCATCCCGACGGCACGCTCATCCTCGATTCGAAAGGACTCCCGATTCCGACCTATGATCAGGACGCGATTATCGGTTTCGCGCATGTCTTTACCGGATGGGATTGGTGGTATGCCGATACGACGAATCCCGGCGGAGTGCGCACATCTTTTGGTGCCTCCACGAATTATCTGGAACCGATGCGCGAAGTCCCGGTGCGGCACTTCACGGGACAGAAACGACTCCTGAATAACGTCGTAATCCCCGGACTCCCGACGGTCGGCGGATTGCCGCTCGATCCGTATGCAACCCACAGCAGCACGCAATACAACGACGCCGCCTACCGCGCCCTCCCTGCGCAGGAACTCCTGTATTCGCACGACAAAATCTTCAACCACCCGAACGTCGGTCCGTTCATCTGCCGGCAGCTCATCCAGCGCCTTGTCACCAGCACGCCGAGCCCGGGATACGTTTACCGCGTCGTCTCGAAGTTCAACGACAACGGAAGCGGTGTCCGCGGCGATATGAAGGCTGTGGTAAAGGCCATCCTGCTCGACTACGAGGCCCGCTCGGTGACCGCGCGTCAGGCCATCGGCTACGGCAAGCAGCGTGAACCAATCATCCGCGTGACCAACATCGCGCGCGCCTTCCCGCCGCAATTCAGCCTGAACGGAACATGGCAGCAGGACGGCGGCGGAATTACCATCAACACGACGGCTCCCCATGGAATCACTAGCGGACAAACATTCGCGCTGACCTTCGGTGACTCCACACCGGCCGGCACCACGCCACTGGCTCTTTCCGGAACCTACACAACCTCTACACTGGGCGGCACATTCACGCAAACCGCCACAAGCTTCGCCGTACGTGCCAAGGATGCGCATCGCGGTACTTATGCAAAGACCGCAGGTGGGCTCACAGTCACTGTGACCAGCGGCGCCAACCACGGTCTGGCGACCGGAACGAGGGCATACGTCCGTTTCCGCGATGGCGCATTGACGACATTCAGCGGCCTCTACCCGATAACCGTAACGAGCGCGACCGTGATCACATTGGATCTGCCGGCAGGCAATGAAGCGCTCGCAACCACCGGCACCCCGGCCTGTGACATCTCCGTAATGACCGGCAGCTATTCGCTTCCAAAGCCGACGGCTCCTGCAACGACGGGAACCTGCACAATTACTTGCAATTCCGAGCACGGCTTGACGGTCGGGGCTAATGTCTATTTCGATTTTAAACTCGATACCAGCAACTTCTCGCCCGTGGACGACCTGCTCCAAGTCGCATCCGTGATCGATAAGTATCGCTTCACGGTGACCGCGGCCTACCCGGTCGATGGCACCGGCGCACTGGTCAATGGCGGCACGCTCAGCAACCAAATGGTCGCATCGGCAGAAACTCCCGTCCTCGACCGTGGAGGCCACGCCGCGGGCTACGCACTCGCCGGCGGCTACGGTGATTTCACAGTCGGCAACACGGACACGTCGCTCGGAATGACGCCAATGGGCTCACCCACGGTGTTCAACTTCTACCTGCCGGACTACCAGTACCCGGGCGAGATTGCAGCCGCTGGCCTTTACACGCCGGAGTTTCAGCTCACTTCGGACACCACCACCATCGGTCAGGCCAACTACCTGTACAACGGCATCTTCAATCCAAGCTACACAACCGGAATCAGCAGCTTCAATGCAGGTGGGGCAGATATCGCGGTGGATATTTCCCCATGGATGAACATCCGACCCGGCTCCGCTACACCATGGACGGACAACGATCCTGCAAACAGTGCAGGCGACAACCTCCGCAATTTCATCCGCGAAATGTCGAAACTCCTGATGGCTGGGCAAATGTCCACAGCGATGGAAGACGAAATCTACAACTACGTCACCTTTCGCGCCAACCCCGTGAGCGCGCCAAACACTTATACGAACATCTCTTACACAAACGGAGCGACTACGTCCTACGCCACGGCGACGACGACACAACTAACCCACCGCCGCGACCGCGCGCGCTCCGTGATTCATCTCATCGTGACGTCGCCACAATTCACGATCCAGAAGTGACCTGAAGAACAAACCTCAACACTCCACGACCATGCGCCCGAAAAACTCAGTCCAAGACGACCGCCAGCTCCTGCTAAGCACCCGCCGCGATTTCATCCGGCAGGCAGCATGCGCGGCGGTCGGAACCGTCGCCGTCACCAACCAGATCCGCGATTTCCGATTCATCAACTCCGCGCTCGCGCAGGCAGGTTCGGGAATCAGCGACTACAAGGCGCTCGTGTGTGTCTTCATGTCGGGAGGCAATGACGCCAACAACCTCGTCGTTCCCACCGGCACCGAATACGGAAACTACGCCGCACTGCGCCAGACCATGGCAATTCCGGAGAGTGCACTCATCCCGCTCACTTCGCTGAATTCCGATGGCCGCACCTACGGCTTGCATCCGAACTGCCAGGAGCTCGGGACGCTGTTCCACGAGGGAAAACTCGGCGTGATCATGAACTCCGGCCCCCTCCTCTACCCGATGACCCGCGACCAGTACCGAAACAACCTCGTCGCCAAGCCGCCGCAACTCTTCAGCCACAGCGATCAGGTCACACACTGGCAGACATCACTGCCCGATCAACCGGCCACCACGGGATGGGGCGGTCGGGCAGCGCGCGAACTGTTCCTCGACATGACCGCGAGCCAGCGCACGTCACAGGCCATCTCGCTTTGCACCAGCATCGCAGGACAAAATACGTTCGAAATCTCCAACACTTTTGACATTA
This sequence comes from Verrucomicrobiaceae bacterium, assembly GCA_005791535.1. Taxonomy (GTDB): domain Bacteria; phylum Verrucomicrobiota; class Verrucomicrobiia; order Chthoniobacterales; family Chthoniobacteraceae; genus SXWH01. The sequence goes on along the minus strand of SXWH01000292.1, from coordinate 26,917 downwards.
CGCTCCAACCCGGAGAAGACGCCGCGAACGTGGCGAAGTTGAAGCAGTATCATGTTTCGACCGGCGGCGCGGTGACGCTCTCCGGGGTGACTGGAAACCGGAAGACCGCGATGCTCAACATCGCCCGGCTGTCCCAACCGAATATTCAGGAAACCGCGTTCGGCGACGTGCTGGACCGCGCCATCGTTCTTGGCGATACGCTCAACACGGCAATCACACCGACGGCGGCCACCAACTACTTCACAACTGCGTTTCCAACGACAAGCCTCGGCAATCAGCTCAAAATGGTCGCCCGCCTTATCGCCGCTCGCGTCGCGCTGGGCATGAAGCGCCAGATTTTCTTCGTCAATGTGGGCGGCTACGACACGCACACCAATCAGGTCGGCAACACCGCCAACCCAATCGGTACAGCGAACGCGCCGCTCTTCGGCTCGCACGCAAATCTGTTGAACGAGTTGAGCGAAGCCGTGTTCGCCTTCCAGCGCGCCATCGAACAACTCTCGCTTACCGACGCATCGCTGGCTCAGAGCGTCACGGGATTCACGGCCAGCGACTTCGGCCGCCGCATGAGCCCGAACGGCCAGGGCACCGACCACGCATGGGGTGGACACCACTTCGTCTTCGGCGGCGCAGTCCGCGGCCAGCGCACCTACGGAAGCTATCCCGTTCTGCAACTCGGTGGACCGAGCGACACCGGCAGCGGCGGAACCTGGATTCCTACAACCAGTGTGGACGAATACAGCGCAACGCTCGCAAAATGGTTCGGCGTCACTCCGACCGACATGCCAACAGTGTTCCCAAACCTCGGGCGCTTTGCGAATCCGGACCTCGGCTTCATGTCATAGCCCGCGCACCGGAAGCCACAGTTCATGGAAAAACAGAATCCCGGGCTCTGGATCGGCGCTGCGGTCGTCGTGGCAGTTCTCGTTGTTGCCGTAAGCATCCCATCCGGCAAACCGACCTTGCCCCAGCCGGAGAAGCTTCCGAATCGATCAACACAAACGCAGCCCGAATCGCCGAAACCATCCGGCGCCGGCGTTCCCGTCCCTCTTGTAACGGATGGACCCGTGGCCGACACCGTTTCACCAGTAAGTCCCGATTTCGTTCCTGCCGCCAAACCCCAACCCATCCGTGATGCGGACGAACCACCGCCACCTCCCGAGCCTCCCATTCCGCCGGCAACTCTCGCGAATGTGCGGCAGGCGATCGACGACATCGATTTGGTCATCCGCGATTTCCGTGCGGTTCACGGCGAGAATCCTGTCGGCGACAATGCAGAAATCACGAAGGCGCTGCTTGGAGACAATCTCAAGCAGTTGAAGCTCAAGCTCCCGGACAACAGTCGCGTGAACAATGCCGGCGAGCTTTGCGATTTGTGGGGAACGCCCTATTTTTTCCACCAGGTCAGCGGGAAGAAAATGGAGATTCGCAGCGCCGGCCCGGATCGCAAAATGTGGACCGGCGACGACGTCCGGCAGTAAATCGCCACGGCGGACGTCGCAGCAAATTCTTGCCTCGCGACGCGTTCTGGCGATGGTTCGCGGCCCGTTTTGAATGGAATCCGCGATCTCCGGCATCAATGACCTTCGAACATCACCGCCGTTGCGGCTGATGATCGATCGCGTATCGAAATGGTTTGAATCACCGCGCGGCCGCACACATGCGCTCGACGACGTCTCTCTCACGGTGCGCGAAGGTGAATTTGTTTGCTTCGTCGGTCCCAGCGGATGTGGGAAGAGCACCCTGCTCAACATGATTGCGGGACTCGAAATGCCCGATACCGGTGCCGTGCACGCGGGTGGAAAAATGGTCACCGCTCCCGGAGCAGAACGCATGATGATGTTTCAGGAGCCCGCGCTTTTTCCGTGGCTCGATGTCCTCGGCAACGTGATGTTTTCGCTGAAACTCGCGCCGGATATGACCGGGGCGGAAAGGCGGGAGCGTGCTCTTTATTTTCTCAATCTCGTCGGCCTCGGAAAGTTCACACGGGCCAGCATCCACGAACTCTCCGGCGGCATGCGCCAGCGTGTGGCACTTGCCCGCTCGCTTGCGCCGAATCCACGCGTGCTGCTGATGGACGAACCTTTCGCTGCGCTCGACGCCATGACGCGCGAACAACTCTACGGCGACCTCCAGCGCATCTGCGCGGAACACCGGAAGACCGTCGTCTTCGTTACGCACAACGTTCGCGAAGCCGCCTGCCTCGGAAATCGCGTGTTCATTTTCTCGCCGCACCCCGGGCGACTCTGCGGAGAATTCACCATTGCCCTCCCCCGCCCTCGCGACATCAACAACCCCGCACTCGCGGAGTATGCCAGCGAGATCATGGATCGACTCAAGTCCGCCGGAAATGAGAGCGCGCCGGACGCCTTTGTGATCTGAAATGAAACGGCTCCTCTCCGCACTTTTCATTTTCGCCCTGCTATTCGCCGGATGGCACTGGATGGTCGTCAGCGGCAACTGGGGACGCCCGGCACCACTCGATGTCTGGAATTACCTCGTCGACTCGTGGCGCAATGGATCGCTCGAACCCGCATTGCTCGTCACCACACAACGCCTCCTGCTGGGCTACATGGCCGGAGTGCTCGTAGGGCTTCCGCTCGGATTACTGACGGCGCGCTTTCAAGCACTGAACGATACGGTCGGCGTCATCGGCCTCGGATTCCAGACACTGCCCAGCGTCTGCTGGGTCCCGCTTGCAATGCTCTGGTTCGAACCGCACGTCGAGAGCGCCATGCTATTCGTGGTCGTCATGGGCACTCTTTGGAGCGTTTCTCTCGCAACAAACACAGGCGTGCGAAACGTCCCGCCTCTGCTCTGTCGTGCAGCACGGACCATGGGAAGTTCCGGCGCACACCTGTGGTTCCGTGTCATTGTTCCAGCGGCGCTCCCGGTTATCATCGGCGGCGTAAAGCAAGGCTGGGCCTTCGCGTGGCGCTCACTGATGGCTGCGGAGATTTACGTGACGGCCACCGGGCGCAACGGACTTGGCTATCTTCTTAATGCAGGTCGCAACGACCGCAACATGGCACAGGTGGTCGGCGTGATGGTCGTAATCATGGTTGTCGGAATGCTCGCCGACAAAATCCTATTCGGGCCGTGGGAGCGCTTTATTCGCACGCGCTGGGGAACGAAGTAGCCGTCCAGCGGCGAAAGTTTTCCGCCACCTGCGCGGCGAGTTCGTCCAGCGGGATGCCGCGCACATCCGCAAGCCCCTCGTATGAAAGAACAATGTTCGCGGGATGATTCAGTCCGCCCGGAAGTGGGTTCGGATTCCGTTCAGTCGGCGGAGCAAGGTCCGGCGCGTCGGTCTCCACGAGGATACGCTCCTTCGGCATCGCGGCGAAGGCCTCGCGCTGCGCCGCCTTCCGCGGGTGAAGAAAGTACGGTGAGAACGAGAAATACGCGCCGAGCCGCACAAACCCGGGGAGCATCTCCGCCGAACCACCGTATGCGTGGATCAAAAATCCGCGCGCCGGAAGCGGGCACCGTTTCAACGAATCCCACAAAGCGCCCCACGCTTGGATGCAATGGATGCTCACCGGAAGGTTCCGTTCCGTCGCAAGCGTGAGTTGCCATTCAAAGCACTCCGTTTGCGCCGCGATGTCGTGTCCTTCGATCCATCGATCCAAGCCAATTTCGCCGACTACCGCACCGGACACGTTTTCGAGGAAGCCGAGCAGCGTTTCCCTCCAGGCCGCAGAGCGCGCCGGAACCTTCCACGGATGCAGACCGAATGATGGAATCACCCACGGCACCCGCTTTGACAGAGCCTCGACCAATGGCCAGTCGGATTCGCTCGTGCCATTCACCACCGCCGCTCGCAGACCCTGCGAAGCGAGCGATGCGACAGCCGATTCGCGAATACCATCCAGCCGCGGATTGTGCAGATGGTTGTGCGCGTCAAAAAGCGGGTTCACGAAACTCCTCCACCGGGCGAATTCTGATCCGGCATCCGCGGCAGATACTTCTGCAAAAAATAGTCCACTGCCGGCGCATCCTGCGGATGCTCGTTCAATCGCAGCGCGTGCTCGCGTTCCTCCGGAAGAACGCGCCAGCCGCGAATGACCGGCTTCGTATTCGGTTTGATGTGATCACGCACAGTGGCGGAAAATGCAGACGGCAACCCGCCGCGGCTCGCGTGGAAAAAGATCGTCACATAGCCCTCCACATAATCCGCCGCCGCCTCATCGCTCGTGTACCGAAATGTCAGGCTGCGCGGCCAGTCATCATCTGTCAGTGATGCATGGAAGGAATCGACGAGAATGCCGCGTGGATCAAAATTCCGACCGCTCAGGTCCAGCGAACCGCCGCGCCATTCGAGGATCAGCAGTCCGACTTCAATGCGCCCGTCGCGATGACGAACGACATCCACCCAGTAATCGCACGCCTCCTTCTGCAAAACGCGGTAACGCGAAATTGCAGTCGTCGTGAACTTCGCCACCATGAACCCGGTCGCGATCAAGCCGAGCAGCGCGTGAATCGAAGCCGCGAGCCGCGACAGACCAAGCGGCCGGATGTCGCCGTAACCGACCGTCGCCTGAGTCACGAGTGAGAAGTAAAAATAATCCCACCAACGCAACGGTGCCTCACCAGGAAGCGGCGCGAGACCGTGATGCGGCGCATAAATATCCAGCGCCGCATAAATCCCGCCGAAAACGACGACCAGACCGAATGTGCCGCCAAAAATGACCCAAAACGGGACCTTATCGAGAAGCAGCGGCGATGTGGCGGAAGGCACGGTGAAATGATGCCGCCCCCGGTCCGCGGGTGCTAGTTCAAATACGCAGCCTCGTTCGCAAACAGAAGCGCCTGCACGTAGGTTTCCCAAGGCGAAAGAGGCTTCCGCTCAACCGTCGAGCCTTCATTCTTGATCGCGCCAAACTTCGCGTCGTTCCCGGCGACCTTCCGCTGGTTCTTTTGCTCGGCGCGCTTTGCCGCGACGACGAGCTTTCCTTTCATCCCCTCGTCCACCTGCGTTTGCTGCGCGGCCTCCTTTTGAATGAAAGCCATGCTCATCTGCACTTCCGCCGGCGTCGCCGTGCGTTGGAAGATGACGCGGTAGATCGCCATGATCTTGCTCACGTCCGCGCCGGCATTCTGGATTTCCGGACGCGCGAGAATCTTGCGGGAGATGTCCACAACCATCGGGCTGTTCATCAAAAAGAGCGCCTGCTGCGGCACCACGGTCGTCGTCCGCTTCGAGTTCGCCATGTCGGGGTCGCTGAAATCGAAATGCGCCATCAAGTCCGGCAGATTCCCACGGTCCACGTAACCGTAAACCGAGCGACGGAAGCTATACGGCTCGTCGGTCAGGTTCACCGGCTTGCCGCCGAGTGTGCGATCGAGTTGACCGCTGAAAACAAGCAGCGAGTCGCGCGTTGATTCGAAATCGAGCCGCCGCACATTTGCGCGCCAGAGCAACCGGTTCTCGGGATCTTTCACGGCGAAATCCGGACGCGTGTGACTCGACACCTGATACACACGGCTCATCACGATCAGCTTGTGGAGCGCCTTCATGCTCCAGTTTTTCTCCATCACGTAATTCGCCAGATACTCCAGCAACTCCGGATGCGTCGGCTTCTCGCTCATCACGCCGAGGTCATCCGGCGTCCGGATGAATCCCTCGCCAAAATGGTGCATCCACACCCGGTTCACGAGCACGCGCGCGGTCAGCGGATTGCTCTTGCTCGCGATTGCTTCGGCGAGTTCCAGACGTCCACTGCCTTTCGTAAACGGGACGGCCTTGTGGTCCGGGCTCAGGATTTCGAGGAATCCACGCTGGACGATATCACCTTTCACAGTCTGCTGACCGCGAATGAAAATCGGGGAATTCTGCGCCTTCGATTTGTCCGCCACGACCATCGCGTGGGCCGGCGCGCCGGGGTGCGACGTCTCCAGCATGTTGATTTCACCAAAGTTCAGGCGCGCACGCCCAAGAAGCTGGTTTGGCCATCCCGTGACCGCGAGTTCCACCCAGTCCTTCGTTGCGAGCGGCGCCGGTGCGACTTCAAAAGGCCCGCGCAGCAGTTCGATGGTCGCCGCATCGTAGCCCGGCACTTCCTGGCTCTGTGCGACTTTCATCGCCGGAACGAACCCGAGCATCTTGTCCTTCATCCCGGTGAATACATCGGCGTAAATCTTGATCGCCGCGTCTAAATCCTTCGGCGGATTCGCTTCAAACGCCGCCTCGATAATCGGATTCACCCCGCCCTTCGCGCGTTCGGCGATTTGCTTCGCCACCATCACTCCCTTTTCGCCGGCCTTCTCGCCAGCCTTCTCCGCGATCTTCTCCATCGCCTTCGGGTTGTTCGCCACCGCGAACTTCTTCGAGCGATAACCGCCGTTCTTTGCCTGCATCAGCGGTCCCCAGACCGACGGATTCCGGAACAGCCCGCGGTTGAAGTACTGCACAAACTGCTCGTCCAGCTTGTTGTCGCGAATCAGTGCGTTCCGCGACTTGATCGCCTCCTCACTGGAGCGGTTCGAGCTTAGCATCGCGGCCTTGATGTATGCCTCGGGGACGCGCGCGAAGTCTTTCAAGTAATGCCCCACCGCGTCGTAGTAGCGGTTGCGCAACTCCGTCGTTCCGGCGAGCAACTTCGTCTCGAAATCCTTCCGCTGCTCCGCCGTGGCGCGGGCGTTGAGCGACGGCTTGTTGTCCGGCTCGGTGGTGCTGTTGAAAACACCATGCAGCGCGTAGTAGTCGCGCATCGACACCGGGTCGAACATGTGGTCGTGGCACCGCGCGCACGAAACCGTCAGCCCGAGGAAGCCCTTGGAAAGCGTGTCGATGCGATCGTTGATGATATCGTTCACATTGCGGAACCGCTCGCCCACTGTGAGAAAGCCGAGCGCCGCGAGCCGCGGGTCGTTTTCCTTGATGTCCGGCAGCATGTCCGCTGCGAGCTGCTCTTTGATGAACACGTCGTATGGCTTGTCCTCGTTGAAAGCCCGGATCACGTAATCGCGATACGTCCACGCATCGGGGTAGCGGTATTCCGTTGTCCGCGCCGCATTCCGGTCGCCGCCGATCGTGTCGCTGTAGCGCGCCGTATCCAGCCAGTGGCGGCCCCAGCGCTCGCCGTAAGCCGGCGAAGTCAGCAGCCGGTTCACCACCTTCTCGTATGCGTTCGGCGCAGTGTCCGCGAGAAAGGCCTCGATCTCCGCGAAGGTCGGCGGGAGGCCCGTGAGGTCATAAGTCACCCGCCGCAACAGCGTCTCGCGGTCGGCGTCGGGCGACGGCGTCATCCCGTTCTCCTGCAGCTTTTGCAAAATGAACGTATCCACCGGCGTCTTCGCCCACTGCGGATTCTTCGGCTGCGGAAACGGCGGCACCTTCACCGGCTGGAACGCCCAATGCGCCTTCGCCTTGTCCGTCAGCCCCGTCATCTTCGTGGCCTTCTTCACCTCCTCCGTCCGCGGGTCCGGCGCGCCCATTTTGATCCACGCCGCGATGTCCGCGATCTGCGCATCCGCCAGCTTTCCGCCCTTGCTGATTGGCGGCATCTTCAAATCCTCGTCCGTATGCAGCAGCCCCTTGTAAAGCGGCGACTTCTCCGGCTCTCCCGGCACAATCGCCGGGCCGCTCTCCCCGCCCTTCTGCCAGCCTGCGCGCGTATCCAGCGTCAGATCGCCCTTCGATTTCCCCTGCTCCACGCTGTGGCACTGATAGCAATGCTCCGCCAGCACCGGACGGATCTTCGATTCAAAAAACGCCGCCTGCTCCTTCGTTGGCTCCGCGCTCACCGCAGCCCACGCGGGCACTGCGCTTAAAATCGACACACTCAGAATGGAAATACGGGATTTGGTCATAACAGTAATTCACAAGACCCCGCCTCTCCGCAGAGCGGCGAAATCGGGCCTCGCTTCGGTAAGATAATACCACAACCCGGGCCCAATTAAGACAGAATATTCATCTCCCCGCCGCCATCTTTTCGCGGCGGAAAATGCCGCCTCATTGAAAGCCTTTCGAAACGCTCCTTCGCGCAAAGCCGCAAAGACACAGAGTCATTTCCCTGCATCCAGTTCCCTCCGCGCCTCAGCGCCTCTGCGCGAGACCAAAATTGCATGCCCGGCGGGCTGTTTAGCCCAGCACCCGCGCCGTATTGTGCACGATCTCCGCAAACCCGCGTGGGTCCAGGCTCGCGCCGCCTACGAGCGCGCCGTCGATGTCCGGCTGGCTCATCAGCTCCGCCGTATTCGCCGGCTTCACGCTTCCGCCGTACTGAATGCGCACCTTGTCCGCAGCCGCCTGCCCCCAAATCTCCGCCACCGTCTTCCGGATGAAAGCGTGCGCGTCCTGCGCCTGCTGCGGCGTCGCCGTCCGGCCCGTCCCGATTGCCCACACCGGCTCATACGCGATCACCGTCTCCTCCACCTGCTCCGCCGTCAGCCCCGCCATCGATCCGCGGATTTGCGTATCCAGCACCTTCTCCACCAGCCCGCCATCGCGCTCCGCCAGCGTCTCCCCGATGCACAAAATCGGCCGCAGCGTGTTTGCATGCGCCGCCAGCACCTTCTTGTTCACAATCGCATCCGTCTCCCCGAAATACGTCCGGCGCTCGCTGTGCCCCAGCACCACATAATTACAAAACACATCGCGCAGCATCGCCGCACACACCTCGCCGGTGAAAGCGCCCGGCTTCTCCCAGTGCATGTTTTGCGCGCCCAGCTTCACCCCCTGCGCCGAGCGGAGCAGCTCGCTCGCCTTCGCGATCGCCAGAAACGGCGGCACAATCACCACCTCCACCTTCCGCTCATCCCCGAGCTCCCGCAGAAACGTCCCGAAAAACGCCTCGGTCTCCCCGATCGTCATGTTCATTTTCCAGTTAGCGGCGATGATTTTCTTACGCATGGTATAAATAGCGGTTGGATTTAAAGCGCGCACACAAACCACATTCATCCCCCAAGGTCAACGCTCGCCGCGGGGAAACCGCCTCACGGCGGGTCATCACGCAACCCTCGGCAATACTGCCGATTCATCGCATGGATGCATGGAAAATCGGGAGGCCTGCGCAGATAGTCCTTCTCCGCTCATTGCGTAAACCGATGAGGAAACATTCATGCGAAGATCCCATCCGGGAAAATAATTCTTCCACGGCCCCCAACCCAAGCTCACAAAGCGAGGCCGATGCAACCTACGCGCCGTCCTTCTCCATTGAATCCACCGTCCGCAAACGCACCGGGCAATGTCGCAGCGTCCTCGCGGGGCTGGCAGGCAGTTCTTTTGCGACGCTCCCGGCGATTCTGGCTGGGGCTTGCGGCGCTCTACGCGTTCACGTGGGTGGGCGGTTGGATTTCGCACCAGCGCAATTTGTCGGAGCACACGAGGCAGTTGCACGAACAGGCACGGGCTCATCACGTCGAACTGGCGGCTTTTTCAAAAAGCCACCGAATCCCAATGCCGTTGGAGCGCACGACATTCGATAAAGGTTATCACGCCAAAGTGAACTGGTGTTTCCCCGTGCTGCCCGGACTTCTCATCGCTGACTCGGAATATGCAATCGGCCCGCTCCACGGCAGAGGTGGACTCAGCATCATCGTGTTCTACGGATTCGGAAGTTTTCAGTTCGGCCCGTTTGGCGGGTGGATTTCCTGAGAATGCGGGCACATCCAGAGAGCGAGGCCGCTGGACTTCGCACCGCCCCTCCGGTAACCGCAGACCGCAGCGCACGCGAAACCTATGACGATTGCAGAACTGCGACAAAAGCTGGAGGAGGAAGGCTGCTCGCCCTCGAACTACGCCATCGAGTCCCGCGGCTCGGATGCCTACTGCCTCATGCACGATGGGAAAGTGTGGAGCATCTTTTACTCGGAGCGCGGTTGCGATTCGGACCCCATCTTCACCACCGAATCCCAGCCCGAGGCCTGCACCTACTTCCTCGAACTCATGCGAACCCAGCGTCACTGGCATCTCGTCGGCGTCTTCGCGACAGACGCTGAGGCCAGGGAGTTTGAACAACGCGTCGTCGAGTGCGGCGCCAAGCCGGTGAGGAACGACATCCCTGCGCGAATTCTCGGCGTGCCGCAGTATCGTGTCTTTGTGCTGGGGCGCGACATCCACCTCGTGAAATCCATCAAGCAATGACGCGCGCGGCTGCGGCCATCGCCACGGCTTGCGCTTGCCATTTCCCGGCCCCCTCCACAGTCTCCGCCCGCAGGAAAAGCAACCAGAACACCATGAAACACACCGCACTCTTCGCCGCGCTGCTCGCGCTTCGGCTCACATTGCTTGCCGAGCCAGTCAAAGTCGGCAGCTCGCAAGTGACCTTTGAAGCCCCCGAGGGATTCAAGCCGTTGAGCAAGGAGATGATCGCGACCAAGTGGCCATCGAATCAGGCCCCGGCGTACGCGGTCGGCACACCCTCCGGCACGACCACCGTCGCCTACGATCTCAAACCGCACGCCATCCCGCAGGAAGCACTGCCGGAAGTGCAGAAAACCTTCACCCAGCTCTTCGAGCGAATGATTCCCGGCATCCAGTGGAAGAAAAACGAGATCATCGAACACTCCGGGCAGAAATGGCTTTTGATGGAGATGACCTCAAACGCCATCGATACCAACATCTACAACATGCTCCTTCTCACCGGACACGAAGGGAAGATGCTCGTATTCAATTTCAACTCCACCAAGGAAGACTTCCCAAAATACGAAGCCGCGCTCCGCAAGAGCCTCAAATCCGTCACCATCCCGCCGAAGTAGGTTCACATCAAAGCCACACCGGACGTCAGCCATCACGATGACCTCGTGGATAGGACGGATTGCAGTTCGCGGAATCGCCTCCACGGCCGCGCTCGTGAAATACGCGACGCACTTTCCTGAAGAGAGCGATCTTGGAGAATCCGCCTGAGCCCCCCACCGCGTCCAAACCACCTCCGCCGGTAAGCCGGCCTCCGGTGCGGCAACACAACCGCCGGCAAAGCCCCAAAACGCGAAAAGCGGGCTCGACTTTGTGCGGGGGGATCGCAACGTTCGGGGACCAATCCGGAATTCATGAAACGCCGACTGAAAGCCCTCTGTTTTTACCCGCTATCCGCCATCAGCCTCGGGCTGGTGATCGCCCTTCCTTCGCCACTGGAGGCGCAGGTCGCGCCGGCTGCGAATCAACAGGATTCGCGCGCGGTGCAGCTCGCGAAGATCCGCAATCTGGGCATGCAGTATTTCGAGGGCGGGAAGTTTGCGGAGGCGGTGGCGAAGCTGGAGGAATACTGGAATCAGCTCCGCGAGGATGAGAAGCAGCAGCCGCCGAGCGCGTATGTGGTGCTGGCGATGGGCGAATGTTATTACCGGCAGGGCAAGGAGGAGAATCTGAACAAGGCGATCGCGTACTGGAATGAGTTCCTGCGGCGGTGGCCTGCGCATGAGAAGATGATCGAGGTAAAGCTGGCGATTGCGCAGTCGTACATGCAGATGAAGCAGTGGGAGAAGGCGATCGAGTGGTGGGTGCAGATCGAGCAGTGGGCGAATCCCCTGCCCGCTTCGAATCCGGCGCGGACGATATTCCGCGAGCACGCGCTGACGGGGCAGGCGCATTGTTATTTCCAGCTCAAGAAGCCGGAGGAGGAAATCGGCGTGCTGGAGCGGCTGGTGTATCCGGAGTTTAATACGTCCACCTCGGCGGAGGGTGCGGTGCGGCTGATGTCGCTGTATGCCTTGAAGCACGACCCGACGGCTGCGGACACGACGGTGTTTGCGGACAAGGCGATCGCGCTTTTGAAGACGCTGCAAACGAAGACGCATCTGGTGGAGAACTTCATCGTGCTGAATTCGCTGGCGATCAAACTCGGCGACGAGTTGCTGGACGTCCACGCTTACAAAAAGGCGCTGGAAGCTTACTGGACGGTGCGTCCACGCGACGAGGTGGCGGGGATGCAGCGCGACCGCATCGCGGCGATGAAGCTGCGCATCGAGCAGTTCATGAAAGCAGCCGGCAAGGATCCGCAGAAGCTGGCGGAGGCGATCCGGATGAACGACGAGATCGTGAAGCCGCGCATCGCGGAGGCGGAGCGGATTCTGGCGCAGTTTGAGAAGGCGGGCGACTACATGCCTGCGCTGTATTTCCGAATGGCGCGGTGCCATTCGGACATGAACAAAAAGTGGGAGGCGATCGTGGTGTTCAACCAGATCCTGGAGGAGTTCCCGAAGTCGCCGGTGCGCGAGTTGGTCATCTTCAGCCGCCTCTCGCACTACGGTGAACTGGGGCTCGCGGAGCGGACTTACAAGTTCGCCGACGAGTACCTCGCGGAGTTCCCGAACGGCAAGCACACGGGCGACGTGGCCTACATCCGCGCCGCCGCCGCGATGCGGAAGAAGGACTGGTTTATGGCGGAGAAGTACTTCACCGCTGCGCTGGAGATCATCAAGGGCCTGGATGAAAAGGCCCGCAGCGCCTACGAGGCGGAGGTGCGTTTTCAAATCGGGAACACGAAGTTTTTGCAGAACAAGTTCCCCGAAGCGCAGAAGGATTTGCAGACGTTCATCGACCTCTACAGCAGCGTGGCAAACGGAAAGGGCGCGTTCATGGAGGATGCGGAGTATCAGCTCGCGCTCACGCATTTGTTCTCGGGCCATTACCAAAAGGACACGGACAAGCCCGGCGACACGGACGGCGCAATCGAACGCCTGAACGCCTACCTCGCGAAGTGGGGCGAGAAATCGAGCTACGGCTCCGATGCGCGATACCGGCTGGGCGTGTGCAATTTCGCCGCGCACGAAAACGAACAGTGCATCAAGGAATGCGAAACGTGGCTGGCGAACTTCGGCTCGGACCCGAAGGAGCTCCTGCAACCGGAGGTCTATGCGCTGATGGGCGACGCCAAGGCTGCGCTGAAATTGCACGCCGAAGCGGCAGTCGCCTACACGGAGAGCTACAAGCGCTCGACCACCGATGAAGTGCTGAACTACTCGCTCTTCGAGGCAGGCAAGCAGTTGCAGAAGGCGGGCGATTGGGAGGGCGTGGAGAAGCTTTACACGGAGTTCGTGCAGACACGTCCCGAGCATCCCGCGGCGGTGACCGCCGTTTACTGGATGGGCAAGGCGAAGTCGAAGCTCGGCCTCATGGAGGAGGCGAAGAAGATCACCATCGAGACGCTCACAAAATACATCGGCGATCAAAAGCGCGAGGGCATCGAGATGATCCTCACCCAGGTGGCCGACTGGTCGCGTCGCCGTCCGCCAATGGCGGTGAAGGAGACGCTGGCCACGGAGGTCTCGAATACCGGCGTGACGACAGCAGGCACCGAGAAACCGAAGGCGGAGCCGGAGCCCCAGAAATGGGACGCGGAGGCGGAATTGGAACGGATGATCAAGCCGCTCCGCGAGAATGCGAACCCGACCGCGGAATACCGGATTCTTTACGTATTCAGCGAACTCGCGAAGCTGACGCGCAATTTTGAAAAACGGGAGAAGCTCATCGCCGAGATCGCGGAGAAAGCAAAGCCAGAGGACCTGAGCCCGCATCTGCTGATGGAGATTGGCGATTACCAGTTCTCCAAGGGAAAGCTCGCCGAGGCCGAGACGCTCTACCAGACGCTGCGCGAAAACTTCCCGAAGGCGGACCGCGTGGACGCAGGCTGGGTCGGACTCGGAGACGTGAACTTCGCGAAGAAGAATTACGACGAGGCGATGAAGCTCTACACGCATGCCATCGACCGGCTCGGCGCGCCTTACAAGCTCAAGGAGGCGCTGCTCGGGCAGGCAAACGTGCATCTTGAAAAGGGCAACTTTGCCGAGGCGACGAAGCTCTATCAGGAAGTGGCAGGCGTGCGCGAATGGCGCGGGGAATCGACAGCCTACGCACTTTACCACATCGCCGAGGCATTGTTCCGGCAGAAGAAATGGGCTGAAGCGACGTCGCAGTTTGAGCGCGTGGCGCTCACGCAACTCAAGCATCCCGCATGGGCCGCGCGCGCTTACCTAAAGGCTGCGGATTCCTACCGGATGCAGGGCAAGGACGACAAGATGAAGAAGATTCTGGAGGAGATGCTGGCGAAGGAGAAGCTCCAGTCGCTGCCCGAAGCCGAGGAAGCGAAGCAGCGCCTCGCAGGGCTGAGCAAATAGCGGGATGCCGGACGCTCACTCATCAAGGGCGGAATGATCCGCGCATGAACCGGGTCAACGCATTGCTGATCGTGTTCGCGCTCTGGTGCGCGATTTTCCTGCCGGGCCTCGGCTCCACGGAACTGAAGGGCGAGGAAGGGCGCCGCATCATGCCCGCTGTGACGATGATGGAAGGCGGAAGTTGGGCCGTGCCGCACGTGGGCGGAAAGCCGTTTCTGCGAAAGCCGCCGCTCGTGCAGTGGTGCATGGCGGGAACGATGAAGCTCTTCGGAAAAAACACATGGGCGGCGCGCCTTCCGAGCGTCCTGAGTGTGCTCGCGCTTGCAGTCGTGATCATCATCGCAACGCAGGGCTGGCTGATCACGGAGGAGTCGCTCGTCGCCGCGATCGTGATGATGACGCAGGTGGCCACAATCGATAAATGCCGCCTGGCGGAACTGGAAGCTGTGTACGTGTCGCTCAGCGGTATCGCGATTGTACTGTGGTTGAGCGCGTGGGCGAAAAGCGAATCGTCGTGGAAGCTGTGGCTGCCGGCCATGTTCTTCAACGCTCTCGCAGTGCTCGCAAAAGCGCCGCTTCATCTGCTGTTTTTCTACGCCATCGTGGTGGCTGTGCTGATGCGCGAGAGAAATCTGCGCACGCTACTGGACCCCGCGCATTTCGCCGGACAGCTGATCATGGCGGGAGTTATCGCAGCATGGGCGGTTCCGTATTTTCGTGAAGTCGCTGCGGCGGAGGTCGGGCAGGTTTGGCAGCGGCAGTTTGTGGGTCGGGTGACCGGTGCGGAGATGGACCTGAAGAAGTATCTACTCAACATCCCGAGCGGCCTCGCGAACCACCTGCCGTGGGTGCTTTTCGCGCCGCTGCTGTGGGCGCGGGGCGTAAACGACACGATGTATCCACGCGGATGTTCGGTTCTGGTCGGTGCGAGAAATGCAGTGGTCGTGTGTTTCTTCGCGTTGCTGCTGATTCCCGGCGTACTCCCCCGCTACGTCCAGCCGCTGGTAGCACCATTCAGCCTCATCCTCGCGCCGGTGCTCTGGAACTGTCCACGCAGGTTCCGCCATTGGTGGCGGTATGCGGCATTCGGGCTCACGTTTTCGATGTTCCTCTGCGCACTCGCCGGCCCGTTTGTCGTCGCCGCTTACGGGCGCGATCCAGGCGCGACACCGATCTGGCTCTCAGCATTCGGACTGCTGCTGGTCATCGGCGCATCGCTCTGCCTGATGCAGCTCCGGCGGCGCCTTCACGAAACGCTGCATCTGACACTTTGGACCGGAATCGTCGCTGCCATGGGAATGATCAACATGGCGGCCGTTGCAATGCCGGTAATCAAGCGCTCCGACAACATCCGCCCCTTCGCCGAGCAAATCGACACAAGCCTCAGCGGTGATCGCCTGATTGCTTATAATCTGGACGATTACGCCCCGTTGCTAGGCGTTCTGTTCTATCTGGATGAAACGCAAATCGCGTACGCTCCGGAAACCTCAGATGCACCAAAGGAACCAGCGTTTTACCTCGTCCGCGGGAAGGATCGCGGAAAGTTTGCGAAATCTTTCAACATCCTCTCGGAACCCATCGCCACGCGCGCCGAGAAGGGCGAACCGGATTCCGTCGTAGTACGGGCGGTACGCATTAAATAGATCAGTCCGCCCGTTGAATCCGAGCGAAACCCGGCTAAGGGTTCCTTCCGCTCAGTCTGTATCCCATGCGAATTCCATTTCTCATCCTCTCCTTGCTCGCGCTCCTTTCCATCGCGCATTGCGATGATACGAACATCGCATTCGGCAAAAGCGTCACCGCAAGCGGCGCGCTAATCGCCGGCTATCCAGCAGCAAATGTGACCGATGGCGACGCGCAGACTTTTACACACCCGACCGCCGCAAGCACCGGCTTCTACATCCAGGTGGACCTTGGACGGGAATACTCCCTGCAATCCATCGTTCTCTACAGCCGTATCGATTGCTGCACCGACCGCCTGAATCGCGTGCGAATCGGCGTATACTCGGACAATGCCGGCTCACCCGGAATCGAGCGATGGGGATACGATTTGCGACCGGACGGCTCGACGAACGTGCAGGGCGCGTCGGACGTGCTCACCGCCTCGCTTGCAGCCGGAACCTTTCGCGGGAGATTCATCCGCATCACAAACAATGGCGGAAACGTCAATAATCCGCAACTCGGCGAACTCGAGGCGTTCGAAGCACCTAGCCCTGATATCCGCGGAGTCGGGGCATCCGCAGGAAACATCACTGCGACGGGAAATCCCGCCCTCCCCGCCAGCACCGTAATTTCCTGGAAGACGATTGGCGCGACCAGCATGATGATCGATCAAGGAATCGGCGCAGTTCCGGTAAATGGCTCCGTCACCGTGACACCGACAACCACGACGACCTACACGCTCACCGCTTTCAATAACGCCGGCCAAACTTCGCGAACCATCACCATCGGCGTGGATCAGCCTTTCTCTCAACCGTCCATATCCGAGTTTCTTTCATCGAACGCGATCAGCGCGAAGGACGAATACGGCGTTCGGTCCGACTGGGTGGAGATTTACAACCCGAACAGCTACGCGCTGAATATGGCGGGCTACTTTCTTACGGATAACCCGCTCACGCCTAACAAATGGGCATTTCCAGCCTTCACCGTTCCCGCGAACGGCTACGCGATTGTCTTTGCCGACAACTCCGGAGTCTCGCAGCCACTCGAGCCACCGCATACCAACTTCACGCTTACCGCAGGCGGTGAATACCTCGCACTCATCGCTCCGAATGGAACGACGGTTATCAACCAGTTTCCTGCCGACTACCCAACAACGGCTATGTTTCCGGCTCAGAAATCGGACGTCAGCTACGGCATCACCGGTGCCACGACGGGCTTTTTCCGTCCCGCAACGCCCGGAGCACCGAATGGAGCGGCTTTCGCGGGAGTGGTCGCAGACACGCTGTTCACCGTGAAGCGCGGATTCTACGACACGCCGCAGACTGTCGGGATTTCCTGCGCCACGCCCGGGGCGATCATTCGCTACACGACCGACACGACCGAACCCACTGAGACGACGGGCAACGTGTACACGAGCCCACTCACATTCAGCACGACCACCGTTCTTCGCGCGGCGGCATTCCGGCCCGGCTGGATTCCATCCAACGTCGATACCCAAACCTACGTGTTCACAGCGTCTGTGCTGACGACCACTCCGTGGCTGAATACGACCGTGGCAACTGACCCAAACATGACAGCCGGATTGAAACAGGTGCCCAGCCTTTCGCTCACCACGGGCGGAACTGCAATCAGCCCATCCACGGATGTGCAGGCGACGCTTGAATGGCTCAATTCAACGGCGCCGCTGGAGAATTTCCAAACGCGATGCGGCGTCAAAAACTTCGGCGGCGCATTCACGAACTTCGCGAAGAAGAGCTTCCGCGTTTCATTCAAAGGCGAGTACGGCGCGACAAAACTGAAAGCACCAATTTTCGCAGGATTCGAACGCGGACTCGCGGCGGTCGATGAATTCGACCAACTCGAAATCCGCAACGGCTCCCACGACATGTCCCAGCGCGGCTTCTACATGTCGAATCCATTCACCGACGCGACCATGCTCGACATGGGCGCGTTCGCTCCGCACTCGCGCTTCGTCCACATGTACATCAACGGAGTGTATTGGGGCCTCTTTCAACTCCGCGAGCGCTGGAGCGCCGACATGATGGCCGCGTACTACGGCGGCCAGGACACCGAGTATGAATCCATCAACGGCAATCTGAATGTTGGCGGCTGGGCTTCACCAGGCACCGTGTACGACGGCGACGGCACGGCATGGGAACGCATCAAATCTCTCGCACTCACAAGTGGTTCGAACACCTACCAGGCTTTGCGGCCTTACGTGGATATCCCGCAATACGTGGACTACATGACCATGTTCATGTTCGGTGATTCGGAGGACGAGTTCCGGACTTCCGGTCCCGCTGCGATGGGACACGGGTTCAAATTTCTGCTCAACGATGCAGACGGCTATCTGCGCACATCCGCCGGAAATCGCACGGGACGAAGCACTCCCGGCAAGCAAAACGGCGACGGCCCCGGAAGTATCTTCTCAATGCTCTTTGCCAGCGGCGATCAGGACTACCGAATGCTGCTCGCGGACCGCATTCACAAATCCTACGTCGCCACGGGTGGCGCACTTACGCCTGCCCGCAACACAACCCGACTCACCGAACTCTGCAATGCGATTAACCTCGCAATCATTCCCGAGTGCGCCCGCTGGAATTACCGCACTCCTGCCACTTGGGCCAGCAGCCGCGACAACATTCTCAATACATGGTTTCCTACGCGAACGAGCACGGTGCTGGGCTTCTACAAAACGGCCGGATTCTATCCATCCATCGATGCACCGGTCTTCAATCAGCAGGGCGGTTCAGTCGCGGCGAACTTCAATCTCACGATGAGCACACCGACAGCGGGTGCTACGATCTACTACACACTCGACGGCTCCGACCCGCGCGTGAGCGGTCCGCCAGCCACTCCCATTGCATACGTGGGTCCGTCCCATCCGCGAAAATACCTTGTCCCGACTGCGGCGAGCGACGGCTTCAACGTCTCCAGCATTCCGGGGCTCGTTTCCTACTATCCGTTCGATGGAGATGCGAACGACGCAATCTCGACGAATCACGGCACACTCGTGAACGGTGCGACAACCGTCGCTCCGGGAAGATTCGGCACGCAGACCCTCAATCTCGTCAGCCCGAATTACGTGAACCTCGGCAATCCTGCGTCGCTTCAGATAACGGGCCAGTTCACCTGCGCCGCGTGGATTAAAAGCAGCGCTTCCGACGGACTCCGGAACATTGTCAACAAAGGACACTCGACCACGCCAAATGGAGAGATCACCCTGCGAATCAACGCTGGTGCTTATCAAGGCGGATCATGGAATGGATCGAGCCACATCGCCATAGGTCCCGCAGGCCAGGCGACTGGCGATATCGGTACGTGGGTTCACCTCGCGAGCGTCTATGACGGCACAACGTGGCGCCTTTACAGGAACGGAGTGCAGATCGCCTCGACCCTCGATGCCACCGGGGCCGTACCCGTCACGGCAAACTGGGCAATCGGAGCTCGCGGCGGCGGCGGTGAGCGCTATTTCAGCGGCCAGATTGACGAAGTCTGCATTTTCAATCGAGGCCTCTCGGCAACCGAGGTGAATCAGGTGATGAACAACACCGGCCTCGCCAGCGGGATTCTGTGGGCAGCCACAAGCTACGCGCCGGCCGCCGCCTGGCCATCCAACGCGGGAGGTTTTGGATTTGATACCGAAGGCACGTTTACACCGCATTTCTCACAGAGCATGCAAAGTGCGATGCGCGGCGTAAATGCGTCGCTCCTTACCCGCTCGGAGTTCGCACTCAGCGCCGCCGATGTTTCAGCCGTCAAGCTGCTCCAACTCAAAGTCCGCTGCGATGACGGATACGTCGCCTATCTCAATGGCGTGCGAATTGCATCAAGGAACGCGCCATCGGCACTCAATGGCACAGCCGCAGCAACCGCCGCAACGCCCGACGCCACCGCTGTGAATCAGGAAATCGTGGACGTGAGCAATTTCATCCCCGCACTCACCACCGGCACCAATGTGCTCGCCGTTCACGGTATGAATTCCGCCGCAAGCGACGATGACTTCCTGCTGAACGCGGAACTCGGCGCGAGCAATCTGCCCGCCGGTTTATCGACGACAGCGATCGCCTATTCAGCCGGCGCGGTGATTCCCGCTTCCCGTGTTGTGAAGGCACGCGCATACCTGAATGGGCAATGGAGCGCGCTGAACGAGGCATTCTTCCAAGTCGGCGCGGCAGCCTGCCCGCCGGGCGCACTCGCGGTCAGCGAACTGCATTACAATCCGAGCGGCGACGACGACGGTGAGTTCCTGGAACTCATGAATGTTTCATCCAACGCCATCAACCTCCGCGGCGTTCAGTTTACCGCTGGAATCACTTTCCGATTCCCCGACAATCGCGATGTGATGCTCGGTCCGGGCCAGCGAATCGTCCTCGTGGACAGCCAGCTCACGTTTCAGAAAATTCAGGGATGGTCGGCACAACTGGGCGGCATCTATTCGGACAATCTGTCGAACACCAGCGAGATGATTCAGATTAAATCCGCGGACGGCCTGACCACGCTGCTTGAATTCACCTACGGAACTTCCGGAGCTTGGCCGACTGCCGCCGATGGCGAAGGCCGCAGTCTTGTGTTGATCAATCCCACCACGGGAATCGACCACTCAAACCCCGCAAACTGGCGCCCGAGCACGGCAATCAACGGAAACCCAAACGCCAGCGATGCTCTGACATTTATCGGAAACGCATTGGCCGATTTCGATGGCGACGGACTGGCAGCGCGTATGGAATTCGGCCTCGGGACGAGCGACGTCGCTCCGAATGCTGCTCCGCTGTCAGCAAATCCAGATCTGACGTTCACAGTGGATCAAGTGGTCGGAGCAGACGTGTTCACCGTCGAAGCGACGAGCGACTTCTCACTTTGGAATCTACCTGTCGAAGTCGTATCCCGACAGCTCCTTCTCAACGGAAAACAGCGCACGATCTACCGCGCATCCGGCAATCCGGTGGCCGCGTTCTTCCGCCTGAGATTGCTGCCCTGATATCCCGAACGCTAACGCGCGGCGACGTCGATGGAGATAACTTCTACCTCGTGCTCGCCAGTTTCCGTCGGCGCGGAAACACGGTCACCCACAGCGCGGCCAATCAGTGCCTGAGCCATCTGCGAGAGGTAGCTGATGATGTGCTTCGTCGGGTCCGTATCCCACGCACCAAGAATCGTGTAGGTTTCCTTCACCCCATCCTTGATGCGCTTGATTACAACGGTCGTGCCGATTCCGACAACGTCCGCCTTCACATCGCGGAAATCCGTCCCGCGAGCGCGCGCGAGGTCACGCTCAAGCTCCGTCTTCTGGCGGGTGAGCACACGTTGCTGCTCCTTTGCGCTCTTGTACTCAAAGTTCTCGCGGAGGTCTCCGTAATCGCGGGCAATCTGGATATCCTGACGATTCTGCGGAATCTTTTTGTTCACCAGCTCATCAAGCTCGGCCTTCCGGCGCTCGAGACTTTCCCATGAGACGATCAGTTCTGTCTTCGGCTTCTCGTCGCGGCCGGTGATGATTTCCTCCAGTTCCGGATACACGCGCACGATGCGACCGAGCAGCGAGCGTTTGTTCAATTCCTCGAACACCGGCGTCATGATCAATTTGCGCATCGCTTCCCGCAGTTCATCGGCCTCGGCGGATTCGATTAAATCAAGCACCAACTCCTTGTCGTTCATCAGCAGGTCGTGCAGACGGCGGTCACGCTTTTCTTTGAATTGATCCCGCTCCATTGCACCGAGTGCAGCGCTGAGCGTTCGCGGAGTGAGCGCAACCTCGCTGAACACGCCCGAACGCTCCTCACAGAGCCAGTGAACGCCCTCGGCTGTGATGCTTTGATCGCGAATCGCACGGTCCAGCGCAGTGCCGAATTCCGCAGTCATCCCCTTCTCCACGAGCAGGCGCGCAGCCTCAGGGACGACCTTGCTGTTCCCGCGCATGAAAATGCTGACGGCTTTCGGAGCCCAGTGCTCACCAAACGCCTCCGGCAAGGAAAGCACCGCCTTCTTGAGCTTTGAGACCGGGAGTTCGCCGAGCAGCGTCGAGAGCTTCGTTTCCTCATCCCGGAAAATCCCGGCAACCGTTGGTGCATCCGGACTCGCAGTGAGCGCGGGGAAACGGCTCACAATTTCGTCGCGCACGACGATCAATTGCAGCGCTTCGGAAGTCTGCAGCTTCACAGCCTTTTTCGCCGCATCCTCAATCGCGCTCACGATCGGCACCAGGACCGATGGATCCGTAAATGCCGCGAGAGATTTTGTGAGATTATCCAGCGCAAGGATCTGGTCCTTGAGCGTGCGCGCATTTCGGAAACCGGCGACCAGTTCGTCCGTCTGCGAAAGCGCCTCCTGACGGAGGATAAAGTGCTCGTTTTTCTTTTGTGGAACGCCAACCAATGGATCGGCTTTGAGCGCACGCTTCGCGCCTTCCCACCATTTTTTGAACGCCGGCTCGGCGAAGACATCCGGAACCAATTGCGCCATCAGTTGCTCTTGCGAAGCCCGGCCGCCAAGGCATTCGAGCACGATCCGGACAACCGCAGCAGGATCGGACTGCGCCATTTTTCGCACACCGTCTATATCGCGATATGTGCGCGCAGCGATGTGGTCCTCGGCAAGCGGCACGAGACTCTCGGCCGCATATTCAAACTTCATCGGGTGCCCCTTTTTATTGCGGAAATCGATGATCGTGTTGCCCAGCATGAAATCGTGCGAGGCGATCACACCGTATCCCCAGCTCTTGTGCTGCACGTATGTGCCTGGAGCAAGACGAGCGAGCGCCGTGCCCGCCGACTGTGTGAGTTTTCCTGCCTCGATCGCTTTCTTGATGTCTTCCGTCATATGCCGACACTAAGTAGGAGAACGCACTCCGCGGGCCAAGAGGAATCGCAGATGAGTTGCACGAAACGCGGAATTTCCGCGCAATAGCAGGGCGAGCAGGCGTTAGTACTTCGGAAAGTTCGTATCAATGCGTTCCGCCCAGGCTTCGAAGCCACGCTCGACATTCCAGGCCCGCGTGAATCCTGCTTCGTGGAGCATTTTCACCGCGTGCGCCGAACGCGCGCCGTTTTTGCAAATGAGAATCGTGTCTTCCGCAGAATCGAGTTCGCTCATGCGGGCCGGCAGTTGCGCGATCGGAATCAGCGTCGCGCTCGAAAGCCCGCAGATGTCGCGTTCATACGGCTCACGCACATCAATGAACCGGAACTTCGCGCCGGAATCGATTCTCGCTTTCAAATCCTCCACGGTGATGTGCGGAACCCTCGCCTCTTCTTCCTGCTTCGCACGGGCCTGCGGAAGACCGCAGAATTGATCGTAATCGATGAGGTCCGTGATAGTCGGATTCGGGCCGCACAGCGGGCAGCGCGGATCCTTCCTGAGTTTGAATTCACGGAACTTCATCGCGAGCGCGTCAAAATTCATCAGCCTTCCGATCAGTGGCTCGCCGATTCCGCAAATCAGTTTCACCGCTTCAACCGCCTGCATGACGCCGATGATTCCCGGAAGAACGCCAAGCACTCCGCCTTCCGCACAGGTTGGCACTTCGCCCGGCGGCGGCGGTTCGGGGAACATGCAGCGGTAACAAGGACCGCCGAGCCTAGGCGCAAAGACTGTACACTGACCATCAAAGCGGAAGATGCTCCCGTACACATTCACCTTCCCCGTCAGGAAGCAGAGGTCATTCGTGAGATAGCGGGTTTGAAAATTGTCCGTTCCATCGATGATGATGTCGTACGGTTCGCCAATCTTGCGTGCATTTTCCGACGTGAAGAGCGTCTCGAAAATATCCACTTGGACGTTGGGGTTGATATCGCGAATTCGCTCGCGGGCAGATTTGCACTTGCTGCGTCCCACGTCCTTCGTGCCGTGAATCACCTGCCGCTGGAGATTCGAAAAGTCCACCACATCGCTGTCCACGATACCGATGCGACCGATTCCCGCAGCCGCGAGATAAAGCAGAATCGGAGACCCAAGACCACCGGCACCGATGCATAGAACACTGGCCGCACGCAGTTTCTTCTGCCCGTCGAGTGTCACCTCGGGCATGATGAGATGGCGGGAATAGCGGGCGATTTCGTCGTTGCTAAACTCGACTTTCGAATAACGCGATGGGTCCAGAATGCTTGGTAATGGCATGGTTCGATTTACGTTAGGGATGGATTGCGAGATGAGGCGCGGCTAAACAAAACCCTCAAAAATACAAGACTTCAGCGCACCCTCACCTCCTGTGCACCGACCGGATTCCGCGAACCGGAACTGCGCGGCGATTTTGAGAAACAAACAGGACGCGCCGTATTCCAGCGCGTCCTGTCAGGGAAATTGAATTGTCGGAATCCCGCTTAGTGCATCAAGAGGGCCTGACGAGCCCGCTTGATGGCGTTAGTGATCTTCCGGTGATAGTGCGCAGGAACGCCAGTTGTCCGGCGGGGAAGGATCTTCCCGGCCTCGGTGACAAAGCGCTTGAGAAGTTCAGGGTTCTTCCAATCGATTGCATCCAGAGCGATATCAACACGACGACGAGGCATCATGCGGTTCGCTTTGCGGA
This sequence comes from Verrucomicrobiaceae bacterium, assembly GCA_005791535.1. Taxonomy (GTDB): domain Bacteria; phylum Verrucomicrobiota; class Verrucomicrobiia; order Chthoniobacterales; family Chthoniobacteraceae; genus SXWH01. The sequence goes on along the minus strand of SXWH01000292.1, from coordinate 2,670 downwards.
AGTTCGTCCGGCGTTGCGGTGTTTTAGGCTGGCTCATGATTACTTGATTTCACGATGAAGCGTGCGGCGCTTCAAATTCGGATTGTATTTTACTTTTTCGAGCCGGTTCGGTGTGTTCGGGCTCTTCTTGTTGCGACTGGAGATGTAACGGGAGACAGGTTTGCCCTCCGCTTTGGCTTCAGTGCATTCGAGGATGATAAACTCGCGTGCCATAGTAGTTGTTCTTCGTTATTCTTCGTTTTGAGGTTTCTGCGGAGACTCTTCGGATTCTTCGCCTTCACTTTCTTCGTCATCACTATCCGTGAGTCCGAAAAGGGATGTCACCGGCACCCGCGAACGCTGGTGCTTCTTGGTGCGCTCGAGTTCCGCCTGACATTCCACGGTGTACCGCGCAAACGGAAGTGCTTCGAGGCGGGGAACCGGGATTGGCTTGCCGCTCATTTCGCAAATTCCGTAGGTGCCATTGTCCACCCGCTTCATCGCCTCCTCGATTTCGTAAAGCGCATCCTGCTCCTGCGAAAGGAGCGAGAGCGCGAAATCTTTGTCGTAGGCATCGCTACCCGCGTCAGCCTGATGCATCCCGAATGCGCTCGCCTCGCTGCCCTCCGGACGCGAGCGAAGCGTGTCTTTTGCAACGCCAGCCATGCTGTCGAGAATCGTATCGCGCAGAAGCTGGAGTTTCTCGCGCTGTGCCTTCATAAAAGGCGTGATTTTCCCGCCCTTAACCTTCGGCCGTGTGGCCTCGATTTCGGGCGTTGCAGCCGCCGCAGGCTTGGAAGCCTTCTTGGCATCACTTTTCACTGGCTTCGTTGATTTGGTCTCCGGCTTTTTGGCCTTCCCCTCTTTTTTCTTAACCTCGTTGTTTTTTTTCACAGGAGCCTTGGGAGAAGGAACAGGTTTTGCCTTGGTTTTCGAGTCGGCCTTCGCTGCGGGTTTCTTCGCAGCTTTCGCGACAGGCTTTTTGGCAGCCTTCACGGCAGCAGGCTTGGAGCCCTTTGCTGGTGAGGCTTTCGGCTTCTTTGCGGCTGGTTTTTTCGGCTGCGATTTAGGCATAAATTTCAAATGGTCCGGCGAGAAAGGGCGGGATAGATACGGACTTCACCGCCTCGGTGCAAGGGGGAAATCCGAAAGATTGCGCTTTTTTCTACGCCACGATTTCCGTGCCGATTCCCTGATTCGAAAATACTTCAAGCAGCAATGCGTGCGGCATCCTGCCATCGATGAAGTGAACCTTCTTCACCCCTTCGCGCAACGCATTCACCGCGCTATCCACCTTCGGAAGCATCCCGCCGGTGATCACGCCATCCTCCACGAGTTTCTCGATCTGCGCCCGGGTCACGCTCGGGATCAGCGAGTTCCGATCGGAGGGATCGCGCATCAAGCCCGGTACATCGCTTACATATATCATCTTTGCCGCCTTCAATCTGCCAGCCACACTTCCGGCCGCGATGTCGGCGTTAATGTTATAAACCACGCCGGACTCATCGCGCGCAAGGGGGCTAATGACAGGCACGATTTCGCGCGCAATCAAATCCATCAGTTCATCCTGCTTTACATCGATGACCTCGCCCACGAATCCCAGATCGACTTCCTCCGCACCATCGGACTGCAACGGCAACTTCCGCCCGACGAGCACAGTCTTGCCATGCACGCCGACTGCGGCACCGCCGAAACCATTAATCCGCCTCGCAATATCCGGATTGATCGCATTATCGAGCACATCCTCCACAATCCCGATTGCCTCACGGTCCGTGCAACGAAGCCCGTTTACAAATCGCGCCTTCTGCCCCGCCTGCCGCATCCGCTCGGTAATCGCCTTCCCTCCACCATGAATTACCACCGGATTAATCCCCACCGCTTCCAGAAAGACTACGTCCTTCAACAACCGGTCCACCGCGTGATCATCGTCCATCGCACTCCCGCCATATTTAATCACAAAAAGCTGCCCCCGGAATTTCTGCATATACGGGAGTGCCTCGATCAAAGCTTCTGCGCGGTCGTGTGCGGTCAATGACATGGGAGCGCGGAGATAACGCGCCGTCTCCACGGAGGCAAGACCACGATTCATTTCCGCCCGGAAAACACGCACCAAATTCGAAACACCACTTGCAATGCCCGCGCGGCGCGCTAATCTGCCCGTCCTCTAAAAATAAAGGGGGCGTACTGGTTTCGACTGACTGTTTGAACCGCCGGTCGCATGCCGTGGAAGCCTGGTTGGCCACGTAAAATCCTCTGGGCAAAAACAATCAAACGCCAACAGCAATGTTGTCGATGCGACTGACTCGTTCGCGGGTGAGTACGCCCTCGCTGCCTAAGTAGCGGGAGAGCCTTTATTAAGGCCAGTGGTTCCCGGCAGACGCCTCTAAGCCGGGAGCCAACACTAGAGGCTGGTGCGAAGCGGGATTGACCGCCGCGGCGCACGAGAGAACCCGTGGACAATCGGCCCTGCGAAGCGCGTCCACCCGCATCGCAGGGGCTAAAGTGATGGTGAGGCTAAGCATGTAGAAGCTCGCGGGAATAGCGGCCAGGACAGGGGTTCAACTCCCCTCGCCTCCACTTCTCTGATTTTCCGATATTTACAGAGAAAACTACGGCAAATTAGGACCCTTACTAAGCCCCTATCCGCGCTCCTCCATCTGGGTCCAATCTCGTTTCCTCGGACTCTAGCCG
>SXWH01000291.1 GCA_005791535.1 Verrucomicrobiaceae bacterium | reverse complement strand
TACGTCGCCCTTGGCGATTTCCTGGGCCAGCCCTTCCACGATCGCCGTCTTGCCCACCCCCGCCTCTCCAAGGAGCACGGGGTTGTTCTTGGCGCGGCGGCAGAGAATCTGGATGACGCGCTCGATTTCCCCCGCGCGGCCGATGACCGGGTCCATCTCGCCCTTCTTGGCGAGTTCCGTGAGGTCGCGGCCAAATGCGCGCAACGCCGGTGTTTTCGAGTCTTTCTTCGAACCAGCACCGCCACCACCGCCCGACGGCGCCTCCTGCTGCGGCTCCTGCTCGCCATCCGGCGGAGCAAAGTTCGGGTCGAGCTCCTTGAGGATTTCGTTGCGGGTGCGCTCGATGTCGATTTCGAGATTCTTCAAAACGCGCGCGGCTACGCCTTCACCTTCGCGCAGAAGCCCGAGCAAAATGTGCTCGGTGCCGACGTAGCTGTGGCTCAGCGCTTTGGCCTCCTTGCCCGCAAGCGCGAGCACCTTCTTCACACGCGGCGTGTAAGGGATGTTGCCGACCATCTTCTGGTCCGGTCCGCTGCCGACCTGTTTCTCGACTTCCATGCGGACGGTCTCGAGATCGAGGCCCATTTTTTGAAGCACGTTGACGGCGACGCCCTGCCCCAGCTTGATGAGTCCGAGCAAAAGGTGCTCGGTGCCCACGTAGTTGTGGTTGAAGCGATCGGCCTCCTTTCTGGCGAGAGCCAGAACCTGCTGCGCGCGCGGCGTGAAGTTATTCATCATGATATCGTGTGCATTCTCCGTGCCCGTGTTTCCCGCCCACTGTGGCTACAGGAGCATCGACACAAGCATCAGAGATGCATTCCAAATTGCAGCGGTTTTCCCCGGTGCGCAAGGTGCGACATGCAGGCACCGCAAAATATTTTTGGCGCAGTCGAGTGCGCCTTGCTGGCGCAATCCATGCCAAACTGCGACCTACGCCAGTTTCGCGGCAACCATCTGCTCGAGTTTCACGATATCGACGGCGAACTTGCGGATTCCCTCCGCGGTCTTTTCCGTCGCCATCGCGTCGTCGTTCAGCAAGTAGCGGAACGTCTTCTCATCGAGGCTCAGCTTGTTAATGTCCATCGCCGCAGCTTTTGAGGCATCAAGCTTTCGGGTGAGCGGCTCGGTGCTGGCCTGCAGTTCCGCCAAAAGCGACGGGCTGATCGTGAGAAGGTCGCAGCCTGCGAGCTCCGTGATTTCGCCCTTGTTGCGGAACGACGCGCCCATGACCTCGGTCTTGTAACCAAACTTTTTGTAGTAGTTGTAAATCCCCGTCACCGACACCACGCCGGGATCCTCGGTCGGCGCGTAGTCCTTCTTCGTGCTCGCCTTGAACCAGTCGAGAATGCGGCCGACGAACGGAGAGATGAGTTGGATGCCGCCTTCCGCGCAGGCGATGGCCTGGGCGAGCGAGAAGAGCAGTGTGAGGTTGCAATGGATGCCTTCCTTTTCCAGCACCTCGGCGGCCTTGATGCCCTCCCACGTGCTCGCGATTTTAATGAGCACGCGGTCGCGGCTGATGCCCGTCTTTTCGTAAATCGCGATGAGCTGGCGCGCCTTCGCGATGGTGCCGTCCTTGTCAAAAGACAACCGCGCATCCGTCTCGGTGCTCACGCGGCCGGGCACGATCTTGAGGATTTCGAGGCCGAAATTGACGAGGATGTAGTCCATCACGTCGTCCACCTGCTTCGCGCCGGAAAGCCCGCTGTTTTTGCGATCGGCCACGGCCTTCTCCACGAGGTGCGCGTACTCGGGCTTCGAGGCGGCTGCCAGAATCAGCGAAGGATTCGTCGTCGCATCCTGCGGCTTGTAAGCCTTCATGGATTCGAAATCGCCCGTATCGGCGACGACTTTGGTGAGCTGCTTGAGTTGATCGAGTTGCGTGGACATATGAGTAATTTCTAAAACGAGGGCTCGCAGACTACGGCCAAAACCCGGCGCGGCAATTTGATTTTGCATTCCTCCCACCGAACCCCGCAGCGATTCCTTGCGAATTCAATCGAATGCAACGACGGCTCAATCCCTCACAGCACCCGTCACCATCTCCAGCACACGGCGAAGTCCGTCATCGCCACCGAGGCTCCCCTCGTGAAACGGCGTGCGCGGAGGCGGCTGCCAGTTGTCGCGCTCGCGGCTGGGCTCCGGCTGCGGAATCTTCGTGAAAGTGGGGTCGTATTGCCCGTCCTTGCCGCCCATTTTGTAAATCACGAGATCGAGCGAGGGCACCACGAATATGCCGAAGCCACCCGCTCCGCTTTTGTAGAAAGCATCCCGGGGCGCACCGGCGACGTGACCATCCGCATTATGCTCAAACTGGAGCGAGAAGGGCGTGTGCTTGTTGAAAGGCGACGGCTTGTTGCAAAGCGCGATGTAGTCGGCGGGGACGATCTGTTTGTCGCCCCATCGCCCGTTCTTCAAAAGACAGTATCCAAAGCGCAGCGCATCCGTTGAATGGAGCGCGGTGCTGCCCGCGCCGTTCGCGTGCGGCATGAGGAAATCACCGCGCTGGAGGCAATAGTCCCACGCGCCCCAGCCCATCGGCTTTGCGAGGCGCGTGTCGATGTAATCCTTCAGCTCCATTCCCGCGACGCGCCGCAAAACGATCGATGCAATGTGCGGCGACGGCGACGAGTACGAGTAGCCCGCACCGACGTCGCACCACAGCGGCACACGCAGCGATGAATTGTCCAAATCGCGGATGTTCTGCCCCGGCACCGGCTTCAATTGCGTCACCTTTCCATCCGAAGTGACGCCCGTGGGCGCGCCGCCCTCGCCCCAATAGCCCGCAGTCATGCAAAGCAGATGGCCGAGTGTGATGTCGGCCTTCCGCGGATCATCGAGCGGGAGCGCCTCGGGCAGATACTTTTCATTGAAAACCTTTGTCGCCAGACCCTCGGGGATCTTGTCGCGAAACTCATTCAGCATCACACCGCACGCGATGCTGGTAAACGCCTTGCCGGTGGACGCCATGTCCGGATTCACATTCCGACTCGCGCGTCCCACATACCGTTCGAAGACCAAATATCCATGCCGCACAACGAGCAGACCGGCGTTCTGGCTGCACCGCTGGGTGAAATCCCACGTGCGCTCAAGCTGCACGAGATCGAGCCCGGCCTTCTCGCGAATCTCCGCCGCTGTTTTCAGCGTTCTCCAACCACCCTCGCTGTCCGGCGGCGGAAAATAGTCGGCACCGCGTGCAGCGATACACGCGAAGAAGGAGAAGGCGGCGATACGGAGCGGAGCGGAAGTCATTGCGAATGGAGTAACCCGCAAGCGACGCACATCCAAGACGCGGAATCCCGGGATTTTCAGCTACGCTTACGCGGCGTATCGACCGCTTCTTTCCGTCTGCCCAAAAGGACGCCAAAACCCCGTCGGCCGTTTCCGACCGACGGGGCGTTTAGCGTTGCCGTTACTTCTGAGGAGAAACAGGCGCGAACGGCGCGAGCGGCGATGTGAAGAGGACGTTCGGATTGCTTCCGAGCATCATTTGCGGGAACTGTCCGCCCCACTTTTCAACGCGCGCTTTTTCCACTTCCAGCGCCCGGATTTGCAGAAGCATCGGCGTGCTCGCGGCGGTCGCTTCGTTGATGGACCGGATGGCGTCCGCCTCGGCCTTTGCCTGTGCGGTGCGGGCCTCGGCCTCGGCTTTGGCTTCTGCGAGTTTGGCATCGCTGCGGCCTTTCGCTTCGAGGCGGAAGCGCTCGGCTGTGGCCGTGGCTTCGAGTTCGATGCGTTCGTTTTCCTTCTGCTGCGCCTCAAACTTCGCAGCGGACACGACCTTCAACTGTTGCGCGATGACCGTCTCATCGATCGCCTTTTGAATCGCGGGGTTTTCATACGTCATGCCGCCGAACATGCCGACGGTGGTGACCGTGATTCCGCGTTTCAAAAAGAACGACGTCACGTCCTCGCGAACAGCGTCCGCGATTTCCTGCTTTTTCGTGCGAAGAACATCCAGCGCATACTTTGCCGCAACTTCCGCCGAAGCCTGCTGGATGCGACCGCGCACCTCGGCATCCATGACGGAAGCAAGACTGCCGCTCGGATACCAATAGAGGAACGTCGCAGCATCCTTCTCATCGATGAACGCCGTGCATGTGAAACCCATGCTGAAACCAACGCTGTCCGCGCTTTCGATCCAGATCGCCTTGTCGCCACCGTGCGCGTGCTTTTGTTCGGCAGTCCACTCGCGCGTGACCGGCGAACGGTTCACTTTCACAAGGCGAACGGCGGGCATCCAGTGGCCTTCATTCGGCATGCGCCCGGTCTGATTCCAGCGATGCGTGATGCTCACGCGTTTCATCGCGACCTTCCGCTGCTGGAGATAATCCACGCTTTCGAATTTCGTCTGCGCGCCCCCTTCGCCTTCCAGTGGAATGAGGAATCCGGTTTCGCTCGTATCGATCTCCACATGCTCCGGCCTGTCGTATGGCTTCATGCATCCGCTTCCGCTCAAAGCGAGCACCGCCGCTGCGAGCGGCACAGCGAGTGATTTGGCGGGGGCCTTGAAGCGACCGGATATCCACGCGAGCACCGTGCGTCCGAGCATCCAAACGGGACGCCCGAAGCAGCCCAGTGCAGCGAGAACGACGAGCCCTTCTGCCGCGAAGGTCGGTAGCTGATGCGCGGCCTGCCAGGCGGAGAGTTTGCGCCAGCCGTCCATCCCGCTCTCCAGTTGGGCGAGTGCGTAGGGCACGGCGAGTTGAGGTTCGGCGAACTGGAGCCAGATCTTCTGGCCCAGGTACGCGACGGTGCTAATGCCTGCGAAGAGCAGGCAACGATGTTTCATTTTCATTGCTTTGATGACTGATTGAATAAACAGCCCGCCCGCAGCTCCGGCGTATTCTTCCAGACCCGCAAAACGGACACGATGGTTGCAGGCATCAGCGGCGTCCGGCGTATCGCGAATGCGACAACCGGGCGTCTCTAGGACACCTTCCCTACGCCGACGGAGTTAGCTGACGGGCTCGATGAGAGAAGTCATCGGGCAGGCCATTTGATCGGCCACCTTCGCCCCTGACGGCGGTTTGGACCCGCGCGTCGAAAGTTGGTTCCCCCGCGCCACTCCTTGTGGAAGAGAAGCGACTTAGGCAGGCGCGTATTTTAGCCGCCGCGCGGTGGATGCAATTCGAATCGTGCATCGCCAGCGATATTTTCACGACGGGCACGGAACTTGGAAATCATCCGCCGCTTGCAATAACGATCAGGTGCCGCAACTCGTCCGCCACCTCGGATTCGCCGCTCACCGTCGACGCCACCTCGGCCCGGATGAGTTCGCGGAATCGCGCACGCAGCCGGTGAATCGCCACCTTCACCGCCGTCTCGCTCATACCCAGCGCGCGCGCCGCGTCGGCTTGCGAGGAAGTCGCGCCACCATCCAGCCACGGTTTTAGCGCAGCGAAAACTTCAGCTCGGCCGGCGTGTTCCGCCTCCAGCGCGGCGAGGGCGCGGGCGATAAGCGTATGCGCCCACTCACGGTCGAACATGCGTGAGTCGTCCGGCGCGGACGGAAGCGCGATTCCCGCCTGCGTGTCGTGCTCAAAGGTGATCGGCACATGCTCCGCCCCGGCACCGCGCTTTTGAGCAATCGCAGCAGCTCTGTGCTTGGAAATGAAATGTTTCAGCGCGCCCAGCAGGTAGCTGCGAAACCGTCCTCTCTCCTGCTCCGGCGCACCGACGCCGCCCTCCAGCACGGCAGCAAAAAATCCGTGCGCCATTTCCCGCGCGGCATCTTCGTCCCGCCCTTCGCGACGCAGGAACGCAACAACCGGCGCATAATACGCCCCACACAAATCCGACAGCGCCGCCTTCGCCGCATCACCCTGTCCGGACGCGCGGATTACGAGCGTCCATCGAGTGGTGCAGAAGTTGGAATCGGTACTCACGTGGGTTCCTGACGGATTTACGCAGCGCCGTTACAACAATCACGCGACCGGCGAAGTAAAAAAGTCACACGCGCACCACACCGCAGCCAAAGTCCAGCTCCAGCGCGGTCTCCGTCCGCCGCACGGTGACGTCAGGGGAAAGGCGATAGACCATCCGGCGTCCGTCACGCGGGTTTTCCTCGGCCACCACGAGTTTTGCGGCGCGCAGGGCGACGAGGTGTTTCAGCGTCGCGTCCAGCCGTTTGCCGGTCGCGCCGCGCAAGTCCGTCGCCGTCTGCAACGGACGCCCGGCGAGGGATACCATCAGCCGCCGGCGCGAAGGATCGCCGAGGGCGGCAAAAACCAGATCTGCATTCCAGCGCGGCGCGGGCGGAATCGGAGTCGGATCGCTCATAAGCAACCGTGTGCCACATCGGCGGAGACTCCGCAACCCCGCCACCCGAGTCGGCGCGGACCGGACGAAGCTCCGCCGAGGTCCACCGTTCGTCGGCGCGAGGGAGCGGAAGCTCCGGTGGGGTGGAAAATGAATCGGCGCACTCCGGAGTTCGCTCTGCCGGAGTCCGGCAACTCCCGGCGCGGCACGGCGGAGGCTCGGGTAACCTAAAAGGACAGCCGGTTTTACCCTGTGGAGTCTCACGATACCTGCGCCGACTCCCGGCTTGAGGCAAAGGAGCCTCCGGAGACTCACCCGCCGAGTTTTTCTAAGGCAAAGGAGCCTCCCAACAAGCGCACCGACTCCGGAACTGGCCCCGCCGAGCCTCCCGACAAGCGCGCCGACTCCGGAATTGACCCAGCCGAGTCTCCCAACAAGCGCACCGACTCCGGAACTGACCCAGCCGAGCCTCCCGACAAGCGCACCGACTCCGGAACTGACCCTCCCGAGCCTCCCAACAAGCGCACTGACTCCGGAACTGACCCTCCCGAGCCTCCCAACAAGCGTGCCGACTCCGGAATTGACGCCGCCGAGCCTCTCGACAAGCGCGCCGACTCCGGAACTGGCCCCGCCGAGTCTCCCGACAAGCGTGCGGACTCCGGAATTGACCCTCCCGAGCCTCCCGACAAGCGTGCCGACTCCGGAACTGACGCCGCCGAGTCTCCCGACAAGCGTGCCGACTCCGGAACTGACCCTCCAGAGTCTCCTTTAGCGCGGCTCTTTCGCGGGCGGGTCCTTCGGATCCGGCGCGGTGGGTGGATTGGATTCGCGCGGCTTCACCAACGCACTGGCAATTGCCTGAGCTTCCTCGGCGGTGAAGTGGCCGGTAATCTGCGCGTGGCCGCCGGTGATGGCGCTTTGCAGTGTCGGCGCGGAGAGCACTTTTCCCTCGAAAATGATGGCGAGCTGTTTGCCGACATTTGCGCCGGTGATCTCGGCAAAGCGTTTGCGGCCGTCTCCCGTGAAAGTCACGTCCACCGTCGGCATGGCCTCCGTGGCGCTGACCGCCGCTTGCGCGACCGCAGAACCGTCGAGCAGAACCTCGCGATGCACTCGGAACTTCCGGCTGCCATCACGGTCCGGCACCGACTCGGCGGCTGCGTCGTCGGCGTCCGCGACCAGCCGGACTTGCAGGCGCGAGTCGGCGATTGCGGCAGACTTGGGTGCTGCGGGCTGCTTTTCCTTCGGGACCGGAATCAGTGCGGGCTCCGGCGGCGCGGCGACGGGCGTCGCGGACGCCTTCTCGATCTGCTCCGGTTTTCGAACGACCGGGGAGATGTTCGGGTAGCTGAAGAACGCGGGCTTTTCCGGCGCGGTCGCGGGCGAGACGACCTTGAATGCGTCCGCGCTCCCGGCTTTCTGGAGATTGGCGGTGATGCGCTCGATGATCTGGTTTGCCGACTTCACCGCATCGTCCGCCGTGCGCGTGTAGGCGCTGCGGATATCGAACCTTCCCACGACTGCTTCGCCATTTGCGAAGACCTGTGTGACCTGCTCGTCGGACGTGAATCCGCTCAGGATCGCCTTCGGGTCGCCCTCCTTCGGGCGAAAATCGACGCGCATTTTTGCGATGTACGGAAGAATCTCCAGTCGGGAAAATCCCCAGCTCTTCTTTCCCCACTCAAACACCAGCACATAATAGTCGCGGTTTCCTTCCGCGCGCTCTAACTCCGCGATATAGTGCTTCTCAGCAGGGCCGAGGTTTGCGGTGGGCCCGGCAGCGAGCGCGAATCTCGGCTCCCGCACCCCCGCGACTCTATCCCGCCGCGGCTCGTAAGGTGTGCGGTTCGGAAGATCGTTCCACACTCCGACGATCTTTCCCGCGAAGGCACTCATGAGGTCCTCGTCGGAAGGCGGTCGAAACCCGGGTAAATAGGGGAGGTATCTTGCCGAGATAAATTTGCGGAACTCATCGCGATTCTTCGCATTCGCGAGCTCGTTCATTTTGTAGATCAGCTCGACGGGTTCTTCTGATTCGACCTGAACGTGAACAGGAATCGTCGGCTGCGAGCTCGCAGGCGGGAGCGGAGGCGCCGAAGTCCTACGAGCAGGCGGTTGCGTGCTCGGCACGCTCAACGGGGGTGGAATCAACGGCGGAGCGGACGGTGATTGCTGCCGGAGCAGGCTAGCCCTTTGTTGTTCCTCGACGCGAAGTGCGGCTTCGGCTTGGGCCTGCCGCGCCCCATCCCGCCGTTTCACCCAAAGCGCACTGGAGGCAAGGAATAAGACGATGGGCAGCCACGCACACGTGCGGGCAAAGCCGCGGAGTGTCGTAGGAATCGCCCCGCGCTTCATCTGCGAGAGCGCATACCAAAGCCCGCACCAACCTGCGAATGCCGCGACTCCTCCAAGTGCGATGAGAAGTTTGCCGAGCTTGAGAGCGGAGGGATCCGGCATGAGAACGGGCTGCATCTGTTGAAGACTCGTGTGGACCGGGACATACGGGGCGTCATCGAGGATAATCAATCCCGCGACAATCCCGACGATGCCTCCAAGGAACAGCCACAAACTCCGAACCGTAACGGGCGCAGCCGCCGCCGGACTGACAACGGACGACGCGACACCTCCAACCAAAAGCCCAAGCCCGCCGAGCACAAATGCAGTCACCGCAATCGCGAGCAACACACCCTGCGTGGAGCCGTAGGTGAACACCACCGCCGCGGTAAAAAGCACGATACCTCCGATGAGCGCGGCTTTCGATGCGAAGCGGAGTTGCGGAGATTTCAGCGCGCTTGGAGCGACGCTCGTCGGAGCCTTTCGGGACGCGGCACCCTGCACTTCTGTCTTCACTTCATCCGCGCTCTGCTGGCGGAGTTCGCGTTCTTTTTCCAAAGTCCGGAAGACGATTTCATCGATGCGCGCATCCACCGCGGCCTTGGTGCTCGGTGCTTTGAAACGGCCGAGCGGGAGTTCGCCGGTGAGCATTTCGTAGATGACTACGCCGAGGCTGTAGATGTCGGCGCGGTGGTCCACGTCGTGAGGCTTCTCGTGCTGCTCGGGGGCCATGTATGCGGCGCTGCCGAGCGCTGCTCCGGTCATCGTGAGCGTGAAGTCGCGCTGCGGGTCGCCGACGATTCGGGCGATGCCAAAGTCCACAATCTTCACCCCGCCCTGCGCATCGAGGAGGATGTTCTCGGGCTTGATGTCGCGATGCCACACACCCTGCGCGTGCGCCGCTTGCAGCGCATCGCAAATGCCGGGGACGACTGCCAGCGCCTGCTGGGGAGTGAAGCGCCCGGCGCGCATGGCCTGGCGGAGATTCACGCCGTCCACGTGCTCCATGATGAGGTAGAAGAATTTGATGCCGGGGGCGGCATTCGGTTGGTTCTGCGACGGGGGCGTCGCAGCTACGCCGTGCTCGAAAACGGTGACGATATTCGGGTGGTTCAGTTTTCCGAGCACCCGCGCCTCGCGGGCGAAGCGCTCCGCAAATGCCGGGTCGCGTCCAAGCTCGGGAGACAGGATTTTCAGCGCGACGGTGCGGTCGAGCGAAGGCTGCCGCGCTTTATACACAAAGCCCATGCCGCCCTGACCGATGAGCTCCAGCACTTCGAGCTGAGGAAACGCCGCACGCACTTCGTCGAGCGATGGAGCCGTGCGGCCGATTGGCGGGAGTTCATCCGCATCGCGGAGAACGCAAGCCGGACAGAACCCGCCCGGCGAATTCTCCGGGATGGAAGTTTTGCAAGTAGGACAGATGTTCGTGTTCACACAGGTTCCTGACGGACGCGGGCGGGGAGGTTACACGAAATCTTCGCGATCACAGCGGACGAAGTCAGTCGTTCTTGATGCTCACGACTGCGGGCGTTTTTCCGGGCCGATAGAGCGACGCTCCGTAGCAAATCGGCGCGGAGCCTTCGTTGGCGTAACGCACCTTGTTCAGCGCAGAATCCCATCGTTCGATACAGGAACAGTTTGCCGTCTTCTTGCTTCCGGGAATCGGCAGATAGCGGGCACTCGTGTAGGTGAGGAATGCGCCATCGCCGGCGAGTGGAAATGGCGCGGCCCAGTTCTGCGAAAGCCGCACCAGGCGCGGTTTCTTCAAGTCCAACGCAAAGCACGTATCGCCATCGGTGCTGTTCAGATGCAGCCCGAAAAACGCGACCCGGAGCGGTCCGTCGAAATGGAACAACTGCTCGGGATCGTTCGATGCAAACAGCATCTCCCATAGACCGAAGAAGCCCGGCACATCGGCCATCTTCGTCTCTTTGCCCGTCTTCAAATCGCGCAGAAGATAAGCGCGTCCGTGACCGGGCCCATCGATTCCATTGTCTTCGTCGCCCTTCGCTTCGCCGAGGACGAGTTCCACAGAGCCATCGGGTGCAGCGTAGCGTCGCGGGGCCTCACCTTCCATCGCAGGAGATCCCGGCAGCGGCTTGTTCTCGGGCCAGTCTTTCGGATCGCGATTGGTAAAGAATTTCGACTCGTTTGATTTCGAGTACCACTCCGGCGGCGCATCGAGCTTCCGGAGTCCGGAGCCCAACGGCTCGACACTCCAGTATTCGGCGAGAGCCTCGGAAAGCTCGCGCTTGAAAACAATCGTCTTCCCATCCGGCGCAAACACCGGCGAGCGGTCCTGACCTTTGTCATCGCGCGTCAACTGGCGGAGCAGCTTCCCGTCTTCGCGGTAAAGATAGATGTGGGCGTGGCTCGTGCCCTCGGCTTTTAGATAACGAATCGCCACAGCAAGCTCACCTTGGGATTTCGGCGCTGCCGCCGCGAGTTGCACAAGCGCGACACTTGCGAGTGTGAACACAACTTTCGAGGCCATCGACGACAGTGATTTCATCTCGGTCGAATCTCACCACACATTCCGCAGCGCAATCGAAATCCCGCCTCGGCTGCAGTTGGGACAGAATCCATTCCATCGATGACAGCCTGTAGCGCTTCCCGCCTCCGCCTCATTCATCGGCAGCAACGGGAAATCTATTCCAGCTTCAGCGGCTGCCGCCACGCTTCGACCACCTTGCTTCGGAATGATTGCCATTCATCATAGCGCGCCGCCGGATACGTCCCTGAAGGCGACTGAAACTCGAAATCAACGGTCACCACGTTTGCGTCCGTCGGAGATGCGCTCGCTGCGATTTTCCATTTTCCGAACTCCGAATCGGCCGAGCGCTCAAACGCCTTGAATGCGCTGGCACCAACCGCCTGTGGGAGCTGGATTTTTACACGGCTCTCGATCCGGACGGGATGCAAGAGTTCCATGGGAAAGCGGCGTTCTTTAAGGAACTGCGCGTCCAGATACTCATGCTCCCAAATTGCCGGAACAATCACAGACATCGGCTTTGCCGAGGTTGCCAGCGGGGGCATCGCATATTTGAAGTTGAAGACAAGATCCGCCGAATTGTCATCCATCCCCTCCACGGTGAATTCCTCGACCCGCCAGCGGCTGTCGCTCTGGAAACGCTGGATTGCAGCAAGCCGCTCCGAAGGCTGAACTCCACTTACCCATTCCCGCCATCCCATAGCATAATAGCCTCTGAGCCGGAATTTCTCACGCACCTCCATCTCACCACCGGCTGCCACGGTGACATCGCGTTCAATGAGAAGATTCTCGGCCGGAAAAAGCGAACGTTCCGGCACGCGCTCCAGCTTCGGCTTGTCGGGATACAAGACAAGCGCCTGACGATGAAACAACGCCGGCGGAAGCATGCCGGCCGGAAGCACTGTATTCGTCGAATCGACAAATGCCGCCTTTTGTCCGGGCAACTGCACAATCATGTGGTTGAACTGATCGAGCGAGGGGAGCGACGCCTCGACGTCGCTGTCGGAATGAATGAGCGCAAGCTGCGCAGGAACGCCCGCGGATTTGAGGAGTTGATAGAGTAACAAAGCCTGATCCTTGCAATCCCCGTAGCGGCTCGACACCACCCGCTCCGCAGGTTTTGGAATCCGGGCACGACGACCGAATTCGATTGCCTGATAAGTAACATTCTTCTGCACGTATCCGGCGAGGGCGCGGATCTTCTCATCGTCATTTTTCAGTTTGCCCGCGACCTCCGTGGCAATGGCTTTCGCCTTGGCGTCCGGCTTCAGGAGCGAGTCGATTTGCTTGAGATAATCGCGACCAACATCGGCCCAATCTCCCTTGGCCGGCCCAAGTCGGAGCACGGGAAGATAGGACTCCGCAAACGGGAGATTCGATTCTGGTTTCCACACAACCGGCTGGCGAACGAGCCATGACCGGCTGCCCTTCGCTTCGATGACCTTGGCCGCTTTCTCCGCCGCCGCCGATGGCACGACACGAACGCGCGCGATGTCGCCGGAAACGATCACGGCCTCGGCCAGCGTGGGGACACTCGTCGTGCAAATGAGACGCTCATAGGGAAACTCAGTCGCCGGACTGCGATCCTGCCGGGTCACCATCACCTCCAACGTGCACCCGGGCTTCAACCCCGGCACCACCACACGCAATACTTTGCTGTGCGTCGCCTCACCGGCATCGGCCGACAGGTCGACCACATACTGCTCTTCCGGAAGTCCCTCGGCAGTCACTTTTCCTTTTTCGTCCGTGACGACGAGCTTGTTGACATGAATCCGCTCGCTCAGTGGATCGAATTGAAAGACCAAGGTGCTGAAATCACCAACGCCCGCCTGAGTGACAACTTTTGCGCGGCGGTAAGTCGTGGAAGTCACGGGCTTTCCCGGCTCAAAATGAAAGGCACTCGCCCGCATGAGGTAGCAGACTGAAGCACCATCGGGAACCGCCGCTTCTCGGCCAATCGTGGCGACTGCATCAGCCAGAGCTGAAGGCAACGGAACGGGGTCAATCGGGGTCTTTACCAAGGAATTGTCCCCTTCTCCGAGCATGGCGGAGACTCGGGTCAGCGCGGAAGCAATGGTTGGATCGTCGGGCGAGAAAGCGCGGGCTTTCTCAAATGCTGTTTTCGCCTCGCGCCAGGACTTCCGCCCGAAAAGGCTCCATCCCTCGATCATTCGCGTCCGCGCCGTGTCATTTCCGGCCTTCAGAAGACCGGCGACCACGCCCGCCGCCCGCTCGTAATCATCCTCGTTGTTCGCCGTTTCGCCGAGTCCGTACGCGCTGAGGGGATCATAAGGCGGCTTGGCGAGGATCTCTTCGTATATCTCCATCGCGCGCTTTGGGTTTCCCGCGGATACATACGTCTCGGCCTGCCACCGACGGACCTTCGTGCTCGCGCCCTTCTTCACAAACTCATCCACGACTTTCACGGCATCACCCGCGCGGTTTCCATCGATGAGAATGTTGAGATACGCCAGCAAATCCGGCTCTTTGCCCGCCCCTGCTTTGAAGGCTTTGTCGTATTCTACCAGCGCACCTTCGGTATCGCCCATCCTTTGCTTTAGTCTGCCAAGCGCCAGCCCCAACGCGCCGTTTTTTGAGACCGTTTCGTGATGCTTCTCCAGCAGTTCGATGGCCCCACGGATATCACCCGTCTCTTCCATCGCGACGACGATACTCTCGAGCGTCGGGTCGTTATGCGGCGAGATTTCATAGGAAAGTGTAAATGCCTTGAGTGCCTTGGGCCAGTCCGCCCGATTGGCGAACTCAAGGCCAATACTATGCAAGAGAAGTGACCGCTTTCTCGCCATAGCCTCGTCCCTCGGCGGGGGAAATGGACCGGCCGCCGTGGGGACCTCTATCGATTGGAATGCCGCGTCGAGATGCCGAGGGTCCTTTGTCCCGGTGCCCGACTGCCATCCCAAAAACAGAAACGCCCGCTGCCCGGAGCGCGCAACCGTCCCGCGATACGCAAAGCTTTGCTTATCGAGAACGGACTCGGTGGAAAAGCGCACGGCTTCATCGGCCCCCCTGATTTTTGCCTTCTCGAGTTTGAGTTGCGGAAACTTCGGACCAAGCGCCGCGTAGTTCATGATGAACGCCCGGAAAATATCCTCCATGGCTACCTCCATCGTTCCCAGAGGCATCGTGTCTACGATGAAAAATGCGGGACTCGGATGAATCGCACACAGCGAGTTTCCGTTCAAACTGACGTCCCCGTCCACAAAGGGCCGCCACCCGAGCGCCGACAGCCTCGTCTGAAAACCGTCCGTTTCCTCCTTCGCATCCTTCAGTGCCGCCGTGCCGGCGGACGTGCGACTCGGATCAAGCACGTGAAATCCTGAAAGCAATGCCTTCCCCGCCTCACCTGCGGTATCTCCATCGCGCTGCAACACGGAGAGCACCCATTGATAGGAATGCCCGGCATACGATGCCACCCAGAAACGCGTCAGTTCGGCAGCCACAAACCCCTTCTTTGGAATCTCCGTCGAAAACGAATGCCATTCGATACCGTTGACTGTTTCCGTCTTTTCATCGGTGATCGAATGCTCTCCAAATCGAGCTTCAACGTTTCCTTTTGTAACGGATATCAGAGCGTCGACGCCCAATTCAACAGGCTCCGCAATGAGGACCGCAAGCGCCTGCGGACTTGCACGGCGAAGCGCCAGCGTGGCATCGGGATTAAGCGATTTCGGATCCTTCACGCGGACCCACCCGGGCGAAGGTGCCACGAGCTTGCAGTTGAGATTCGGGAACTCAATCACCTCCCCGCCCTTGGCGAACGGAATACCGTCCCGTTCAGCAGCAATGACCGGCGAAAATGCCGGACTGGATATCGTGCTGACCATCGAAGAAATGCGGATTACGACAATGATTGATCCGAGCAGGATTCCCCATACAGCCTGCTTCCGGCCCTGTACAAACACACCGCTCTTATACAGTCCAAGTCCCACACACCCGAGAACGATTCCCACGAGCAAAAGGAGGATCAAAGCTCCGTCAAACCAAAGCCGCAGATACACCCCTGTCACGATCGGAAACACAACGAGACAACCGGATACAAACCAGGTCACAACAACCGCAAACAACGGAGAAACACAAAGTGCGCTTGTTGTTTTACGCCGCATCAGATTCACGCATTTTACCAACGCTAGCAGGGCGAGCATCACTCCGATTACCTGCCCCACAGCCGTCGCCCCGGCGTCCGCTGCGGCAAAAGCGGGAAAGTGTTTCGGCAGCGATGAGGAAGGCAGGCAATACATGGCGCGGGAAGGTTTCGAGGTTCGTAGCCACGAAACTCGTTCGGAAGCAAGCACCCCATCAAAACAACGACGAAAAACCTGCCGACACGGCTTTCGGCGATTCCCCTGCTTTGACTTCCCGCGGCGTTTCCCCTATTCACCGCGCCCGATGAAACTCACGCTCGCTCTTTCACTCGCCGTCCTCTCCACTTCGTTTGCCACCGACTGGCCGCAATACCGCGGTCCCCTCGGCGACGGAAGCACTCCGGACAAAATCGCCACAAACTGGGGCACCGCACCGAAGACGCTTTGGAAGGTTTCCGGCGGCACGGGCTTTTCGAGCTTCGTCGTGTCGGGCCCGAAGTGCTTCACCATCGAAGGACTCGGCGGCAAGGAAGTGCTCATCGCGCGGAACGTGGCGAACGGAAAGGAACTCTGGAAGGCCGAGCTTGGAAATGCCGAGTATCAGGGCGGCGGCAATGACGGCACGAACGACAACAAAGGCGGCGACGGCCCGCGCTCCACGCCGACGATTGCAGGAAATGTGATTGTCACCACCAATGCCGACCTCGTGATTCAGGGGCACGACGCAATGACCGGCAAGCAACTCTGGAAGCGCGACCTTTCCCAACACGGCGCTCGCAACATCAACTGGAAGAATGCCGCAAGCCCGCTGCTCGAAGGCGGCATCATCTACGTCGCCGGAGGCGGAGCGGGCGAATCGTTCATGGCGCTCAATCCCGCGAATGGAGCCATCGTCGCCAAATCGGGCGATGAAACGATGACCCACGCCACGCCCGTCGCAGCAACGATTTTGGGAACCCGGCAGGTCATTTTCTTCATGAAGAGCGGCCTTGTTTCGGTGGAACCGAAAACGCTGAAGGAGCTCTGGCGCGCCGAGGTGAAGTTCAATGTCTCGACCGCCGCGAGCCCCGTCGTCGCGGGCGACTACGTGTATGCCAGCGCGGGCTACGGTGTCGGCGCTTACGGTTTCAAGATCACGAAGGAAGGCACCGCGTGGAAGGCCGAGCAGGTGATGCGCGTCCCCGGCGACCAGCAGATCGCCAACCACTGGAGCACGCCGGTCCTTTCCGACGGGCATCTCTACGGGATGTTCCAGTTCAAGAAATACGGCAGCGGTCCGGTGAAAGCAGTGAAGCTCCCCGACGGCGAAGTGAAGTGGGCGAAGGACGGCTTCGGCCCCGGTCACGTCGTTCTCACCAACGGAAACGTGCTCGCACTCAGCGATGCGGGCGAGCTCGTGCTGTTCGCAGCAAAGCCGGATGCCTACACGGAACTCGCGCGGACCAAAGTGCTCACCGGCAAGTGCTGGACGACGCCAGTCATCAGCAACGGACTTGTCTTCGTCCGCAGCACGACGGAGGCGGCCTGCATCGACCTTCGCGCGAAGTAGCCAGCGGAATCCGCGCAAACAGCAGCCCTCACGGAAAGACTGCGCACCACGCGTGCAGTCTGGCCGCCGCTGCTTGCTGAATCCCACCACACTCACCAGCCATGTCCCGCGAAAACAGCGAGCTTGCAGAAAACGTCCTCACCGTCGCGCACCGCGACGTGGAGACACTGCGCGCATCGCTCACGATCGCGCAGGCCATCGACACCATCCGCTCGCGCGGCCTCGGCGAGAAGATCGTCTATTTCTACGTCACGGACGACGACGACCGCCTCTGCGGCGTGCTGCCCGCGCGATCGCTGCTCACAGAGAGTCCGGAGAAAAAGCTCTCCGACGTAATGCGGACGCGCGTCGCCACCGTCCCGGCATCCGCGACGGTTCTGGAGGCGTGCGAATTCTTCGCGATGCATCGCTTTCTCTCGGCACCGGTCGTGGACGAGGAGCGGCGGCTCGCCGGAGTCGTGGATGTCAGCGTTTTTACCGAGCAGGTCTTCGACCTTGCTGAACGCGCGCGGATGGACGAGGTGTTCGACTCGCTCGGCTTCCGCGCCTCGCAAGTGCGCGACGCATCGGCGTTCCGCGCATTCACGTTCCGCTTCCCGTGGCTGCTCGCGACCATCGTGAGCGGCACGGCGTGTGCACTGCTCGCGAGCGCCTTCGAGCTCACGCGGGCAAAGAGCCTTGTGCTCACGATTTTCATGACGCTCGTGCTCGGGCTCGGTGAAAGCGTGAGCGTGCAGTCCATGACCATCGCGCTCCAATCCCTTCGCGTCACAAAGCCGACGCTCGCATGGTACGTGCGCTCACTTTTGCGCGAACTCGGCACGGCGCTGCTCCTCGGCGTCAGCGCAGGCGGACTGGTCGCCGGCATCGTATGCGTCTGGCGCGGCCCCGGGATGCCCGCCCTGGTCGTAGGGCTCGCCGTGCTCGGCGCGATTTGCAACGCATGCTGGATCGGACTCAGCGTCCCCACCCTGCTTCGCGCCCTCAAGCTCGACCCC
This sequence comes from Verrucomicrobiaceae bacterium, assembly GCA_005791535.1. Classification (GTDB taxonomy): domain Bacteria; phylum Verrucomicrobiota; class Verrucomicrobiia; order Chthoniobacterales; family Chthoniobacteraceae; genus SXWH01. The sequence goes on along the minus strand of SXWH01000291.1, from coordinate 1,398 downwards.
AAGATCGCGGCCGGACCAGTCACGCTCGCCATCGCGGATATCGCGACGCTGCTGCTCTTTTTCGGACTAGGCTCGCTGCTGCTTTAAGCTGCGCGGTTGAGCGCGCTGAGCAGCGTTACTCAGACCCCTGTTTCTTTTCACCGCTGATAAAACGCTTTGCTCTCTCTGATGCCGCGTCAATCAACTCACTCGAGCGCTTGGTTGCAGCCTTGGAGATTTGGTCTGCATCTATCTTCTTTATTGATTCGATGGCCTTCCCAGCCCCAGCAGACACCACGGGCTGCACTTCGTCTGCAAACGACTGAAAACGCTGTTCTACACGGTTTAGCTTGGGAAGAAGGCCAAACACAAGTGCCCCGGCTCCGACCGCCATCACGATGAGATTTGCGACCAGCAGAAACGCAATGCGGTCGAGTCTCTTGTTGGTTTCTGGATTTTCCATGATGGCGTTTATTGTGTGAGCGAAAGCTGCATCTAAAATGCACGATTCAGAGCACTGAGCACGGCCTTGATGGACGCGATCTCGATATTGGTATCCACGCCCGCGCCCCAGCGCAGCGAGCCGTCGGCAAGCTGGAGCTGGATGTAGCTGATCGCGCTCGCCTCGGTGCCGGAGCTCAGCGCGTGTTGCTTGAAGTTCGCGACTTTTGCAACCGGCGCACCGGCGGCCTGAAGCGCGTGGACAAACGCCGCGATGGGGCCATTTCCCTCGCCGGTCAGCTTCAGCTCCGCGCCGTTTCTGCGAACGCTTGCGCGGCAGTGGAACACGCCTTCCACACCATCCGCATGGAAATGGATGAGTTCCCACGGCGTGGCGCGGTCCACGTATTCCTTCCACAACATCGCCTTCAGTTCGTCGGCCCGCACTTCGCGACCGAGGGCATCGACGAGATCGTTCGCAATCGGACCAAACTCGCGCTGCATCTCCTTCGGCAGCTCGATTCCAAATTCGCTCTCCAGCAGGTAGGCCACACCGCCTTTGCCGCTCTGCGAAGTCACGCGGATGACCTCGCGATACTCGCGGCCGAGGTCGCTCGGGTCGATGGTGAGATACGGAACGTCCCAATGGTTTTTGCCGCCCGTCTTTTCCCACTCCGCGAGGCCCTTCTTGATTGCGTCCTGATGCGATCCGCTGAACGCCGTGAACACGAGTTCGCCCGCGTACGGCTGGCGCGGCGGAACCGTCATGCCGGTGCAGCGCTCATACATCCCGATCAGCTCGTTGATGTTCGAAAAATCCAGTCCCGGCGAAATGCCATGCATGTAGAGATTCATCGCCACGGCGACGATATCGAGATTGCCCGTCCGCTCGCCATTCCCGAACAGCGTGCCCTCCACGCGGTCCGCGCCTGCGAGCAGGCCCAGCTCCGTGGCGGCCGTGCCGGTGCCGCGATCGTT
>SXWH01000290.1 GCA_005791535.1 Verrucomicrobiaceae bacterium | reverse complement strand
TCGTCCACGTCAACCAGCGTCGTCGTGAAGAAAAGCTTCCCGCCGTCCCTCATGGCGTTTCGCTAGGTAGCCCGGCAACTTGCGTCCGTTGGGATCGGTCGTCAGGTAGGCTCCCAAGTCCTGCCGGTTTGCTTCGAGGAGGCTGGCTGCTTTCGTCAACTTGTCCGCTTTTGAATGCCGGAGCTTGTTCAGGACGATTCCGGCCGACACATTCACGCTGTTCAAAACATTCCCCACATTGTGCAGGACGCCAGTGGCGACCTATGCCATCCCGGCCATTCGAGAAGTTTCGAGGAGCTTTGTGTTCAACTCGGCGAGGCGGGCATCGTTGAGCTTGGTGTCGGTGATATCGATGAGGAAGCCGAAGATTGAGTCGGGCATTTCGGCATTTCCTGAAACGAAGAGCGCCTGCTCCCGAATCCAGCGCAGTTCACCGTCTTTGGTGAACATTCTATATTCGCCTGAAAATCTGCCGATTTCGCGCGCGGTCGTTTCGGCGGGGCTGCGGACATATTTGTCGTCCGGGTGAATCTGTCGCGCCCACAGTTCTTTCGACTCCATCCATTCTTCGGGAGTGTAGCCGAGAATCGTGAAGACTTGCGGGCTCACGTAGCTCAGAGCACAAGCATTTCCAAGCGCGGTTTGATAGGTGATGGAGGGCAGTTGTTCGACGAATCCGCGAAACTTCAGTTCTGCCAATCGCAGCGCTTCCTCAGCGCGCCGGCGTTCCGAAAAATCTCGCATCACCATCGAAAGCTGCTCAAGACCGCCATTGGAGCCCTTGTGGGCGATGATGACTTCTGAAACATGAACCTCCCGCCCGTCCGTATGCCGGATGGCGGTTTCACCGGACCAGGATCCCGCGTGAATCGCGGTTGGTATTCCCTCGGTGGAAACCAGTTTCGTGGCCCACGGTGGATGGAGTTCGGAGAGCTTCATCGATCCGATGTTCGAATTCGCTCCAAGTCCGAGCATGTTTCTGGCGGCCGCGTTCAGATAGCGAATCCGCCCGAGTGAGTCGATCGTCCCGATGAAGTCCGGCGTGTTGTCGATGATTGCCGTCAGTTTTCGGAGCTCGGACTCCGCGCGTGCCCGTTCGGTCACTTCCAGATGGAGCGACTTCAGCTTCTCCCGGAGTTCGGCCTGGGCTTTCTGCAGTTTGCCGTCCTGCTCTTGAATGCGTGGGAGCATGTTATTGAACGCACCTGTGAAAACCCGAACTTCGTCGTCGCCGCTGGAATCGGCGCGAACGGAGTAATCTCGTTCATCCGCCACTTTGCGCGCGACTTCGGCGAGTTTGAGAATCGGCTTCGAAACAAATCCGTGGAACCAGCGTGCGAGGAAAAAGGCGAACACCAGAGACACGAACAACACGAACAGGAGAATTCCCAGATAGAGGAGCAGTAGTTCGGAATAGGGTGCCGAGAAGTCCGCGCTGAGGAATAGCATCCCGAGACGTTTGCCTTGGTCCTCGATCGGGCGGGCGAGAGTTAAGGAACTGCCTTTGATGATCGATTCGCTGGAAGTGTGCTGACCCAGTCCGGCGGCGAGCATCTGGTCATCGGCATACGTGGCGAAGCGTTTTCCATCGTCCAAAATAATCGCTGCTCCATTGATCTCGGGAAGTATCCGGAGACTTCCAAGAGTCTGCTCGGCGCCTGAGCGATCGCGGGCAATCACCGAGGCCGCAAGGTTCCTGCTCGTGAGGTCCGCAGATGCTTCAATTTGGCGGATGTAATTCTGCCGGAGCGACCAAGCCTGCAGAATAAAGAGGCTGATCCCCGCGAGAATCAATAGCACGCTCGAAATGGCCAAAACCATGAGCGTGATTCTTCGTTTGATGGAATTCCCTCCTGCCTCCATATCCACGGCTGTTAACGCGCTTCCCGGTCGGCCTGAGCAATGGTGGAGCGGGGGCGGTTATTCAGCCGACCATCGGCACTATTCCGCGCTCTGAACGCCCCTGGGACGGCGAAAATCCCGGTGCGCACGCGGGAGTTCGAGAGTCTTTTAAAGGCGCTACAGCAGGCTTCGAAGGCGGGTTGAATCCATACGGAACGACAGCAAACTGCCGCCGTTAGGCGACTTGAGTGTCGGGCTGTGCTGTCGATAGGCATTTGCCATCGACAAGCATTCGATGTGCCAGCGAAGCCTGAGCTGCCGGCGCGGAGGGAGATCGGGTGCTACACAACTACTTGGCGGCCTTTACGTTCAGCGCATTGGTTTTGCCATCGAACGGCATGTCCGTCGCCGTGCCGTCTGCAAACTGGACGCGAACCTTTCCAGGTTTGGAATCTTCGCCAAGGCCGAAGAACGCTGAACTGACGTTCTGCCCCAGATAGCCCGAGCCTGCCGCGAGTTCCACAGTTGCGGTCGTGGTGCCGCGGGTAAGTGTCACGCGGGCACCAGGTGCCTTTGCTGCGGGAACGTTTACGCGCAGCCAGTTGCCGGTCTTTGTTTCGAAAGCCGCAACGGTTTCGTTGTTGCGCGTGACTGCGAGGTCCGGCCGGTTGTCGTTGTTCCAGTCGGCGATCGTTGCGCTCTTCATGTCTCCGGTGATGGTGATGCCGCTACGGCGGTGTTCGACTCGTGTGAATCCGCCCTTTCCATCGCCTAGAAGGAGGTCGCCGAGGCCGCCATCGTATCGAGGGTTCTCGATTTGAGGACCGAAGAAGTTCTGGGCGGCGAACAGGTCGCAATTTCCGTCGCCATTCAAGTCTGCGGCGACGAGGCCGTGAATTGGTGCAATTTGCACAATCCGCTCAAACGGCTTGAAGGTGAACTTTCCGCCCTCGTTCCAAAGCACGCCGCTCTGGAATTCGGTGGCCTCATACTTCTCGGCCTTCGCAAGTTTCTCGTCACTGTAAACCTCGTTCAGACTTGCGAGTGCGAATTGTTTGAATGTCGGGAACTTCTGCTTGATGAACGGCATCGCGGTGCTCGAGCAACTGCGGCCGCGCTCAGGCAGGCAGACATCGCCTTCACGCTTCACTTCGACGATGTTCGGTTTCCCGGTGCCGTCAAAATCTGCGTAATACGTGAGCATGGGGTGTTGCAGGTCGGGCTGTTTGTATTTCGTGTTCAAGCCCACGTTGCCCACTGCGTAATCGAGGTCGCCGTCGCCATCAAAATCACCCGAAGTCACGCTGTTCCACCAGCCTTTGAGGTCGGCGAGTCCGCCTTCCTTCGTGTAGTCGGCGAGTTTACCCTGCGTGTTTTTGAAAATGCGAATCGGCTGCCATTCGGCGGCGA
>SXWH01000289.1 GCA_005791535.1 Verrucomicrobiaceae bacterium | reverse complement strand
GGTTTCCAAACAGCACGTTCGACGACGTGTCGCTGCCCGTCAGCGCCACGCCCAGCCAACCGAGCAGCGGCGAGAAAAACGGGAACCACGGCCCGGTCGCCGCAAACGCGAGACCCATTGTTGTGTCGGTGCCGGAGTATCGCGTCGTAAATCCAAGCGCCATCATCAGCGCGATCGTAAGCAGCGAAAGCCTCACACGCCGCAACGTGCGAAGGTAAACTCCAAAAGCCTCGCGCATTCCGATACCAAGCAGCGCAGCCGAGACGAATCCCGCCACGAGCAGCGCGGTTCCGGTCGCGGAAAGGTAGTTGAATGTGAACGACGCCTTTTCGATTTCCGGCTTGGGCGCGACGGGCGGGACTCTCTGCACATTGCCCGCAAGCGCCGGCACCGGAATAATCGGCGCCTGCCACGTGCTCACCGCTTTCGCGGAAGGCGCGTAGCCATTGAGCAGAGTCTTCGCCAGCGGCGTGGTCCAGAGCCCGACAAACACCGAGAGCAGCAGCCACGGGAGCCACGGGCGCAACCTTGAATCCCCCGCCGCAACAGGTTTTGCATCCTCCGAATCTCTCGGCCGCCAAAACCGCAGAAACACGACGAGCGCGGCCATCGCGATCACGGCCGACACGATATCCACGAGCCACGGACCGTGGAAATTACTGACCGCAAATTGCGAGACTCCAAACGCAAGCCCGCACACCAGACACGCCGGCCACACCTGCATCATTCCGCGCCAGCCCCATTGCGCGGCAATCAGCCAGAACGGGACGATCAACGAAAAGACCGGCAACTGCCGTCCAGCCATCGCGCTCAGTGCCATCACGTCCAGTCCTGTGACACTCGCGAGCGTCGTGAGCGGAATGCCCACGCTTCCAAACGCGACAGGAGCCGTGTTTCCAATCAGCGCCAGCTTTGCCGCCTCCAGCGGCTTGAATCCGAGCCCGATCAGCATCGCACCGCTGATTGCCACCGGCGCGCCAAAGCCAGCGCAGCCCTCGATAAACGCGCCGAAGCAAAAGGCGATGAGAAGGGCCTGAATCCTTTTGTCGCCGGCGAGCGAGGCGATCTGATTCTTCAACTGCTCGAACGTTCCCGAGGCGACGGACAAATTGTAGATGAAGACCGCATTCAGAACGATCCAGCCGATCGGAAAAAGCCCGAAAGCCGCGCCGTAACCCGCCGCCGCCAGACCGAGCTGCGCGGGCATTTTGAAAACGAACACCGCCACGAGAAGCGCAGTCACTAGTCCGGCAAGTGCCGCAATGTGCGCACGCACATGCCAGAACGCCAGCAGCGCAAGCAGCAGCACGACGGGAATCGCGGCCACGAGCGTGGAAGCCGCGAGCGAGTTGAGCGGGTCGTAGTTCTGGGACCAGGGCATGAACTGCTACTCGAGCCGCTTCAGCGTCGGCAGCCGGTACTGCTGCTGCACGAGTTGTTCGACCGCACCGACCTGCGCGGCGTCGAGGTAAATGACCCTCGGCGATTCATCGAACTCGATCTTGTGGAAGCCGTTCTCCGGCTTCTCAAGCGCAGTGGGGACATCATTCAAAGACTGCAGCTCCACGCCGTTGATCTTCGTCACGCGCACCGCGGTAATCTCCTCGTAACCCACCGTCGCGGGCGTCGGAAGCACCCTCGTGAGAAACACTATTTTCTTCGGCCCGTTCTCAAAAAGCTCGGACTGGTAACGGTCGATATACACCGCGCGTTCCGGCGCGCGCCGCGTCCAATCGGCACCAAATTCCTTCAGCATCTGCCGGGAGATTTCCTGCATCACAAGCCCGCCGAGAATGTAAAAGCGTGGCGCCTTGTCGATGATGTAAGGGTCGCTCACATAATCCTCCGGAGCCTTCCTCGCGAGCGTGAGATCAAGCGTCTTCCGCTCGCCGTCACGCAGAATGTGCACCTCGAGTTTCTCGCCTACGAAATGCATCGTGCTGAAAATGTGACCCGTGGGAATCTTGCCGTATTTGGGATGCGGAAAATTTCCGTCCTGATCCACGGCGAGATCATTCACCCCGACCAGCACATCGCCTTTCTTCATGCCCGCGCGGTCGGCTGGACCATCCTTCTGGACGAAATTGATGAATACGCCGCCCGTGACATCGGCCGGCACTTTCGCATAGCGCCGCAGCGCCGGATCCCGCATTGCGCTGAGTCCGTATCCCGCGCGCGGAAAGCCGTCATACTTTCCATCTGCGGCGTCTTTCAAAAAGTGCTCAATCACAGGCGCCGGCACGATGTTCGCGTTGTTCGTGGCATTATCGTAAGCCATAAGCAGCCCGGTAAGTTTTCCGTCTCGAACGACAGGAAGCGTGAAGCTGCTGTCGCGGCCCTGCAATTGCACCGTCATGCGGTAAATCAAAAATGCGCCGTCCACCGGATACGCCATCATCTCCGCGGTGGTCATCGGTCCTTTCGTCTGCAGAAGTCGCCCGTTGCTCTCAAGCTGCCAGACCGTGAGTTCGTCGCCGATGTTGCTCTCCGTCATTCCGAGTTGCGGAATGTCTTTGAGGAAAGCGTCGTCCCCACATTTCAGGACCGCGAGATTTGCTTCGTAGTCCACGAACTCGACTGAAGCAGGAACCTTCGTCCCGCCTTCGGGCGTCTCGAATTCCACGAAGGCCGCATTAGCAACGAGGTCGCCGGTGACAATCACGCGGCCGCCCTCCAGCACCGCGCCAATTGCGCGCTTGGTCTGCGGTTGCTTCTTGCCCCACGGGCGAAGGAAATCCCACGCCTGACTGGTGACGTTGACGCGGACAACGCTCAGCTTCTCCTGCGCTTGAAGCGGCAGCGCGATCAGCGCGACGACTGTAAAAATGAATGTGCGAAACATGGATGCGGATTCTGAAATGGGTTACTTTGCCTCGTCCTCGAGGAACGATTCGCGCTGGACGTTATAGCGTTTCCGGATGCGGTCGCGCGCGGCCTCCACCTCGGCGGTATTGAGCACCAGCGGGCGTCCGATTCCCTCAAACTCGACGAGCAATTGCTCGGTTTTCTCTTCAAATGCCGCCGCAAGTTCCTTGATGTTACGAATCGGTTTTCCGTTCACCGATTTCACGATGCCCTCGCGGAACTCGTCGAGATACGTGTTAATCGGATCGGGCAACAGTGAGGTGAGCACGATTGTTTCATCGCGATCCTTGTAAAGCTCATCGTCCACAAAGCGTGCGTAGTAGTACTGTACACGTGGGTTTTGAAACTGGAACGTCGCGAAAAGATTGCGGTTGAGCGGTTGGAACAACAGCCCCGCATGCACGACGTACCGAGCGGGCGCGTAGCTGTTTGCCTGATGCGTGTAGGGGAACGGTCCGTGGAATTCGACCTTCGACTGCATCGGTTTTCCATCGCGCAGAATATCGAACGTCACGACATCGCCCTTGAATTTCCGCTCCGCGACCTCGGCGAGAATCACGCGCTCGCCCTCGAGTTCCACAAGCCCGTCGCTCGCGATATCCATGCCGTCAATCTTCAGCAAAACATCACCCACTTTGAGGTGCTCGTAACACACGCTCGCACTGCCCACTTCCGTCACCACCACGCCGCGATCATCATCGGGAAGCCCGAGGGCCTTCCGATGCGCGGGATTTTGAAGCGGAAAAGTGCTGATGCTCAGATCGACGTAGCGGTCGTATTTCCCGTCCTCGACGTCCTTGAGGAAGTGCTTCACGACCGGCGTGGGAATCATGTAGCCGACGTTCTGCGCGACATCGCCGGAGAACCCCTGAAATGCAACACCCACGACCTTGCCATCCTGCAGCACAGGGCCGCCGGAATTGCCGGGGTTGATGGCCGCATCGATCTGAATCGAGAGATGCGAATCCATCACCGAGTGCGAGTACGTCCGGAAATCGATTCGCGAAACCACGCCGCGCGTCACGCTCAGCCGGTCGCCGCCAATCGGGTAGCCATAAACCGAAACCGTCGTCTCGATTTCCGGCACGCCACCAATCGGCAGCGGCTTGGAGTCCTTCCAAAAGTCCTTGTCCTCCACTTTCAAGATCGCGAGGTCGCAGTCGTGCGCGATGTGCTCCACTGTCGCCACATACTTCTTCGGATCGCCCTCCTTTTCGACCGTCAGCAGCCGCGCATTGGAAACGACGTGCGCATTCGTCATGAGCCTGCCGTTTTCCACAACCCAACCGGTCCCCGAGCCGCCACCCACGCCACCCGGCAGCCACGGAACGCGGAAATTATATTCCTGTGCAGTGTTGTTGATTCGCGCGAGCGACTTTCGAATCTCGGCCTGCTGCGCGAATGCGCTAGCGACGGTGAGAGCGGCAATAATCAAGCGGGAGAGCTTCATGAGGCGCGGACGATGCATGGACATGATGTGGAAGTAAACCGTGATTAGACCGATCCAACACCGCGGAAGTTCAAAGTGGACGCACCCGCGCATAAATTCCGTTTTCAGGCTTGCGAACGATTGCCGCAGCGTTTACTCACCACCCTCCGTTTTTCGGAACGGGTCGGTAGCTCAATGGTAGAGCAGCGCCCTTTTAAGGCGTTGGTTGCGAGTTCGAGTCTCGCCCGACCCACTTCTCAAATCTCTCTGGAAGTGGCTTATAAAAGGGATTTCCAGCCGACCTATTCATTTTTCCCGATTCGCGCCCGTTCGCACCCTTTTGCCAAAAAATGCAGTCTATTCGTCAAGTAATCGGCAAGTGAATTTGCCGAGGTCTTCGGGTCCGGTTGCCTGTTTTTGAGCCTGCTCAAAGAATCGGAGCGCGTTTTCCGCCGCCGTCCGGCTGATTCTTCACACCATCCACAACGGCGCGAGCGCGGGTTCATCGAGAGTAGAAAGCCGCCAGTTCCCATCGGTTTCAATAGCCTTGTGCAACGCGTCCTTTGCCCAGTCGAGGTTTCCGGCATAGCATTCGAGACAAGCCAGTGCAATCCACAGTTCTCCATTCCTGCCGCTGTTCGCCGTGATTCCTGCCGAGAGCACCCGCCGCGCTTCATCATCCCGCCCTTGTCGCCGTTCTGCCGTTGCCCGCGCGAGCCATGCACGGAGGTTGTAAGCGTCCCGGCCTGCGAGAATCGCCGGCACGGTCTGCAATAGCTCCTCCCATCGTTCGAGCGTCTGGAAAACACCGAGCGCACTTCGAGCACTTCGGAAAGGTGCCGTGCTTCCGGAACTGCCCATCGGATTCTGCAGGCGAGGCACTGACTGTTACGGACCGAGGCCAAGGCCGCTGCGTTGCGCCGTCCCGACAAAGTCGGTCTCGGACGCCTCGATCGCATGATCGCGCCCCTGGCCATCCAGAAACAGCACCAGCTTCAACTGGCTGGCGGGTTGCTGCCATTCGCGGGCGAATTTCGCCGCCAGTTCAGAAGGGGGGAGCGTCGTCCTGCCCATCAGGTTGACGAGCGGAATCTGCAGTTCCGGAATCTCCGCAAAGGCCCGTGAGACCAGCTCCGTGCAGACCAGTTTGCCGGCCGTCGCAAAATCGAATTCAAAATCGTAGGGCTTTCCAAGGTGGCGGAAGGCCCGGCCAATCACCAGTTTGATTTGAGATTCGGAAAGTCCCGAAGGACGCAGGATGGCCGCGGAATCCGCGACGCCCATACAGTGCTCGAGGGTCGTGATCCGCACTCCCTGGGGCACGGCCTCCAGAATGTTGAGCACATGTCCGTCGGCCCCCCTGCGGCTGAATTCCTCCCAGCGCTCCGCAATGCCCGGCTGATCCCGCAGGCCCAGGGCTTCCAGATCCTCCACACTGCCGACATACAGGGCCGCATGCGCCCAAAATCCCGGCATGACGGCCCGGGACAGGAACCAGTCCTGGCGCTCCAAGAGAATATCTCCCGGCTTCAGCAGTCCGCGCATTCTCTCAAGCTGCTCCCGCGAGATCTTCGGCGGAATCTCTCGGACCCGGGTATTCCCCACCCAAGTCGATACCAGTGTCTCCCCGCTGTAAACCACCTGCGATTTCATCGCGGCGATTTCCTTGAACCACGGCCCCAGAGCGCCGCCCACAGGCTTGATTTCACCCGTCCGGGCAATGACCTCATGAAATGTCTTCCACGGCGCGGCAGCGATGAGGTTCCCGGCGGCATAGTCTCCGGCTTTTGTTTTGGACTGATAGAGTGACAGGGCACCGGCGAGGGCATTCACATTGAGGCGATTACCGAGATTCAGGCGGACGGTATCATATAGTCCCTCCTGGATGCCCCAAAACGGGTCCGATTCATTGATCGTTTTGATGGCCCCCGGATCCTCCTCGAACATCGTCACGAGAGCTAGGGATGTTTGATACAGCGCGCATCCCGCGGTGATCCCCAGAAGCGACGCTCTCGATTGCATGCGTTTCCCGGCAATCGTCTGCGTGCTGCGGTATTTCCAAATGAAGCGGAACAATTCTCGGCGGCAGTTTTGGTAGGTGACCACCAGTTTCCTGACCGCGTCGATGTCCGTATCCACCGCATTGGAGCGCTTCCCGGACGTAAAGTCGGCGTGGACTTGACGGGCGTTCGCCTCCAGTTCCCGCAGACCGGTAATAACACCGGCAAGACGGGCTTCATCATCGCTTAGTTCCCCCTCCAATTCCGCGGCGTCGAGTTTGCTGAAATCGAACGCCGGGGCGGTCAGCGCCTCCAGAGCGCTGCTGCGGAACCCCACCCTCAGGCCCGCCGCCACCGCAATCCCCGCAGCTGTTCCCAGCAAACCGACAATTACGGTTCGGCGCACCCACGGCCGCTGATAAATTGACAGCCGTTTCACTTCGATGGCCGGCCGGTGTTCCGCCCAGGCGTCACTGAAGCGGCGAATCCTGCGGCCGATCCGGTCCTGTATGGAGCGCAGATCCATGAGGACCTCGCGGCTGAAGAGCATGCGGAACTCTGCCCACCACTCAAGGGCCACAGCCTGCACCGACCTCCAGAACCGCAGTGCGAGGAGCCCTGCAAAGGGTGTCGTGAGCGCCCAAAACCAGGCGACCCATGGCTTGAAATATTGCGACATCCACCACCAAACCAACGAATACCATCCCAGCAGCAGCGGAACCCCCACCAACAGCCGCGTCAGGGCGATGGTGCTTCGATTCGCCCGCGGGAGCAGCCTTACAATTCCTCTTTCCACAAAAAACGGGAGAGCATTCTGGAGCGTTCCTGCCATCATGGGTACGAACCCGAAAAGCAACTTCACGGATTTCCAGAGCAGCGCGGCAATCCGGCGCGGCCCGGAGGAACGACGGAGAATGGCGGAGCGCACGCGAAGGCCGAATTTGCGCAACCTCAGGCGGTGAGCCACGAGCGCCCGCCCCACACTCGAAACCTTCGCCGGCGTGGTCTCGCGGAAATAATTCAGGCTGTCGGCAACCACCTTCCGCTGCTGCATGGAGAGGACGCCGTCGGTTTCCACCGTTTCCGTCGCGGGATCAAGAATCTCAAGGTCCTCGAGGAAAGGCTCCCACTCCGGAGCATCGAGATGGATGATCACACTTTTCAGCTGCTTCTCAATTTCGGACATTAGCTGCCGCTTCGCATTCGCCATGCTCCCTGCCGCCTCCACGAGGTCCCGGACTTTGATGGGCTCGCCCACCTGCACCCAGACTGAGCTGCGGAAGAGTTGCTTGTCATCGTAGTTGATCCCAATGGGCACCACCTGCAGCGACTCTGCCCCCGCCTCCAATGCCTGCAGGATAATCCTCGAGGTGCCGGCAAAGAGTTGATCGAGTGTCCTTTTGTCGTGACTCTTTCCTTCCGGAAAAATACCCACGGCCTGACCGGCTGCGAGGGACAGTGCGGCCTTCTCAAGGCTCTCGAAATTCCTCCTAATCTGGGCACGGTCATCCTGCTGGCGGAATACCGGAATCATACCAAACGCCTTCAGGAGTTTTCCAATGACCGGGGTCTCAAAGAGCGGTCCTTTCGCCAGAAAACGCACCCTGCGCTTTACCGTGAGACCAATGATCACGGGGTCCACCAGGGAATTGGCATGATTCGCCACAAAGAGGACCGGACCCGCCACGGGAATCCGTTCCCGGCCCGAAACGCGGATCGTCGAATAGTAGAGCCACACCAGAAAGCGAACTGCTCTAACAACGCCAGTGGCAAGGAGTCGGGCAATCAGTTTCATTGCGGAGAGAGTGCAAGGTGGAACGTTACTGAAACGAAATCGCTTTCGCGCCCGCCGCACCAGAAACGCTCAAAACGGGGGTCGGCGTCGGGGAGCGAGGGGGTCAGACGTAATGCCGCGCTGAGCCGAGGATTCGAGTTCACTCGGCGCTTCTACTCCACCCGCAAATCCGCCGCAATGCCGCTTTCGCGCATGCATTCGCCCTCAATGGCATCGCTTTACCGAGGGATTCAGAGTCGGTTCCTGAAAAGCAGGTCCGTAAGCGTTGCTTCGGATTTTTAAGGCTTTGGTTGCGAGTTCGAGTCTCGCCCGACCCACTTCTCAAATCTCTCTGAAGTTGGTTTAAATACAGGGTTTGAGGCGAGTCCCTGTTTTTCATACTTCGCGGCGCTACGAACCCTTTTGCGAAAAAATGCGGGCTGTTTGGCAAGTCACTTCGCCGAGGTGTTCGCGTCCGGTTCCGGGTTTACTCCCCCTCTACACCGTTTCGAGTCGCTCATGGATCTGTCGCGTTACGCTGGCGCACCCGGCCGAGGAGAACGTCGCCGGGGTCGAGACTTGCGTTCGAATTCAATACTCATCCGCGAATCCACGGACTCAATTAAAACACTGGTCCACGAATGGCGCGATGCGTCCCGCCACGTCGGCAGCGAACCATGCCGCGAAGACTCCGGTAATCACATCCAGAGTGTAGTGTGCCCGTAGAATCAATACGATCACGGCCTCGCCCAGTGCGATGAGAACCGCCAGCACTCCCATCCACCAAGGACCAAAGTGACAGACCTCGATCGCTCCCAACACCGCCAGCGCCGTGTGGCCGGAGAAAAAGAAATCGTTACCGACATCATACGTGACAAGCAGCGCCGGAAATCCCGGGTCGCGCCATATCATGCCGGGCGGCGGCGGCAACGTGCAGCAAAGTTGGGAAATCTGACGCAAACTGAACACGATGATGATGCCGATGAACGGTGCGAAACTCGATCCGAAAACGGAGAAAGCGATGAGCGAAAGCCCAAGCACATCAATGAACAAGGAACTGATGATTAATGCGCGGTTGGCAGCCTTGTCGTTTGCCGAAAAGTAACCATGGAGCTTCCCGGTGAGACGATGAATGAAGTCGCCGATTCCCGGTCCGAGGTCGCTCTTGCGTGCGATGAGTTTCTGAGTCCCGAACCAGAGGACAAGTGCTACAACAATGACTGCGATGCGAGTGAGATTCATCGGTCTTCAAATCCTCCCGGCTCGATTTTCCGGTGCTGCTTTGAACACTCAAGCAACTGATTCACCCGCTCCCTGATTTCCAAGGTGAGCGGGTCGGTATCCTGCGATTTATCGCGGGAGGGCCCCACCTCGATGGCGTCGCCAACCGTGATCACCGCTCTCAGAGGAAAATGAGCGCGAGCCAAATCGGTGAGGTCCTCCTCGTATCGCTCGACGGTCTCAAGAATACGTTCCGGAGTGGGATTTCGGATGTAGTCGCCGGGATAACAATGAAGCTGTTGAACGAGATAGACATCCGCCAGATGCCTCCAGCGGGAGGCACGCTCCGCTTCCGTGATTTCACCGGAAATCATGTCCGGAAGAATCGCGGTGCGGAGGCGTTTCACGCGTGCCATGGAGTCCCCATCATGGCGACCGGCTGTCCAGCGATCCTCCAATGGCCTGAGCAGATGGTCCTCCAATCGCAGCAATCGCTCCGGGAATGTACCGGTCTGGGGAACCCCCAGATATTCAATTTCCTTCAGAGAAAGGAGTGCGCCACCAATCTTGGCAATCCGATTACGGAGCGGGAGATGGTCCTGCGGCTGCCACGAAAAACGGCGTTCGATTTCCTCGATGACGGGGAGCACGCTGTCACGCAGGTTGCCTTCGAAGAAATACCTGATGAAAACCGGGTGAATGACGACCTTGCCTTCCTTGCGCTGCTTCGCCGCCGAGCGCGCCATGAAGGCTGGTCCTTCCATGAAATTCACGAGCCTGTCGTTGCAACGGGTGATGATCCCCTCGCCAAAGATCACCAGCGGATACTTCGCCTCCGCAACGGTTTTGATGGCGCATTTCAGGGACTCGCGATCCAAGCCCTCGCGGTAAACGCTGAATCCACCCAACCGGGGCAGCAGGAATCGCCGGACCCGGCTGGTCATGAAAACGTGCCAGCTTGCAATGACGTGAAAACGTCTCCGCACTTCTGCAGCGAGCGAGTCGAGTATCATCGGATCGCATGGCCGACAATGATTCGATACGATCATGATTCCGTGCCCGGCATCCAGCGAAGCTCGCAGTTTTTCAGCGCCCACGCATTCCACCGCCACGATTCCTTCGCTCTTGCGAAGGTAGCGCGGCAGGATGCGCCGGGTCAGCGCGTGCCAGAAGCGGTTGGGACGCGGCGGAATGAAGGTGTAGGGCTTGTCGATGACGACGTTTTGCATAACGGTGAGTCAGAAATCAGTGTTGCGCCAACGCGAGACCATTTCGCGCATGGCGTGGGGTCTGGACCAGATGACAAAAATACCGGCTAGACCCGCGACCGCGCCGCAAACCCAGAACACCTGACCGTAATCCAGTCGCGCCGGACCCGACAGCAAACTCTGGGTGATGGCGGCGGCCGCGATGCCCACCCACGACAACCAACTTGCAGCACCCTGCACCGCGCCTTTCGATTGCGCAGACGGACGGTGCTGCAGGACCGACACGATGGGGACGATGAAAAGGCCACCACCGAGTCCGAGCAGACCCAAACCGACTTCGAAGCCGGTTCTTGATATCCCGGGCCAGCCGAGCACCACACCAGCCAACGCCATGATCGCAGCGCCCGGAGGGATCAATCCGTACTCAATGCGACCACGCGACAACCGCCCTGCGAGCACGCTGCCCAATCCGATGCCTAGGCTCAGCGCGGCTTGAAGCCAGGCTTGTTCGGTCGGCTTCAGGTGGAAGACCTTTTGCGCGTGAAGCGCGAGGTTGATCTGCACCAACGTCGCGACAAAGAAAAATGCGGTGTTTCCCAAATTTGCCCGCCAGAGGTCCCCATCCGCCTTCATGACACGCAGACTGTGCCAAATCTCAGCGGGGATGTTGATGTTGAATTTCTTTTTCGGATCCGCGGCAGGCACCCGGGCAATGCCAAGGCTGGCGATCACGCCGACCGCCGCAAGCAAAGCTAACAACAATCCCGAAACCACCTCGCGGTGTTGAAAGCCCTCGGCCAGCCAGCCGCCAGCGAAAGTGCCGAGGATGATGCCAATGAAGGTGAGAAGTTCGAGGATTCCGTTCCCCGCGGAGAGCTTGGAGGTCGGCAAAACCTCGGGCATGATCCCGTATTTTGCGGGAGCGAAAATCGTACTGTGCACGCCCATCAGGCAGATCGCAGTGAGCTGAAGCGACTGCATTTCCAATTTCAGAGCCACGGCCGCGAAAAGCATGATCGCCACTTCCCCCAATTTCACTCCAATCATCACCGAGCGCTTGCTGAATCGGTCGGCCATCCACCCGCCGACCGTGGAGAACAACAAAAACGGCACCGCGAACAGAAGCGAGGCGTGGGATGCGAAGCCTTCCTTTTCCGCTTCACTAAAGGCCACCGAGGAAAGGACGGGAAAAATGACAAGCCAGCGAAGCGCGTTGTCCGAAAATGCCCCTTGGAACTGGGTGAACATCAGGTTCCAGAAGCCGCGCGGCCAGAGTTGCTTGGGTTCCGGGTTCATTTCAGGCAACAGGTTTGCAGAGTTTCTTGAGCGCGAAATGAGTCGGGAGATAGACGGCGGCTATGAGCGTCACGATCCAGACGACCAGATAAACCAGGGGCGGCATCCATGACTGGGGCTTCTCGTCGCTGAGAAGATTGTAAACGTAGTTCACGTTCCTCGGCAGTTTCGGATCCGAAAGTTCCGCTCCTGCGGCCGGAAGCATGAAGTAAGCAGTTAAACAAAGTCCGATAGACAGCTTGGACCAGCCCGCAAAGGCCCGCCGGTCGTATCCGAGCTTGTAAACCAGATACCCCAGCAGAAACGGCAGCCAGCCGTGAAAGAACGAAAGACCGCGAAGAAACAGAGAGCGGTTTTCATCAAACATATAGCCGGTCATGCCGGTGAGCCTGCCGCCGCACAGCTCAATCACAAAATCCGCGCACCAGAGCGCTTGCGGAATCAGGATCCCAACGGCGGGCATCGAAACGAGGAAGGCATCCTCCTTCCACACACCGACCAACGTAATCAGCAACGCGACATCACAAAAATAAAGGAAATTGGTCGGGCCGTAGTTTGCCCAGTAAACCGGAATCATCACGGCGAGGAATCCGGTATAGGCGATTTTCAGCCAGAGCGGGATGTTGCGAGTCGAGGTATTCATATGAGTTCTTTGATTGCGCTCCTGTTCTAATGTGCGCGTACCGACTTGCGTTAATTGAATCTTTCAATCCCGTTATCCACTGGGTCAATGGACGCTCGATCACGAGTATCCACCCTACGGGACAGTTCGACCACGTTGCAAAATGCCCAATAGCATCCCTCCGCCAGCGGGACATCTGTCTGGATCAAAAGGGCGCGCTCATTCGCAATCCTTCATCCAAAAACAGTTCTTCGCAAAGCCGATGATGGAGCGCCTTCGGGGATGTTGCGGGTTCCGTCGATTCCACAGACTCAATCCGATTCGTGAGTTCGGCGAGTTACGGTTCGATCAACTCGTCGCTCAAATCGCAAAGGCGAAATCCGATGCGGCTGCACTCAGGCTCGGTGCCGCATCGACACCGACCACCGTCGGCACTGTTTTCACTTTCCTGTCGGATTGAAAACCCGGAACGCCTCCACGCTCATCCACGCACCACGCTTTTTCACGAGGCAGAGGGTGTGGCGGCCGACGGAGAGTCCGGTGAGAGTGAAGAGCGGTGCGGTGCCGAGTGGCATGGGGTGGTATTGGTTCACATTGCGGACGCTTTCGCCGTCGAGGAAGACTTCGATGGTCGCACCGCCGGGGCCTTGCGGGGCGAGGAACTGGATGCCGGTGCCGGTGAGGTCGATGCCTACGACGCCGGGGCGGTTGCCGGACGCGTTCATGTTCACGCGCTTCACGGGTTTTTCATCGAGCGAGAAATCAATTTCACCGAGTCCGTTGCCGACCATTATCACACCGGTGCCGTCGAAGTGGACGGAGACCTGCCCGATGTTGGGATAGAGCAGCACGCGGATGCCCTTCGCCTTAACGGCGGTGACCATTTCGCCAATCATGTCGCGGCTCGCATTGGGCTGAAACTCGAAGTTTTTCACCACGGCGCTGCTGTTGAAAAGCGGGATGACGTTCGAGTGCCACGCGGTGAAAATCACGTAGTCCACGCCCATGCTCGCCAGGTCATCAGCGAAGCCTTTCGCTTCGAAACCATTCGCCAAGTAGTCGAGTCTCGGCGACGGCCTGCCGTCCGTCTGCCGCGACATCCACCGCGCCGCTCGCCTTCAACTGAATCCCCGGCGTCTGCGGCGTCGCACTCGTCCCGAACGCCGCAATCGTCCACGCCACATTTCCCTTCGCCGAAATCAACGGCACCTTGGCCCCGCGCTCGACGAATCATTCCGCAAAGTCACCGCGCCCGTCGCCGCAACGACCGCATGGTCCGCCGCCCCCGGCACCACTGCCGGCGACCAACTCCCCGCCGTTGCCCAAGCCGCCCCCGAATGCACATGCTCCGCCGCAAGGCCCGCCGCCAGGAAACTCTGAGCAACCAGCAGCAATACAGCCGTAAAAACAGCCCTCCGATGTTTTGAGATACAAATGAAATTGATGCTCATTTTCGACGTATCAGCGTCAGACCGGCTTCAGCACATGTGGTTTGAATACGTTCTTTGCAGACGCTTCCTACTTTCGCCCGCCGAACAGTTTTGGAGAAATCACCCGCGCCATCGCGGCGTGTCCCGCAGCATCGGGGTGGACGCCGTCTTTCACCATGCTCGCCTCGGGCACTGCGCCGAAAAGCGAGACGTATTCGCAGCCGATTTCCGCAGCCAGTTTGGAAAAGCCTTCGCCGAGTTCGCGCAGCTTTGCTTCGCGTTCGTTGGCGATGGGTTTCGTGGCGACGAGCGCGGATTTGTTCACGTTTGGCGGGCCGACGAGAAGGACGGGCAGCGGGCGTCCATAAGTCGCCCGTGCGCGCTCCACCATCTTTCGCACATTGCCGACCGCCTTCGGCACGCACTGGTCCGTGATGTCGCGCGAATCGTTCGTTCCGAGCGCGATCACGAGCGCGTCCATTCGCGGATGCCGCGTCATCATCGTCTCAAACTCCGGCACCGACGCGCTCGGCCGTCCGCCTTTGCCTTCGTTCACCATTCTCAGCGCACCCTTCGACTCCGTCTCCACCACGCGGAGCCACGCCTTGTCTTTCAGTGCCCCGGCTTCAGTGAGCGAATCGCCAAAGACCACCACCGTCCGCGGAACCGGCGCTTTTTCATCGGCGAGCGCGGGCTTTTCAAAAAAGCGCACGTAGTCGAAATCGGCGAACGCAGGCAGCGCGGAATCATCGATCTTCTCCTTCGGATTCCACGGCAATTTCGCCCAGCCCACAGTCGTGAGCCAGATGCTCATTACATCGTGCTGGAAGTGCGTCACGTGAGTCATGCCCACGAGCTTTCCGTCGAAGTAATTGCGAATCTCGCGCGGTGAAAACTCGCACCCCCAGACGTGAAAATCGTCCGCGAGATTCGGCGTCTTCACGCGTCTGCCCGCCTGCCCGACGTGCGATGGTGCATGCGTATGGAGGTTCATCCCGTAGCTCGTGAGCTCCTTCGAATCCTGCTCGCAAACATCAATCTCCTGCCGGCTCCCCTCGCTGCCCGGCGAGTTTTTCATCATCCAAAACGACGTGTGCCACCCCGTGCCGCGCGGGACGCGATAACGCGATTCGTAATAGCCGTATTTGAACTCGCGTTTGGAAATCACGCCGCCGGAAGTGTATTCCGCGCCGCCGGCATTTTCCTTCCTCACAGCGAGCCGGAGCAGCCCGTCCGCCACGCTCACATTCCCCGGCATATTCGCAGAGGCAAAGCGAACACCGGTGCGGATATTCCACTCCGCCTTGTTCAGCGCCGCGCCGTCGAACTCATCACTCCAAGCCAGTTTGTATCCCGCGGCACGATCCGGCGGCAATAGCGGCAACGGATCCGCAAACGCTGATGTAAGCGCAAGAAGCGGGATGCCCGCGCGGCAAAGATTCGTCATCTTCAATACTTACTTCACCTCCACGACCTGCACCGCGTCCACGTGGACGGTGCCGCCGGATTGAGCAACGCGATAAGTGAGCGCGGCTGGCTTGGCCGCGGAAAAGCGGAACCGCCCGAGTGCTTGGAAACCGTTCGCGCCGGAGGGCGGAAACGCCTGGCTGAACGATATGTGCTTTTCGTCCTCGGCGGTTTCGATGACGACGCTCGTATTTTTGGCGCGGTTGGCGTGGGCGGCCCACGAGACGCGGACTTCGTGGATGCCGTCGGTCTTTACGATAAAGGGAAAGCGTGCGGTGGCTTTCGCGTCGTTGGAATAGTGGTAGCCGGTGCCGACGTAACCGGGCAGCGAGCCTTTATCGTCCCAATCGCCGCGGAGTTCGGCGTTGGCGTCGTCGATCACGATGCCGTCGAGCTTCGCGGGATCGAGGCCAGTGACTTCGGCGGTCGCTTTCGCGACGGGGCGGTCGAGTTTTCCATTCAGCGAATCGCGTCGGGCGCTGCCGGGTTGCTCCATGAGTTCCTTCAAAAGCGGCAGATGCTTTTCATAGACACCGCGCGGCGTCGTGTTCTGCGAGACGCAAATCCATGCGGCTTTGCCGACGATTTCACCCATCATGCCGGTGGTGCGCATGACGCGCACGGGGCCGATGGCTTCGCGGTCCACGCTGATGTTGCGGCCGGCCATGAAGAGATTGCCGATGTTGCGGCTGTAGAGGGTGCGGTAGGGCGCCCAATACGGGCCTTTGTATTCGTAGTTTTTGCCGGTGGTCGCGAGCGAGATGAACTCCTGACCTTTGAGTCCATCGTCGAACTCGGGGTGCGGGATGTGGATATCGATGTGCCAGGTGTTCGGAAATGCCGGGTCGGGCCACGGTGTGCCTTTGCGGAAGTCGTCGGCGGTGAGCACGACGTCGCCGAGCAGGCGGCGGGATTCCCGTTTACCCGCGATGAATGCGCTCCATCCAAGGCGATGGTTCGGGTAAAGGCCGTCCACATTTTTCAGCGCATCCCACGCGCCGTACATCGCGCGCATATTCAGGTCACGGATGAGTTCGATGTCCTTGATGGAGTCCTTGTCAAAGCCGCTCTCCCAGAACCATCCGCCGAGGTTGCTGATGGGTGTGTTCGCCCACTGGCCCTTCTTTCCGCCGCGACCGGGGAACGATTTATCTGTGAGATCCAGCGCCCAAGGCACACGCGGAAAAGGGGCCGCGACATTGCCAGCTTCGGCGGACATGGAGAGCGCGTCCTTGTCCTTGCACTCGCACTTCAGCACTTCCTCGCGCTTCGATTGGTCGAGCACGTTCCACAGATTGCTCGCGCCCATGTTTCCTTCTTTCGACGTGTCGAAGTCCGCTCCGGCGAGGAAGCCGACTGTCGCGTCGCCGGTGCAGTCGGCGAAAAACTTCCCGCTGAATTTCACACGGTGCGCATTGCGGATGTTTTGAGCGGTGACACTCACGATTCGCTTGTCCTGCGTTGCCACGGCGTTCACGCGGTGTTCGAGGAAGAGCTTGATGCGCGGCTCTCCGGCGACGACGCGCGTTTTGCGTTCGTCCTGATAAATGGCGCCGCCTTTCGCGTTGCCGGTGGCGCCGGATTTCGGCGGGCAGATTTCCTCCACGATGTCGCCGATGTGCGTGAACGGCTTCTGCCGCGTATGCCCTTCCGGCCAGACGCGCACTTCGCTGGAGCCGTTGCCGCCGAGCACCGGGCGGTCCTGAATGAGCGCAACGCTGAGCCCGTTTCTCGCTGCGGAAACCGCCGCGCTCGTCCCCGCGATGCCGCCGCCGACTACGACGAGGTCATACGTCCCGCCGTCGTCCGGCGCGGCGGGAATGCCGAGCGCCTCGTTGCGGAACTTCGTCAGCGCCGCGAGTTCGTTCGGCGGAGAAAACGTCGCGTCTTTTGAAAAAAGCACCGCATCACAGCGACCCGCGAAGCCCGTCAGATCGTGCAGCGCGACTTCTGCCTCCGCGCCGACCTCCACAGTCCCGCCATCGTGCCATGCCCACTCCGCGCCCTTCGTGCCAAACGTGGGTGCGAGCGCCTTGCCATTCACGAGCACCTGGAATTTCCCCGGCGCACTCGGCGCTTTCCACGGGGCGACCCAATCGCGAGTCCGCACCCAGACGCGATACTTGCCGGGCGAGGAAAACTTCACCGTTGTCGTGGCATCCTTCACCGGAACGCCCAGCCCATGTGCGAGCAGATAGGGCGAACCCATTTGCTCCATGCTCTGCTGGTCCAGATCCCAGCCTCCGAGGTTTTCGAACATCTCCGCTTCGAGGAAGACATTCTGCGAATGCGCGGCAGCCGCGAGTGCGAGAGTAAGGACTACGAGAGATTTCATGTGCAAGTTGGGTTGTTTCGAAGGGCTCGATTTAGCACACCAAACGCTTATGGCGCACCATCAGCGCAGTGGCGGGCAATTTCCTCCGCAGACATCACGCGAGACAAAATGACGAGTTCATCAATGCGCCCGACGAAATTCCGCGTGATCTGGTTTGGGAACTGCGTCTTCACCCAGGCGTTGTCAGGTTTGGTCCCGTCGGCACCCCAGTTGCCAAATTCCATACTGCCCAGAACGGCGGGCAGATGCTTTTTGAAACTAGCGCGTCCGACTTCGATTCCATCCCGGTAGTGAGTCACCGCGCCGTTCGCAGCATCGTAGGTGGTGGTCAGAAAAAGCCAGCGCCCGAAGTCCATGTTCGATACAGCCGGACCGCTCACGGGGCCGTCCCAATGGTGCGCGCCGTTGCCGGGATGCGATGTGTTTCGCATGGTGAGGCGGAGTTCGCCGCCGCGCTCGAGTGTCCAGTGGAGAGCGCCGGGACCGTAGCGGGTGGGGAGCAGGAGGGAGTTGTAGTCATTCGGCAGACTGTCCACGCGGACCCACGCCATGAGGGTAAGCGCTTCGTGACTGCCCGGCACGCTGAAGCGGAGACGGTCGCCGAGGCTGCGAAATTCCAACGCGCGCTTTCCCGGCCAGCGGCCTCCGGTCCACCCGGCGCCGACGATGGCACCGCGAGATTCGGCGGCCGGCTGCGAGGCTCGGTTGGTGAGGACGCGCTCCCATTCCTGCTCGCCTTCAAATGTGTAGCAGAGAAGCGCCGCCGGGTCCGCAGCCAGTGCCGCGATGTCAGTCTTCCATTTCAGAAATCGCGAACGCCCTGCGGTGTCGGCATGTTGGGCGAGCTTTGCACCATCCGGGAAATCCGCCGGGCGAACGGGAATGTCGTGCAAGTCCGCACCTTCCACGCGCACGGCTTTCTCCGCCTCCAGCTTTCGCGGCGAACCACTGCTACCTGCGACTGTGACCTCGCCGTCGAAGACGTGTACTTCCGGCTTCCGTCCGCTGCCGACGGTGAATCCAAACGATGTGCCGAGGTCCACGACATCCACTCCCGGGCCGCGAAGCTGAAAGCCGCGGGCCGGCTCCGGCACGTAGGCGCTGGCCGTGCCGCTTTGGAGGAATGCTGCATCCTCGGCGTCCATGCGGATCTCGGCCGGACCCTCGACAATGAGCCGCGCACCGCCGAGAAACTCGATTTGCAACGTCCCAGACTTCACCCGCAGCCATCCCGTCGGGAGCATCGCCCCGACCGCATGCGAGGGAGAATTCTCCGCCCACTGGACGCCGACCGAACGTTTCAAAACCGCCACAGCCACCGTCGCCTGCCGCTCCGAAGTCGGCCCGTCCACTGCAAACGCGACCTCGCTCGCAGGCGGGCTCTTCTTTGAAAAGTGGAACATCAGCCCTGCGGCGATCGCCAGCACGGCGGCTGCGGAAGCAGGCAGCCACCAGCGCGAGCGGCGCGCATTCTGCATAACTCGCGGCGCAAACTCTGTCGTGGACGTAGCCGCGACGCGCTCCTGCTCGATTCGCAAGAGGACCTCCTGTGCGGCGATGCGCCCGTCTGGGTCGCGCTCGACGGCTTGGAGCAGGCGCTCGGTATCGACGTGATTCGCCAGAAGCCGCAATGCTTCGTCGCTCTCCCTGCAAACGGCCGCCAGCGCCGTCGCCTCATCGGGTGTCAGCGAGCCCTCCGCCGCACGGGCCACAAGGTTATCAAACTCCTCCGGTGTCATGCGCCTGCGAGCCTCCGTTCAATGCACTCTGCGAGCAACGCGCGAAGACGGTGGAGCTGCATGGAAATCGCCGAGCTTTTCCGACGGGACCTCGAAGCGAGCTCATCGAGCGTCGCGCCATCGGCGTAGCGGGCGTTCACCAGCGCACGCGCCGGACCATCCAGCGTTTCGAGACATTCGCGCAGCGCCGACATCCGCTCCGACTCGCGGTCCGACGACTCGATTCGCGAATCCACCAGCGCCTGAAGTTCGTCATTCATCCCGATGGGAGTCGCGCGGAATTTCCGGCGATGATTCGCCAGCAAGAACATCGCAATCCCTCGAAGCCACGGCCCGAGCGGCATCGTTGGGTCAATGCCCGGCAGTTTCCGAAACGCGACCAAAAAAGCCTCCTGCGCGAGATCCTCCGCGTCGTGGACCGAATTCATCCGAACCGCGAGACAAGCCCTTACACTCGTATGATGCCGCTCCACCAGCGCACCGAAAGCGCCCAGGTCGCCGCGCTGCGCAGCCCGGATGAGCGGAGTTTCGTCTGTGCTGTCTTCATCTTTCATTTCGCGTTCAGTTAGTGACTGTCGCCCGCCTCGAAAAACAGCACCGAAATATGCCGACGAGCTTTTCTTCCGCTTATGGATCAAACCACGCGCTGTTTCGGAAAGACCATTCACTGCACTCGTAAACCAAACCACCAACCCCGGAAACCGGGGAGCGAAAGCCCTGCTTCGCGGGCCATGCGCGTGACCATGCGTCGCGACAGCAAACGCAGATAACGGTCCTTCTTTAACAGCACGTGCTCGGCGGCGTTCATCCGGAGCACACCCGCAGCGTAGGCACTCCGCTTTTTGTCCGGTGAAGCTTCGTGGACAGCACAGGCGGCGTTGGCGGCGGTCCAGAGCGTTTTGCAGAAACCATCCAGCATATCAAAACGCATCTCATCGAGCCGTGCGCGGGCTTCCGCGAACTGCCCGCCGTCGATTTCGGACATCGCAATCCATAGAATGTGCTGCGGGTAGGTGTGGTCGTGTTTCAGCGTAAGCGCGTAAACATGCGCGCTCATGGCTTCGGCGAATTTTCCGCAAACACGCGCCGATGATGCGAAATTGGTGAGCATCCACGGACGGACCCCGCTCCGGTCGCGCCAGTCAGCCATCCACTCCAGCGCCTCCCGGTCGCGGTCGCAGACCGAGATGCCGTAGCCGACGGTTCCCCAAATATCGTCATCGGCACGAAGCGCCGCGCGATGAACTTTGATGAACTCCTTGATGTAGCGGTACTTTCTCTTCTCTCCGGCCACGGTGAAGAACGCCCGCCAAGCGTGCTTCGTCAGCGTTCGCGCGGGATCCAGCTTCCTCAAAATGCGGCGCTTTCGCCACGCGTCGCGCCCAGTGATGCAGTAAACCCACTCCACCGCCACCCGCGGATTCGTCCCCGGATCGTTCAACAACGGCTCAATGAGGCGCTCCAGTGGCCGCGCCCAGCCGGCTCTGCGAATCGCACCTCCAGCGGCCTCGACCGCTTGCGCCTCGCGTTCCGGCTGCGCGACGAGTTCACGGAATAAATCCAGCGCCTTCGCCTTTTCTCCGGTCGCAGCCAGCAGTCGCACCTCGGCCGCAATCGTATCCGCGCCGGGAAGATGAACGCGCATTTGAGCGAGCTTCGCCCGGGCCTTGTCGAACTCGCGCTTTTCCAAGTGCGAATCGAACAACGTAAAAGCCGCGTAACCGTAGCCGGGATCGATCGCAAAAGCGCGCTCGAGCACCGCAAATGCGGCATCGCGCCGTCCGAGTTTCATCTCCGCCTCAGCGAGGTATCCAAGCGGCACGGCGTTGCGCGGATCGAGCCGCGCCATCCGCTCCGACGCATCGCGCTCGGCCTGATGTTCGCCCAGTGCCGAATGCCATTCCGCAAGCCGCTCCCACGCCCAGTAAAAATCGGGGTGCTCGGCCACGACCTCCTTCATTTCCGCCACCGCGCCGACGAGGTTCCCGCGCTGCGCCTTTACCCACGGCGATCGTGCGCGGAGCCCGCGCGGCAGGTTTCCACCGTAGGCTTCGGGATGACAGGCGGCGGAGGCATCGTCGTAACGGCCCGCGGCGCAAAGAATCCTCACCCGCGCATCGTGCGCGTCGTTGTAGCAGGGGTTCAAAGCGATCGCTCGATCGATCAGCGAGAGCCGTTCATCGGTGGAATCCTCCGGCAGCATCGTCGCGAGGCGCATCCACGACGACGCCTCGCCACCACGCAATTTCACGAGCTCGCGGGAAAGCGCAACGGCGCGGTCCGGACTTCCGTTCCATTCCCGCAGGGAATCCCACGCCCACGAGTATCCGGGTTCGAGCCGGATTGCCTCTTCCAGCAACGAAAGCGCGTGCGGATCGCGCCGCCGGCGCCAGATGAATTCCGCGAGGCATCCGCGGTTGACGGCATCGAGCGGCGACGCCGCCACCGCCTGCTCGTACACCCGCTCCGCTTCATCGTATGCTTCGCAACGCTGCAGAGCCTCCGCGAGTGCACGTGAGGCGCGTCCCCATGCGGGAGCAAGTTCGGAAGCTGTGCGGAGCGCCTCCACTTCCGCGGGGAAGTTCCTCTGCTGGCAGCGAACGTGCGCAAGATCCATCCAGAGGCGAGGGTTCAGCGGAAAGCGGCCCACTGCCTCCTCTGCAAGCGGAAGCGCCTCGGCGGCTTTTCCTGCGTCGCAAAGAATCGAAACCAGAACGGACCACGTATGCCACAAATCCGGGCGCGCCGTGTGCGCCTCGCGGAGATTCTGCAGGAGTTCGGCCGGCTCCAGCACAGGAAACGCGACTTCCAGATAGCTGAAGAGCCCATCGCCGAACACCACCTGCGTCTCAAGCTCGGACCGGATGAATGCCAATGCCTCCCGCTTCTTCTCGAGGGTTGGCGAGGCGGCGAGCAGTCCTTCGAGCGCACCGGAATTATCGACCGCGCGACGGATGGCATCGCGGTAGGCCGCGGCGGATTCCTCCATCCGGCCGGCCAGAAAAAGGACGCGACCGCGGCTATAGTGATTCGAAGCCTGCTGCGGCTCGGTTTCTACCGCGAGTGTCGCGGCGGCGAGCGCCTCATCGAATCGATTCAACTTCGAAAGCGCGAACGCCCGTTCGCGCAACGCCCACGAGCTCTTCGGAGCCATCTCCAGCAGGGCGAGCAGCTCCGTTTCCTGCGCCTCGGGTCCATCATCGCGCAACCAGTCCACCTGCAGTTCACGCAGCGGCAGATGATTTGGAAACAGTTCCACGCGACCGGCGAGAAAAGCGTGCGCAGCCTCGCGATTCTCCGTTTCCGCGACCAGCCGCGCGATCGTGCGAATGGCGTCGAAGGCGAGCGGTGAATCTGCCAGCACTTCGCGCCAGAGCCGCAACGATTCCGGAAGATCCGAACGGTAGTCGGCGAGGCGCGCGGAAGTACGCAGCCAGCTTGAACGAGGGCACTTCCCCTCCGCTTTGGCGAGCAACTCAGCAGCCTGGGCGTGGCGTCCAAAGCGGGCGTGAAAATCGGCTGTGAAGGCAAGCAACTCACCGTCTTCAGGCCGGAGCGCGATCGCATTTTCCAGCACGGCCTGCGCTTCAGGAAGGCGATCGAGCGTGAGCAACGCATTGTGGTAGATGTAGGCAGGCTCTGCCGAAAGTGCGCCGTCCGTCTGCGCGCGCGCAGCCATGACATTGAGAACTTCCCCTGTGCGGTGGAAGTATCGTGCGGCGGTGAACCACGCGCGCTGAAGATAGGCGACCTTGTCGCGAAGATGCGCCGCGAGGCGGTAAAGCGGGAGCGAATCGGCAAACCGGCGCTCCTCCCAAAGCTGCGCGGCCATCGAGAAGAGATTCTCCGCGCCGGACGGCTGGTAACGCAAGACCCGGAGCAGCCAGCGGCGCGCCATCGTGTGTTCGCGGGCGTCGGCGCGCATTTCCTCACCCAGCTCGCGCCAGAAAAGCGGTTCGGATTTCTCGCCCCGCGCCATCTCCTCAATCAGCGCACGATGGTCCGACTTCCGCGCAAGGTCGCGCAGCGCACAGTAACGTGCCCAGCGAAGATTGTTCGATTCCGGGAACAGCTTCAGCCAGTCCTCCGTCGCCGCCAGCGCTCTCGGCTGATCACCATCATACCACGCGAGAACGCGCCGGCTTTGAAACAACAGCCAATGGCCTGGCGCAGTTTGCTCCAGCGACTGGATCGCCGACACGGCACGCGGACGGTCATTCAGGAAAAGCCCGCGGTCCACTTCATGGAAGAGGTCCCACAACGCAGCATCAGGCAGATCTATGCCATCCAGCTTCGAAGCCTGCGCGACCGGAACGAGCACCATTCCGCGCGGTCCGCAAAACGCATAATCCTCCAGCCACGCCGGGCAGATGCATTCGCTGTGGTTCTTTAGAAACGGATCGCGGAGGTAAATGGTGCCGCGCACGCTGTCGTATCCCACAACGGCCTGGAGGTGCGCCGAGGTCGTCTCCACGGTCGCAAGCGTGAATGGGATCCCTCGATCCAACAGTGCCCGGCCAGTGTCCCACGTCACCGTGAACTCCCGGACAACGAAACCATTCGCAGCAGCCCACGCGCGTTCCTTGTGTCCCTGCGTGCCATCGTAGCAAATCTCGCGGGCGAGCGCGAGATGGTCCAGCGGAAGATCCCAGTAGCGACTGATCGCGCTCAGCGTCGCGGGCGCGCAGGTCATGTCGTGCTGGCGGACGAACGGAACATCCAGCTTCCAAATACGCGCCTCGGCGGGAGGCGCCGCGATGCGGTCCGCGATCCGTTCATGAAATCCATTCTTCGCCTGCTTCGCATGAGCGGCGGCCTGTGTGATGTCGCCAAGGTCGTAGTGCGCATCCGACATGCGCGCATGCCAGTATTCGACCATCGGCTGCTCGATCATCAGCGCGAGCTCCCGGTAGCGACGCCATTTATCGAGCGCTTCCGCTGGACGATGCCGCTCGCGAAGAAGCACCGCGAGTTGCGCGACAACGTCCGGACTTTGCAAATGCTCCTCCGCGGCGGCGAGCAGCGACATCGCCTCCTCGTCGCGATTCAGGAGCGTGAGGAGATGCGCGGCACTTTGCACGGCGGGCCGGTAAAACGGGCGTTTCTCAAGCGCCAGTTGCACAGTCTCCAAAGCCTCGGCATACCGGTCTGCGCGTTCCAGCATCGACGAGCGCTCGACCAGCAGCCACGCCGTCAGTCCATCAATCGCCTCCGCCTCGGCATACAGCCTCTCCGCCGAGGCGAAATCGCGATACCCGGCGAGCAGCGTGGCGCGGTGGGAGAGAAACCCGGAGCGAACGTCCGGCGATGCATCGGGAAATGCGGGCAGCGTTTCGAGAAAGCGAAGCGCTCGCAACGGTCCCAGCCGGCTGCGGATGGAAAATGCCCGGTAATACGCGGCCTCGGCGTGGCTGCGATTCAGGCGATACGCACGGGAATGCAAGGCGCGCGCCCGCCGCTCGCCCTCGAGATTGCCGATCACTCGTCCCGCCAGAATCATCGCCGGAACATCCCGCCATTGCTCCGGAGTTCCAAACGACTCCATTCGCCGCCAGGCGTCTCCGTACAATCCGCGCTCGTACAGAGCCCGGATGTCATTCAGTTCGGCGGACGGGATTGCTTCGGGAAACATCATTTCCCTCCCTCTCCAAAATCAGCGCGATTCGGAAGAAAAATCCGGCGCCTACCCAGCGCGTGTTACGGGATCCAGACGGTGAAAACGCCGGTGGTTTTATCTGTGAACGTCCCGAGAACCGCGAATCCGCCGACGTAATTCGTCGAGCCACCTTGTCCGAGCGCTCCGAGCGCCGGGCCGAGCACGATGAAGGATTTCAGGGTCTTCGGGCCGGTGCCAAATGTCACCGCCTGTCCTTCGCGCAACGCGAGCGCCAATGCTCCGGCGGAATCCTCCACCCAGAATCCGACGTCATTCGCGGCGGTGACCGCTCCTTTCACAGTGCCTTTCAATTTCGAGACGAATGCAGTTCCGGCGCTGCCCGAACCGGTCCATGCGAGTGATGTGAATGCCGAGAAAACGGCGTTGGTCGTGCCGGGTGCCGGGCCACCTTCGCGTGCGAGCTGCTCCATGGTGCCTGCCGAGGAGTGCCTCCAGATTCCGGTGTCGTCGGCAGTGGTCACGCCGCCCGCTTTCGCCTTCAGAGTGCCGATAAATCCGGCACGATTGCCTTTTCCACTGACGGTTTCGGACAGCGACTTAAAGGCACTGCCGGGGACATTCACAGCGGGGCTGGACTCCTGAGCGACGATGCTGAGGACGCCCGCGGCGCTGCGGCGCAAAAGCACGGAATCCGACGATGCGGAAGCAGTGCCCGTACCGGCCTGCAGCAACGCAGGGAAGCTGATGCTATCATCATCCGCGAGCACCGGGAGGCCGAATCCTTTAACGGCCGAGTTGGCGAGTTCGGGACGCGATACGCCTGTGATTGCGATGATGTCGCGCGAACCGTTCGAATTGAAACGAATCATCGCCGAAGACTTGTCGGTGAAGCCGACCCGCGCCAACACGGCTCCGTTGTTATTGAATCCGCGACGCTGGCCGAGCGTGGTCTTTCCCGCAGGACCAAAAAGGGCGAGCGTCGAAACCGAGCGGTTCAGGCCGCCCGCGTTGATGACATCGCCTTCGCGCGCGACGGGCGCAACGCTGCCCGTGCCGGTTTCGCGCCAAATGCCGGTGTCTGCGGTCGCGAGCACACCTTTGATCGTGGCGGCGAAAATCAGGCGTCCGTCATCGGGAAGCGCGATATCACCGAACTTCGAAAAGGTTGCTCCTGTGATTCCGGGAACAGACATTTTCCCTTGGGCGACCAATCGGGTAACGCCGTTCGAGATCGCCCAGATGCCCTCCGCTGTCCCAGCAGGGGCCTTGGTGAGGCTTCCTTTGAATGCGATGTCGCCGCCCGCGTTCACGATCGGGTTTCCGACTTTCGCAAATGTCAGCGTGCTGTTTGGAGCCGTGGTGATGCCGGTGCGGACGATAGGAACGGGCGGGTTTCCAAAGAACAGCGCGTTCTGGGTTTTGCGAGCCGGCGTAAGGTAGCTGCCAGCGAATGCAACGCGACCGTCCGCGGCTACCGAGGGTGTCAGTGACGTTGAGAAAAACGTTCCGGCGGGCTCTCCGCTCACAGGCGCACCCTTCGCCGCGATTCCAAACGAGACCGGCGCACCCAGTCGCACGGAGACGGTGCCGGTCGCGGTTCCGCCGCTGCCGTCTGTCACGACATACGTGAAGGTGTCGGTGAGCGAAAAGCCGGCGCCGGGTGTGTAGGTGATGGTTGTCGGCGAATTGATCGCAACGGTTCCAAACGCGCCGTTTGACGCGCTCAGGATGCTGAGCGTCGCGCTGTCGATATCGGTATCATTCGCGATGATGTTTGTCTCGACACCGGTAACAACGCTGTCCGCTACCGCAACAGGCGAATCGTTCACCGGCGCGATATCGATGGAGATGGTTGCAGCCGCGGAATCGAGCAGTCCATCACGCACACGGAATGTGAATGAATCCGAGCCGTTGTAGTTTGCGGAGGGCGTGTAAATGATGTTCGGCAGGGTGCCCGAGAGCGTGCCGCGAGTGGGCTGCGTCACGATTTGATACGTGAGTGTGTCGCTTGGATTCGGGTCGGTTCCGGAAAGCGTGATCGCTTTCTGCGTATCTTCGTTTGTGCCGACATTCTGTGCCGTGGCGACAGGCGCTTCGTTGGCGGTGAGGGCGACGATGTTGCTGGTCACGGGCGTCGTGCCGTTCGTGACGACAACTTTGTAGTTCGCGCCGTCGGCCGCGGTGACGGAGGGAAACGAAAGCGTGGGAGAAGTCTGGCCGTCGATGATCTGGTCGTTCTTATACCACTGGTAGCTGTATGCTCCCGGGATTTCGGTGGCGACGGTGAGGCTAGCGCTCGCACCGACGTTCACGCGGACCGGCTGCGGCTGCGTGGCAATGACGGGCGTCGGAAGATTTGTCGCCATGGTGAGCACGCCGGCATTGATGGCAAATGTCGGAGTAAGACCGGGGCGGAGATTCGCAGCGCTGAAGTCGCCCGCGACGAACGTCGTGCTTCCAAAAGTGGCAAGCGTGTAGGTGCGTCCCCCTTCTCCACCGCCGGCGAAATCAAATTCGTACGGCGCGCCGCCAAACGGATCCTTGTGCAATCGCCCCGAGCCGAGCGCCAGTCTGTCAGACGAGTTGCCGCCCGAGCCCACGTCCACCTTGATTGCGCCGGTGCGCCAGTAAACGGATGCTGCGGTCAGAGTGCCAACGCCGTTATTTCCGGGTTCAATGGAGCCTCCGTCGAGAATGATGGCCCCCACGGTACCGGTGCCGGAAATGCTGCCGGTTTCACGCACTATGACTCCGTTTCCGGAGGCGATGCTGCCGGTGACCAGAATTCGTCCCTCGTTGATTTGCGTGGTTCCGAGGTAGGTATTTGTTGCGCTCAATTCCAGCGTGCCAGCACCAGACTTCAGAAGGTCGTTGTGGATGGTTCCGGAGATGACGCCGGAAACTCGCGCCCAGTCGGCCGCGGAGCCGGCGTTGTCGAGCACGCGGATTTCGCGGGCGTTGTAGTTGGGTTCGGCGTTGTCAAATGCCGTAAGGCTCAGCGGATTCGTAAACTCGGTGACTGCATTGGCAGTCGATGAGCCGAAAATAAGACCGTGACCCGATCGGACGAACCCGAGGTCTTCCCAGTATATCTGAGCGCCGCCATTCAGCGTCACGGTTACATTTGCGCCGAATGCCGAGAATCCACCGCTACCACGGTCCTCATCCTGCGCGACTCCAAGATTTGTGATGCCCGTCCAGTTCACCCGATCCGCGCCGATGCCGATGGTTTTGGCGAAAGTGCCGCCGCCCTGAATCTCCAGCACGCCGCCGCGCAAACGGATTTCACCGCCAGTCAGCGTCGTGCTGGGCGTGGCGCGTACGGTGCCGGCGTTGATGGCGAGGATTTGGTTGAGGTTGAAGTTGCCGACGTTGTTCAGCGCGAGGACGCCATTGCCGGACTTCACAACCGGATGATTCGCGCCCGCAAGACCTGCATCCAAGGTGAGCGTCGCCCTGTCCACATGGAAGAAACGCGGCGCAGAACCGCTGATCCCCCCCCCGCCGGTGGAGCGAATCGTATAGTCCGTGCCGCCTGCGAGCAGGATGGCCGTGGTGTTTAAATCACCCGTGCCCGCGATATTGAGGGACTGCCCGGGGCCGGACGGCGCGAGCTTGATCGAGTTCACCGAATAAATCGAGGCTCCACCCGGCGTCGCTGCGGAGCCCGTCACGCGGGCGTTGTCCGCGGCGGTGAGTGAACCGCTCCACGGAATCGTCGCCACCGGCGCGATGCCCGTAGCTCCGTGCGTGGCAAAATCCACCGTTGCGTTGGTGTTCGCTGTTCCCGTGGCGGGTCCCGTGACCGTGGCCCATCCTACGGAATTCAAACCAAACGTCGCGTTCCCCGCGGTGACATTGAGGAGGTCGTTGGAGAGCGGCACCGCAAAGGCTCCGGTCGTCAGGGAGAAACGCGGTCCATTTCCACCCTGACCGAGCAGGAGATACTGCGGCGTGCTGTCGTCATTGATCGCAGAAAAATTGACCGTGGCAAACTGGGCAAGCTGCTGCTGGTCGCGCGAGTAATTCTCGAATGTCAGGGAGGTGATTGCGCCGCCCGCAGCGCGGTCGATGATCTGGAGGTTCACATTACCCGAACGCGCCTTCGTTTCCGAGAGGCCCGTGGTGGGATTAAATGCAAACGAGCCAAGCTGAAAACGCCCCGTGACTTCCTGCGTGCCAGCGCCATTTCCGGAAAGCACGAGCGCACCTCCACCGATCGGCTCCAGCGTCGTCGTGGCACCACCGTTTCGGATACGGTTGTTGTTGTTCGTATCTTGGTTATCGAGAACGACCGTTCCACCACTGAGCACGATGGCCCCTTTGATCTGCGAGCCTAATGACGCATTTCCGGCGAGCACCAAAGTGGCCCCGCGCCCGAGGATGACGTCCTTGTCGATGCTCAACGTTCCGGTCAGGGTCTGGGTGCCGGTTCCGCGGACGATGAACTGGCCGCGATCGTTGCCGGCGCCGATTGGCGGCGAAAGCGTGAGCGCGCCGGAATACGTGCCGTCGCTTAGCGCAGTGATTATGATGCTCTCGCTCGGGGGGTTCGCTGTATCAGCCGTCGAAATCGTCGTGCGCACATCGCCAAAAGGCCCGCTAATCACTCCACTGCGGATTTCGCTGTTGCAGGAAAATGCAGAACTGACCCCGTTCAAAATCACCGGATTGCCGCGAATCGCGGTGCGACCCGCCTCGGCGTTGTTGTTAAAGCGGACGGTTCCCGCATTGATCTCCACCGCACCGAGAAAGGTGTTCGCCGACGGTCCGACTACCGGGGCGACAAAAGTGGTCCCAAAGCGGAACGTCGAAGTTCCGTTCTTCACGATCTTGCCGATCCCGGAAATCTGCGCATTTGCGGTAACAAGGCCCGCACCAAAGCCGGAAGCGGTGAACGTGCCGTCGAACTGGAACGGCGTGTTGAACGCAACAGCACCGGCGCCATTCTGGACGATCTCCGGCGCATTACCAGAGAAGGCCAGCGGATTGCCGGAAATGGTGTGGAAGTTCCCCGCAATGCCCGTCGCGCTGAGATTGATTCGATTCAGCCGAAATGGATTAACTGCGATGTTGTTGGTGGAAGTGTAAGGCAGGCTCACATCGCCGCCAAAATTCAGAATATCCGTCGGATCATTGCCGGTCGGAGCCGAGGCAGGGCTCCATGCCGAGGATGTCGACCAGAAATTGGTCGTGCCGGTCCAAGAAAAAGCGCCTGCGGTTGCAGTTGGTGCGAGTAGCACCGAGAGCGCGGAAACCGAGGTTGCGAGGATGAGACGGGATAGGATGAATCGGGCGGACATTGAGTGATAAAAAAGCATAGCAGGGTAAAGCGGCGTTCCGCAGTTGTCGAGGGGCTGTTGTCATAATTTTGTGACATTCCGGCTGGAAACCCGCATGCATCAAAGGCGCAGCGCCCGGTGAAATTGGACGATGTTCCGGCGATTCTAAAAAACCTGTGAGGTTAATTTGCTGTAAAATCCCGTGAACATCATGCATGCGGTCTCGTCAAAGCATGAAGTTTATGTCACTTTGCAAACATCTTAACCGATAAACCACCCATGAACATCCTGCTGATCGAAGACGAAAAGAAAATCGCCCAGTATGTAACCAAGGCCCTGAACGACGCCGGACACAGTGTCGTTTCCATCCTTCGCGGCGACGAAGGCATGGTCGCCGCAACCACACAGCCGTACGACATCATCATTCTGGACCTCGCGCTTCCAGGTGTCGACGGAATCGAAGTGCTCCGCGCCATCCGCGGTCGCAGCATCTCGACGCCGGTGCTCATCCTGACGGCACGCGGTAGCAAGGAAGACCGCATCTACGGGTTGGATGAGGGGGCCGACGACTACCTTCCAAAGCCGTTTGCGATGGAAGAGCTTCTCGCGCGGGTGAATGCACTCATCCGAAGGACTGGAGGACACAATTCACCCATTCTCCGCATCGGCGACCTCGTGCTCAACGAGACTACCCGCGAGGTTTACCGCAGCGGCACGAAGGTATACCTGTCCGTCAGAGAGTACGGGCTTTTGAATTTCCTCATGCGCCACCCGGGCCGCGTATTTACACGCACCGAACTCTGCGAGCATGTCTGGAAAAGCGCCCTCGACGACGAGACGAATGCAGTAGACGTCTACATCCAGCGACTGCGCCGCAAGGTGGATGAAGACTTTCCGGTGAAACTCATCCAGACGGTCCGCAGCGTAGGCTACACGATTCAGGAGGCGGTCGCGTCCGGCATGGCAGTTCAAACCGCCGCATGAAGCTGCCGCCGCTTCGGTGGCGCCACATGCCCCTGCGGGCCAAGGTGGCCCTCGCCTCCGCAATGGTCGCGGGCGTCACGATCGCGCTCGCATTCGCAGGAATCTTCATTTTCCTCCGCGCCGAATTGCTGGACATCGTCCGCCAGCGGATGGAGCGCGATGGGAGGGAAATCCTGGCGGATCTCGACCGCGCAGCGCTCCGGGCGGCGGATGGCACGCTTACAATCACCTCCGACATGCTGCCTGATTCGTCCGCGAACCGGATGATCGAAATCTTCGATTCGGAGGGCCGCACCGCGTACCGATCCGCGTCGCTTGGCGATCATTCGCTCGATGGAATCGCGCCGGTGACCAATCGATACAAGGACGCAGCCATCGCCGGCCGCAATTATCGCATCGGCCATTTTTCGAATTCGCGAATGAAAGTCCTCCTCGCGTTCCCTCTCGCGAGCCACGAAGCCACAATGAACCGGATTTTGTGGGCCGCTTTCATCGCCCTGCCATCCGTGGTTCTCCTGAGTCTCGCCGGGGGAATCTGGGTCGCCAGACGGGCGCTCAAACCGGTGCAGGAAATCATCCACACGGCGGAAAGCATCTCCGTCGAGGAATTCGAAAAGCGCATCCCTCAACCCGTCGCGCAGGACGAGATCGCAGCGCTGACCGATGTTCTGAACGGGACATTCGACCGCCTCGAATCCGCATACAAGCTGGCGATTCGATTCTCGGCGGACGCTTCCCATCAGTTGAAAACGCCGGTCACCGTGATGCGGATGACGATTGAAGACCTGCTCACGAGGGAGGGAAATTCCGATGACATCAATGCCGGCCTGAACGACCTCCTGCAGCAGACCCGCCGCCTTTCCTCACTCGCCGAGGGCCTCATGCTCCTGGCGCGCGCCGACGCAGGTGCGCTGGAGATTCGCACCGTCGAAACCGACCTTCGCAGCGTCGTCGAGGGATGCTGCGAAGACGGCCAGCTACTTGCCGAGCGGCGAGGAGTAACGATGCAGTTTGAAGCGCCGGAGACGCTGCTCGCCGTAGCCGATCCACCGCGCGTCGAGCAGGTGCTGCTCAATTTAATCGAGAACGCGGTGAAGTATAATTACGCGGGCGGCATGATTTACATCCGCGCATTTCGCTACGGAAAATGGGCGCGCATCGTGGTCTCGAATACCGGCAATCCGATTCCGGAAGAACGCCAGCCCTACATCTTCGACCGATTTTCCCGCGGCGACGGCAACGAGGATGTCGCCGGCCACGGACTGGGGCTCGCGATTGCCCGCGAACTTGCCGTTGCGATGTTCGGCGACCTCGTGCTCCTGCGCTCGGATGCGGAGTGGACGGAATTCGAATTCATCCTGCCCGCAGTACGCGGCGCCGGTGCCGTGCAGAAAAAGCGCACCATGCCGCTGAACTTCCTCGCTCCACCGCCACGGCGCGGCTGAGGATTCGTCAGCTTTGCGGCGCGTTTGCGCAGAGGTAAAGCACCGCCATACGCACAGCGAGGCCGTTCGTGACTTGATCCAGAATGACGCTCCGCCCGCTGTCGGCGATGTCGCTGTCGATCTCCACACCACGGTTAATCGGACCCGGATGCATGATGAGACAGTCGTCCTTCAGTTGCGCAGCCCGGGCTTTCGTGAGGCCGAAAAGCGACGTGTACTCGCCAAGCGAAGGGAAGTACTCCTTGCGCTGCCGTTCGTGCTGGATGCGTAGCAGGTTCACGACATCGACGCTCCCGATGATGTCGTCGATGTTGTGCGTGATGGAAACGCCGAGCGATTCGAGCGAGCGCGGGACCAGCGTCGGCGGGCCGCAGAGCGTCACCTTCGCGCCCAGTTTGATGAGTGCGTGAATGTTCGACCGCGCAACGCGCGAGAACAGAATATCGCCGATTATCGCCACGTGCAGACCGCGCAAATCACCGTCCATCCGGCCCTTTGCCTCGCAGACGGTAAACGTGTCGAGCAACGCCTGCGTGGGATGTTCATGCGCGCCGTCCCCGGCATTGATAACGCTCGCTTTCAGCCGCTCGGCAAGGAACTGCGAAGCTCCCGCACTGCTGTGACGAAGAACGATGATGTCAGCCAGAAGTGCTTCGAGGTTCCGGGCCGTATCCTTGAGGGTTTCGCCCTTCGTGAGCGAGGAAGTCGAGGCGCTCATGTTCACCACGTCGGCGCTGAGACGAAAAGCAGCCAACTCGAAGCTGATGCGCGTGCGGGTGCTCGGTTCGACGAAGAAATTGACGAGCGTTTTTCCGCGAAGCGCGGGAACTTTTTTAATGTCGCGCGCGCCGACGGTCTTGAAGTTTGAAGCGTGCTGCAGGATGAAGCGAATCTCCTCGGCGCTGAGCGCAGCGATGGAGACAAGGTCTTTGCGGGTCCAGGTCATTGTTTAGCGGATTCGGAAGTGGCGACAGCCGGTGTGTGGTCGATGGAGACACTGTCTGCGACGACGGGATCAATTGCGGCAAAGCGCACATAGACGCGCTCGCCGGGTGAAGTCGGCACGTTTTTG
The DNA here is from genome assembly GCA_005791535.1 of Verrucomicrobiaceae bacterium. GTDB lineage: Bacteria > Verrucomicrobiota > Verrucomicrobiia > Chthoniobacterales > Chthoniobacteraceae > SXWH01. The sequence goes on along the minus strand of SXWH01000289.1, from coordinate 20,976 downwards.
CCGACGTAATCCGCGCGGATCGGCAGTTCCCGATGCCCGCGATCAATCAACACGGCGTACTGAATTCGCGCCGGGCGGCCGAAGTCTGCAAGCGCGTCCATCGCTGCGCGGCAGGTGCGCCCGGTGAAGGCGACATCGTCCGCGAGAATGATGGTGCGGCTTTCAAGATCATACGGAAGTTCGGTGGCCACGACTGCGGGAACGGGGCGGCGCGAAAGGTCATCGCGGTGCATGGAGATGTCGATCACGCCGTGCTCGACTTTCGTTCCACCAAAGTTCGTGACGAGATTCGCGAGGCGGCGGGCGATCACGACGCCCCGGCTCGGGATGCCGATGATTGCGAGGTTTTCGAGGTTTTGGTTGCGCTCGATGATCTCGTGCGCGATGCGGTGCAATGTGCGTTCGATCGCTGCTGCATCAAGCAGGATCCTTGCGGTCGGTGATGGTGGATTGCTGTTCATTGGTGCGTCCTTCGCGAGCTCACGGGTTCGCATTTAAAGGCGCGGGCGGCGAATCATTTCGTCATTGCCCGCCGCTCCGGAGTTTCGCGCTGCGCTCGGCGCGCCAGCGCGCTCGGTAGTTGAGGATCCAGTCGAGAAGGGCTTTCTCGAAGCCCACGTCGTGCTTGGCTTTTTCGCTCATGAACCACTTGTGTTCGAGGATGGCACTGCGCTCCGCAAGGAATTCGCGGTAGAGGAGGGAGCCTTTGAGTAGGTGATTGTCGGCGTCGCTCATGCAGGGTGGATGGTGGCAATAAGCTGCGCGTCTTCGCGATGGACGTCAAGCGGCGGCGCTTAAAAACCGCGTTCTTTTTATGAGCGCCCGCTTGCGCCGCAGGCGGCATCGCGTAGTGTGCGCGACCTTTGTGAATGCCTTGATTGCAGCCCTTGTGGCATCGGCCTTGATCATGATCCAGTTTGCGATCAGCGGGACGCGGCTTGTCTTCAGTCTGCCCGCTTACGCCCTGCTGGCAATCTGCGCCCTGATGCTGCCCGCGGCCCGGCGCGCCGGACGTGATCCTTCAAAATGGTGCCTGGCAGTGGTGGCGGTGTTTTTTACGTACATCCTGGCGCGCGCTTCGCAATCGCCCGTGGAATATCTGGCGAGAACGGATATCTACATGGTGCTCGCATGCCTCGCTGCGTACGGAGCCTCTGCATTGTTCATGCAACGACCCGGGCCCCGAATGGCGTTTATGGTTTGCATGTTTGGCCTCGCCGTAATCGAGGTGGTTTTTGGCGTCAGGCAGTTTGCCGGCGATCACGGCTGGATGCCTTTCGGTTTCCTCCGTGAACCGCAGCAGCGGGCGAGCGGCAGCTTCATCAGCCCGATCCACCTCGCTGGATTTCTCGAAGCGGTGGCACCGTTCGCGATTTCCATCGCCATTTGGGGAACCCAGCGGACATGGGCGCGGTGGCTGCTCGGATACGTGGCGCTATTATGTTATGTGGGCGTTACACTTACAGCGAGCCGTGGCGGATGGATTTCATCGCTGGGCTCGCTGCTGGTTCTGGCTGTGCTGGGGCTGATCGTGACGTATCGCACAAACAGGCCGCGTTTTCCCGGCGCGGTTTATGGCGTCATCTTGATGGTCGTGCTGGTTCCCTCCATCTCCTACCCGCTGATGATGCAGAGCGATCTGCTCAAGCAACGCCTAGCAAAGCTGAGCGATCTACACAATGTCACCTCGGGCAAATCGGACATCCGTCTCGCAAACTGGGCGGCCGCCGTCGACCAGTGGCGCGTCAGCCCGGTCATCGGCACCGGCGCCGGCACGCACCTTTATTACGGCCGCCTGTTCCGCCGTCCGGAACTCCAGCCCGACCCCGAGCACGCTCACAGCGACTACCTCGAACTGCTGGCGGAGTATGGTATCGTCGGTGCCGCGGGAATGGCGGCGTTTCTCCTCGTTCACGGAATGGCCGGGTTCGCTGGATTCCGCCGGCTCGTCGCCGCGCGAACCGAGGATCCTTATGGGCCGGGCCTGCAACTCGCATTCAATATAGGTGCACTTACAACCGTCTCTGCCCACGTGGCGCACGCCGTAGTTGATTTCAACATGCACCTTCCCGGAAACGCCATCTTCCTCGCGGTGGTGTTCGGGTTTCTCGCAAATTCCGGCGATTTGCAGGATCCGCCCGAGCCCTCTCCCGACGCACCGAACGAAGGCGACCCGCTCGAGCCCGCCCCCGCGGAACCGACATGGGGCACAACCTCCAAAATCGCGGTCTGGGTAACCGCCGGAATTGGTGGTGCGATTTGCGCAATCGCCCTGCCGAAATTTCCGGGCGAATACTGGTGCGAAAAGGCGCGCGTCGCCGTGCGAAACAAGCAGTATCAAGAGGCCATCGAATTCGGCCGCAAGTCGCTTGAGAAGGAAAAGCGCAACCCATTCACCCACTTACATATCGGACAGTCGCACCGGCTGATGGCTGCCAGAATCGCCCCAGCCCTCCGGAAGCCGCTGTACGATACGGCGATTGAGTCATTCAAGCAGGGGCTCGACCTGTTCCCTCAAGACGAGGAACTTTGGGTACGATACGCGCAGGCGCTGGAGGGAAACGGCCGTTTTAAGGAAGCGGGAGAGGCCTACCGGGTGGCGATCAATCTTGACCCGAAACTCGGCGTCATTCGCGGCCATTACAGCCGGTTTCTGGCTCGCATCGGGCGCGAAGCCGAGGCCGAGGAACAAGCGGAATTTGCCGCAAATGCATCCCGCATGAATCTGGCGCCGATTCCCGTTTACCAAAACCTCGCCGAGCCGGATGTGGAAGACGAACGCAACGGGGCATCTCCAAACGAGTAATTTTTCAGAAAAAGAGATTGCGGATCACTTCGAAACGGGGAGATTGCTGCCCTGAGATATACCTGCTAAAAACTTTCAAACCAAGAATCAACTGCTCTAACCATGACTACCACATCCAAACCGTTCCGCATCCTCAGCCGACACATCGCCCCGGCAGTCGTAGCACTCTCGCTTATCGCGGCCAATTCAGCGATGGCAGACGCAGCAGGCGTAACGCTGATCAACTCCAAGCTCGCGACCATTCCCGGAATCAAGGCCGGCACTACGGTCGCCACTGCCAGTCCGAACGATCTTCTCCACGCCCTTTGCCTCGCGCTCGATACACTCCCAGCGGGAGCTACCCCGGCACAGGTCGCGGCGATCGTCGAGTCCGCACTGCAAGTGGACGGCGCGGGCAAGAAGCGCGGCGACAAGGATAAGATCGCCGGGCAGGTAATCGCGACCGCGATCGCAAACAACAACATCACCGACGCATCGGTGATCGCCGCGGTGACAAAGGCTGTCTTCAACGTGAATGCCGGTAACACAACGGCAGCACTGACCGCGACCGGCAAAGCCGTTGCGCTCTCCGGCGCAATCAAGGCCACCTCACCGGCGGTCGCGCTCGCAGTCGGCCAGGCGCTGGGCGGTACGGGCCCGACCGATTTCGGCGGCACTCCGGCAGAAGTTGGCAAACTGCTCGCCGACACCTCGAAGGCACTCGGCACCAGCGCTGCGAAGTCCGCTGCCGCATTCGAATCTTTCTCTCAAGGGTTTCTGACTGACGAACTCGCCGCTGCGGACCGCAAGACGCAGGCTGAAGCAGCCGCAGCAGCCGTCGCCTCGGGAATCCCGGCCGCAGCGGGAAGCATTCTCGGCGGATACATCGCCTCCCTCGGCGCACAGACGAACGCCCAGCTTCTAAGCGCTGCTCAAGGTTACGTAGCAAACGCGAAGCTCGCAAAGGCACTCGGCGAAGTAATTGCCGCAACTACCGAGACCCACACCGACAAGACCGCTCTTTTCAACGGACTCTCGGCAAACCAGAAGGACGCAGCAAAGGCACTTATCGCACAAGGCGTTCTCCGTGCGGGCTCGGCCGCCGATGTCAATGGAGTGCTGGATGCCTATCTTCCCAGCGTAACCGACCGCTCGAAGATTGCTGCGACTGTCGCAACGGGCAACGGCGACAATGAAGCCAAGCTCGCCGCAATCGTGACGAAACTCGCGACCAATCAGGATGCCACCAAGGCCGCGGGAATCGGCGCTGGAGTCATCTCCGGAATCGGCGCTCTCAATCCCGAATCTGCCGACGCAGCCATCAAAGCGCTAATTCAGGCGGGAACGCTCTTTACCACTTCGGATTCGCGCAACGCACTCGGCGTAGCCATCGCACCGAAAGTGAAATCATACTCCGCAGTGGGCTTCATGGCGGCTGGTATTGCTGAACTGAACATCGCAGCGAGCCCGGCGACTGCAAACGCTGCCGCCGTTGCCACGGCCAATGCCATCATGTCGAAGGCATCCAAAGCCGCAACCGACGTCGCCTACCGCACAGCGGCCCTGAGCGGTGTCGCAGACAAGAAGGCGTTTGCAGTGGCACTTGCTACGGCGAACTCCAAGTTCGCTCTGAACGCCGCGGTCGGTGCATCACTCGCGGACGAATCGCAGGCTGGTGACATCACCGCCGCAATCATTCCGCTCGGTAAGACCTCGATTTCAAAAGCGCCCGTTATCGCAGCCGCAGTCGCGGCCGCAGTCGGTGAAGAACGTGCAACGGAAGTTGCCGCGAAAGTCGGTGCACTTGTGAGCGAAACCGGCACGGTCGCTGGCAAGCCGCTCAAAGTGGCCACCATCAAGACGCTGGCAACTGCTCTCGGAAAGGCCATCCAAGCCAAGCCTGGAGTCTCGACCGCAAATCGCGGTGACGAGCTTGGCGAGGTTGCAGCGCTGCTCACCAACTCACTCATCCAAGCTTACGGTGGCAATGCAGTCTCCGACGCAACGAAAATCGCCGCCCGCGACAAGGCGATCATCGCTTTGGGTTCGGCAGTCATGAGCGTGCTTTCGAAGAAGTCGGTTGAGGAATCGAAAGCACTTATTGCGGACCTCAGCGTCGCCGAGGACATCGCGGGCAGCATTGCACTCACAATCCACAGCGCCGGTCTTCCAGCGGTCCAACGGGATGCCCTGTTCGCAACCGGCGGCGCGCTGGAGAAGGCATTCGTCAAAGGCGGCGGTAAAGCCGGCACGCCTGATGCCCTTGAAGTGCTGAACTCACTGAACAAGGTCCGCAACCAGACCGGCAACTTCGACCAGATTTTTGAAGACGGCACGAAGAATTCGAACACCGACCTTCAGAATATCTTCAATGACAAGGAAACCGACAAGCGCAACGGTTAATTCATTGTCCCGATAGTAACTCGCGAATGGCCGGACGACATCGTCCGGCCATTTTGCTTTCCGGGACCTTGGGTGATTTCCACGGCGCCTGCTCAAGCTCACGAGAAGCAACGTGCGAGCGAACCGAAAATCCCTGCATGAATCGCGAACGGTCGCTGTACCCAAATCTGAACAGTCATACGAACCGAATACCACACATACGGTTTATCCGGACAAATCTACGCACCGCAGGTAGTGACCCGATTTCTCAATGAATAGACCGGAACAAATCTGGAACCTGACCGAGTTTCGGTTCATTCTGCCCGCGAAGTGAAGGCGCTCTGCCTTCCGAAACCCATCACACAAACAACAAACACCATGAGTCAGGAATATTTTCCGAAGATCGGGACCATCAAATACGAGGGACCAAAAACAAAGAACCGCCTCGCCTTCCGCCACTACAATCCCGACGAACTCGTCGGCAAAAAGAAGATGAAGGATCACCTTCGCTTCTCGATGGCGTACTGGCACGCCATGAAAAACACACTGAGCGATCCATTCGGCGGTGGCACCCGTCTGCGTCCTTGGGACGACGGAAGCAATTCCATCGAGAATGCGACCCGTGTCGCTGACGCCGGCTTCGAGTTCATGCAGAAAATCGGCATGGATTTCTACTGCTTCCACGATCGCGATGTCGCGCCGGAGCTCGGAAATCTCAAGGCGAGCAACGACGCCCTCGACGCCGTGGCAGACCATCTGAAGAAGCTCCAGAAGCAAACCGGAATCAAACTCCTGTGGGGAACCGCCTGCCTCTTCGCGCATCCTCGCTACATGCAAGGCGCAGCCACCAGCCCGAACGCCGACGTTTACGCCTACGCCGCAGCGCAGGTGAAGAAAGCGATGGATGTGACTCACCGCCTCGGCGGTCTGGGTTACACGTTCTGGGGCGGCCGCGAAGGTTACGCCACACTTTTGAATACCGACATGAAGCGCGAAGTGGACAATCTCGCACACTTCCTCCACATGGCAGTCGAGTATAAGAAAGCGATCGGCTTCAAGGGCCAGTTCTACATCGAGCCCAAGCCACGGGAACCCTCCACGCACCAGTACGACAGCGACAGCGCGGCGTGTCTCAATTTCCTCCGCGAATACGGATTGCTCGATCACTTCAAGCTCAACATCGAGACCAACCACGCCACCCTCGCGCTGCACCGCGTGGAGCATGAATTGAACGTCGCGGCAAATGCCGGCGCACTCGGCAGTATAGATGCAAACACCGGCGACGAGCTCATCGGATGGGATACCGACCAGTTCCCGACGAACGTTTACATGACCACGCAGATGATGCTCCAGCTTCTGAGAATGGGAGGCTTCAAGACAGGCGGTCTGAACTTCGACGCAAAAGTACGCCGCGAAAGCTACGAGCCCGTGGACCTTTTCCACGCGCACATCGGCGGCATGGATGCATTCGCCCGGGGCTTGAAAATCGCCCACGCAATTATTCAGGACGGCGTTCTCGACGGCATCGTGAAGGAGCGTTACTCCACCTTCGGCAGCGGCATCGGTCAAACCATCACAAGCAAAAAGGCGACTTTCGCCAGCCTTGAGAAACATGCCCTCGGTCTGCCGGACGACCTGCTCCCCGCGAGCGGGCGTCAGGAAATGCTCGAGAACATCATCAACGATTACATGGACTAAACGTCCCGCTGTTCGCAATTACTCGCAATCAGGCGGAGCTCCCGAAACGGTGGCTCCGCCTTGATTGTGTACGGGGCCGATCAACGCTCATTATCGCCGGTTAGAGTTCCAGAGGAGCAGCAAACCACGACGTCCAAAAATGGCAGGATTTCGACTGCGAGTCCCGACACCGAGACCCTCCGCGTGCGTTCTCCGCCGATAGCCTTCACAACGCTTGCCGCTATGAAATCAATCCCCCGATAACAAACATCGTAGCCGAGCAGGTTCAAGGGGTACGCCACTGCGGCCAGTCGCACACTTCCATCGTGCGAAACATGAACACAACGGGCAGGAAGGTACGCCGCGAATAGCGCGTAAACGGCGATCACGAGCCGGCCGCCCGGAAAGCTCTCGAATTGTCACACAAATCGGGTGGCTCGAAGCAGCGCCACGAACTCGGTCGCGGCGGGAGACAGCTGCTTTGAACGATGGCACAGCAAGCCGACATCACGCTTGAGCGGACTGCCCGCCAATCGGACCACATTACAGTGTTTTCCAGGCTGCTTGAGGGCGAGCCCCGGCAGCAACGCAATGCCAAGTCCCGCAGCAACGAGGGATCGAATCGTCTCCAACTCGCTGCTCTCACATGCAATGCGCGGTTCAAATCCCGCGCTCCGACAAGCCGAGAGCGCGGCGTCACGCGCACGCCCCTTGTAAAAAATGAAACCCTCCGCCGCGAGCGCAGCCAGCCCGATTTGCCTGCGATTGGCGAACGGGTGACTCCTGGGAACCAGAACTGCGAACGGTTCATTGAACAAAAGAATCTCCTGAAATTGAGCGCCAACAGTCGGAAGCTGAACGACGCCGAGTTCCACCTGCCCACTTTCCAAGCACTGCACAACGCCGCCCGAGGTTCCCTCAATAACCGACAACTCAATCGTGGGATACCGCTTGCAGAACCGCGCGATCACAGCGGGCAAAACGCACGCGCTCACCGAGGGAATCGCCCCGATTGCAAGGCGACCGCTTCGTAATGCCCCGACATCGGTCACCGCCCGCTTCACATCGGCCGCCCGCGCGAGAAGCCCCTCTGCATGACTGAGGAGCGTTTCGCCGGCAGCGGTGAGCGTCGTTTCGCGCCGACCCCGATGGAACAGCGCCGAGCCAAGTTCCGCCTCAAGATTACGCATCTGCTCACTCAGCGCCGCCTGCGCGAGATTCAAACGCCGCGCCGCACGGGTGAAGCTGCGTTCCCGGGCGGCTGCGATGAAGTATTCGAGTTGATACAGTTCCATCGGAAAAACCATCCATGTACAACAGAAAGTACTGTTTTACCAGCGCTCCGCAAATCGCCACGTTTCCAGAATCATGAACTCACCTTTACCCGCTCCACTCGTGCGCCTCGGCTCCTTGAAGTCGCTGGAGGATTTCCAATCCGTATGTGCATCACTTGGAATTGAGATTCCCGCCGAGCCGATCACAGTGGAGCCGTCACCGGTGTCCTCGCCGGCAGATATCACGGTAAACGGAAAGCGACCGGGTAACCGAATCGTGATCCATCCGATGGAAGGCTGGGATGGAACCACGACAGGCGGCGTCACAGACGAGATGCGCCGGCGCTGGCAACGCTTCGGCGAAAGCGGTGCGAAAATGATCTGCGGCGCGGAAGCCATGGCCGTGCGGCCGGACGGCAGGGCGAATCCAAACCAACTGATCATCAATTCGGATAACAAAGCCGGGCTGCACGAACTGGTCGGCATTCTCAAAAAGGCCCACTCGGAACGCTATGGAACTACGGATGACTTGGTGATCGGATTCCAGCTTACCCACTCCGGTCGCTTCTGCCGGCCAAACGAAAAGACACGATTTGAGCCGCGTGTCGCATTCCGACACCCGATTCTCGATCCCCGGTTCAAGGTCACGAGCGACGCCCAGATGTTTACCGACGACGAGATCGAGGAACTGATTCGCGATTTCGTGCGGGCAGCGCGGATTGCGCACGAAGTGGGCGCGGACTTCTTGGACATCAAACACTGCCACGGCTATCTGCTGCACGAGTTTCTTGGCGCGCATACCCGACCGGGCAAATACGGCGGCTCTTTTGAGAACCGCACCCGCGTTCTCCGCGAGATCGTCGAGGGGATTCGTGCAGACGGAAACCCCATCGATTTCGGCGTGCGGCTGAGCCTTTTTGACAAAATCCCGTACCGGCCGGACCCGACCCGCGCACATCCGGGAAAACTGGGACCGGGAATCCCGGAGGACAGCTCCACGTGCACGCCCTACCGATATGGCTTCGGCGTAAATCCGGACAATCCGGATGAGATCGACCTCACCGAAACACATCGCTTCGTGACGCTGTGCGGAGAACTCGGAATCAAGGTGCTCAACACCACTGCGGGCTCGCCATATTACACGCCTCACCTGCAGCGGCCGGCTTCCTTCCCGCCGAGCGACGGATACCAACCCGCTTACGATCCGCTCATCGATGTCGCCCGGCAGATCCACTCCGTGCGCGCAGTAAAGAGCCGCGCACCGCGGGAGCTTTACGTAATTGGATCGGGCTACACGTATTTGCAGGAGTTTCTCCCGCAGGTTGCTTCCGCAATCGTGCGAAACGGATGGGCGGACGCGATCGGACTCGGTCGCGCAGTCCTTTCCTATCCCTCCATGCTGGCTGATGCGATTGCCGGCAAACCCGTTGAGAAAAAGTTCATCTGCCGGACATTCAGTGAATGCACCACAGCTCCGCGAAACGGGCTCATCAGCGGCTGCTATCCGCTCGACAAGTTTTACACGCAGCGACCGGAGTTTGCGCAGCTCAAGGAAATCAAGAAGAAGCTCGGAGCATGAAAACGCTGATTGAGAAACCGGAGGACCTCACGCCATCCACGACTTGGCAGGAAACGAAATGGGCATGGACGGCGGAGGAAGAACTCGTGGATCACCGCACAAAAGCCCGGTTGTGTTCGGCGGTGCTGCTTCCAGTCCGCAATCGTCAGCCGGACTGGGATGGATTCGCCGCGAGCATCCAGTGGATGAAATCCGCAGCCGATCATTATGGAGTCGAGCTCGTGCCCGTGCTGAATGCGGACACCGGCTACATTTTCGACCTCGATGATGAGATGTATGCCGAGGTGCTGCGACGTTTTCGCGCGGCGTTTCCGCAGATGAAGTTCATCGCCGGCATCACGGCGCGTGGGGCGGAGCACGACAGCGGATTCCGCGCGGAACGTTACCGGCCGCTGCTCAACATCGTACAGCAGCACGAGAATTGCGAAGTGATGATTATGACTTCGCGCTGGCTGAACTCGCTCGGGCCGGAACGCCGCCGCGACGGGTATTACGAGATTGCCGAGTGGCTTGTGCGGCCGGGAATCGTGCATGCGCTCGAACCTTCATTCGTTCCGTGGGCGACGCCGTACGAGCCATGGCTTCTGTGGCAGCTCGCTCTTCACCCGAAGTTTACCGGCGGAAAGATCAGCACGCTCGACGAACCGCACTTTCTGTACTGGGCGGCGATGTGCCGCGACTTGAAATTGGAATTCGCCCCGCACAGCGGGGACGACTTTGGCATCGCCACCGCGATCAAGACGGGGCTTCCGCTGCTCATCGGCGCGGCGAGTTCGGCTGCGCCGCTCATCTGCGCAGCGAAGGACATGTGGCTCTGCGATGACGCTCCGGGAAAACAATTCCCAACTGGAACCGGCCGCTTTGACACGCGGGTATACAAGCTTTTTGAGGCTTTCCAGTCGCTTGAAGATCAAGTCTTCCGCCTCGATGCGAAGTCCAGCGCCGCTGCCTACAAGCACAGCACGGCGCACGTTCTCCACGCGTTGCAAATCCTTACATCGCCGGAGGCGCATCCGGCCTGTCGCGATTTACGCGACGCTGACGAGGCTTCGCGAATGGAAGAAGCATTGCGAAGGCCGCGACGGATCGCAGAGCGGCTGGGCATCCGGCTTTAACTGCGCGGCGGGATCAAATCATCGGCATCACTTTTGCGAGGAACATCGTCACCAGCAGACCGGTCGTGCCGGCGATGCTGAGCATCACGGTGATGGTTTTGAGCGTCTCACGCTCTGTCATTCCACTCATTTTCCCGATGACCCAGAATCCGCTGTCGTTCATCCACGGAAGCGGCTTCGAGCCGGACGCAATCGCAAGCGCCAGATAAACGGGGTGAAAACCGAGCTGCGCCGGATCAGCGAATGCCGAAAACATCCCGACGGACGTTATCATCGCCACAGTCGCCGATCCCTGCGCGGCGCGGATGAGTACGGTGAGAAGCCACGCCACCGGTAGAACGGCAACGCGCGAACCGCCAATCAACTCCGCGATTCGCGGACCAATGCCCGTCTGTTGGAGCACACCACCGAATGCACCGCCGGCAGCCGTGATCAAAATGATCATGCCGGCGTCCTGCAAAGCAGGCGTCATCTGCGCGCTCAGTTCGCGAAATTTTCCGCCGCTCGCTCGCGCCAGCAGCAAGAGCGCAATTACGCAGGAAATCGCGAGGGCGAGATTCGCGTCCCCCGCAAGACGGGCTATCGCTGCTGCGGTGACCTGCCAGCTATCGGGCGCGGCTTTCGCGGCGCTTGAAAGCATCGGGGACAGCACTGCGTTTCCTCCAATCAAAATCACCGGAAGCGCGATGGGCAGAATCGAAAGCCAGAATGGAGGCAACTCCTTTTCGTCGCGCTTCAGGATGGACTCCAATTGCGCGAGAGAACCCGGCGAGGTTTCACGAACCGGAATCTCCAGCCGGCGGTTGAGCCACACGCCGTAGGCGTATCCGACTGCGCCGGATACGATGCTTACCAAGCATCCCATGAGGATCATGACGCCCATATCCACCTTCAATTCGCTGGCGACGAACAGCGGACCCGGGGTCGGCGGAACGAGCGAATGTGTCATCGTTCCACCTGCCACCATGGCGATGAGATAAAGCGTGTAATTCCGCCGGGTGTGCAGCCACACGGCCTTGCCGAGGGGAATGAGCAAAAGGAAAACCGTGTCGTAGAATATTGGGATCGCGAGCAGATAGCCGCTCACGAAGAACGCGAGCGGTGCCCTCGCTTCGCCCAGCACGCCCATCGCAGTGCGCACGATTCGCTCCGCTCCACCGCTCGACATCAGGCATTGGCCGACAATCGAAGCGAGCGCGATCAGAATGCCGATTCGCCCGGCGGAGTTTCCAAACTCGCGAGCGAGCCGATCCGGGAAGGATTGCTGCTGCAGCTTTGCGATCTCAGCCGCAGGAAGTTTCTTATCCTCGCCGTAGCGGGCCAGCGCGGAATCGCCGGTTAGCCCGGCAACAACGAGACCACCGAGCACCAGCGCAAGAAATGCGTGCAGCCGCAGCGCAAGAATGCCGCCGACCACGACGAAGATCCCAACAACCAGAATGAGCAGCGGATCCATCAGCGACCAACCCGTTGTGAATGGTGCAGTTGCCGGTGAGAACTGGAGTAAGCGAGGCCCTGTTTAGGCGTGGGATTCATCGCAGGGATAGGTAGAAAGACGGGGGAAACGCGGCAATCACTTTTCAGCTCGAAAGCGCTGCGGAGGTTGCGTGGCGCTCAGCGAAACGCATAGGTTGGGCGCGATGAAAATACGCACGCATCTTCTGGCAGCGACACTCTGCCTTACGGCACCGGCATTCCCGCAACAGCCACGGAGCATTTCGGGCATTTACCCGCACCTCGCGATGTTCAACGACGAAGGCGAGTGTGGAACCGGTGCCGTTGTTCCGTGGGCCGATCGGCTTTGGGTCATCACCTACGGCCCGCATCTGCCGAAGGGCTCGTCCGACAAGCTTTACGAAATCACTCAGGAACTCGCCCTTTCGATCCGGCCGGAAAGCATCGGCGGAACGCCCGCGAACCGGATGATCCACAAGGAATCCGGGCAACTTTTCATTGGACCATACGTCATCGACTCCAAGCGGAATGTGCGGACGATCCCTTATTCCACAATGTTCGGCCGCCATACGGGACTCGCGAGGCATTTGACCGACCCGGCGGGAAAAGTCGTATTCGCGACAATGGAGGAAGGGGTTTACGAGGTGGACGTAAAATCACTCGCCGTTTCGGAGCTGTGGGCCGATGAACAGGTGAAGACCGGCCGGAAGGCGGATCTTCCGGGCTACCACGGGAAGGGCTTCTACTCAGCGCAGGGCCGCTACGTTTACGCCAATAATGGCGACCACGCGCGCGAGGCACTCAGCAATCCCGCGGTTCCAAGCGGCGTGCTCGCGGAGTGGGACGGCAAAGCGGACAAGTGGACCGTTGTGCGGAGGAATCAATTCACTGAAGTGACCGGTCCCGGCGGTATCGAGGGAAGCGCGCCGGATGCGCCGCTTTGGAGCGTCGGGTGGGATCACCGCTCGCTGATTCTGATGGTACTCGACGGCGGCAAATGGTCTTCGTTTCGCCTGCCGAAGTCGTCGCACAGCTACGACGGCGCCCACGGATGGAATACGGAATGGCCGCGCATTCGGGAAATCGGCGAGGGCGAACTGCTCATGACCATGCACGGTGCGTTCTGGCACTTTCCGAGGACGTTCTCCGCGACGAAAACCGCGGGTATCGTGCCGCGTTCAAACTACCTCAAAGTAATCGGCGACTTCTGCCGCTGGGGTGACCGCATCGTGCTCGGATGCGACGACACCGCAAAGAGCGAGTTTCTCAACAAGCATCCGCTCAAGGGCGATCTGGCCGGACCGGGGCAGTCGCAATCGAACCTATGGTTTGTCACGCCCGGCCAACTAGACTCACTCGGGCCGGTCATTGGACGCGGCGCAGTGTGGATCGATGAATCCGTGAAGGCAGGCGCTCCCTCCGAACCGTTTCTCATCGGTGGCTACGACCACGTGGCGATGCACCTCGCGCAGGGAGGCGACAAGCCGCTCGTCGTCGGGCTCGAGGCAGATTTGCGCGGCACCGGCGAATTCACACTCGTGCGGGATATCACTGTTCCAGCGAACGGCACTGCATGGGAACCGATTGGCGTGGCTGGAGAGTGGGTCCGCCTTGTTCCGCGCGGCGACTGCGCACGGGCCACCGCGATGTTTCACCTACGGAAAAAAGACAACCGCGCGACGAAGGCATCCGAAATTTTCGACGGGGTGGGAACCGGCCAGACGACTCACGGACTTCTTTACGCCCGCGGCGGTGGACTGAAGACTCTCCGATTCATCCACGACGGTGAGGCCTACGATCTCGACGGTTTGCTCCACCTCGCGAAAGCAGACGATCCAAAAGGCGTGGAATGGACTTCGAAGAATGCTGCGATTCCGACGACAGCACTCGCTGTCGACGCGGCTTCTGCATACTGGCAGGATGCCAAAGGCGTGCGGTGGCGCCTGCCAAAAGGAACCGCGTCACAAGGCGCGCGCGTTGCCCGGGAAATCTGCACCGAGCGAAACCTGCTCAACGCATACGGCACGTTCTACGAGTTCCCCGCCGAGAACGCCGGCGGCTTCACAAAAATCCGCCCGATAACCACGCACGATCGCGCGATTTTTGACTATGCGAGCTACCGCGGTTTGCTCGTGATCAGCGGGATCGCGCACGATGCGAAAGGCGAACACATCATTCGCAGCGATGATGGAAAATGCGCGTTGTGGGCCGGCGCAGTGGACGATCTCTGGCAACTCGGAAAACCGCGCGGTCGCGGAGGACCGTGGCATGAAACCGCCGCAAAAGCAGGCCAGCCGAGCGATCCCTATATTTGCACCGGCTTCGACCGGAAACGCCTCTCGCTCAAAACAAGCGCGGCGGCGAACGTGCGGATCGAGGCGGACTTTACAGGCACCGGAACGTGGTCGCATTTCACCACGCTCGCCACCAAACCCGGCGAGCCACTCGACTACGAGTTTCCGACTGAATTCGGCGCTTATTGGATTCGGTTTGTGAGCGACGCAGACGTTTCAGCGAGCGCGATTTTGGAATACAACTGAGCATTCGCGCACACAGTGCTTCCCAAGTCGCGTGCGGTTTGCTAGTAACTCCGTTGGCTGGCTATGCCTCACCTCTCTCCGAAGCCGGTCGAAAGGAGTAACACATGGGAACGAAAAACGAGAAGAAAGAGGGGGCGACCAAACCGGCCGCCAAAACAAAACCTAAAACCGCGCCCAAACGCGAAGCCGCCAAACCGGCTCCAAAGGCCGCCGTCCGGACCGCTGCAAAGACAGCGAAGAAGCCCGCGGCAAAACCGGCACCGAAACCAGTGCGGGCAAGCGGCGTCAACCGGTCGGACGTCGAAGTCCGGGCATACTACATCTCACTGGAGCGCCGCGTGGCGGGATTCGAACCAGACCCAATCGCCGATTGGCTCGAAGCCGAGCGGCAAATGATGTCCTGATTTTCGCGCAGCGCGCCGCAAGCGCAGGCGATTGAGATTGCAGAGAAGTTTCCCATGGCTATAGGAATTAGCCATGGCTAACAATCTTCGTCCACTCACACTGCTCCTCCTGCGGTCGCTTGGCGTCGCTTTGCTGGCGTCCATCCTCATTTCGGGATGCGGAAAAGCTCCGCAGGCTTCCGGACGACCTGTCGTGCTGACTACGTTCACCATTCTGGCCGATATGGCGCAGAATGTGGGCGGCGAGCACGTCGAGGTGCTTTCTATCACAAAGCCCGGTGCGGAGATTCACGGATACGAACCGACGCCGGGCGATATCGTGAAAACAAAGCGGGCGTCACTTGTTCTCTGGAACGGCATGAATCTCGAACGCTGGTTCGAGCCGTTTTTTGCAAACATCAAGAACGTGCCGCAGTTCACGGTCACCGAGGGAATCCAGCCGATGGGAATCACCGACGGCCCGTATACCGGGAAGCCAAATCCGCACGCTTGGATGTCGCCAGAGAACGCGGTGCTTTACGTGGAAAACATCCGCAAGGCACTCACAGAGGTCCTTCCGCAACACGCCGAATCGTTCAAGGCAAACTCCGATGCATACATCGCGAAGATTCGCGAGACCGCCGCTCCCGTCCGCGCAAAGCTCTCGGCGATTCCGGAGATGCAGCGCTGGCTTGTGACGAGCGAAGGCGCCTTTTCCTACCTGTGTCGCGACTACGGTCTGCAGCCTCTTTTTCTGTGGCCCATTAATGCGGACGCACAAGGCACGCCGCAGCAGGTCCAGCGCGTCATCGATGGCATACGTGCGAATAATGTCCCGGTGGTATTCTGCGAGAGCACGGTGAGCGATAAACCCGCGCGCCGGGTGGCGCGAGAAACAGGCGCGCGATTCGGCGGCGTGTTATACGTCGATTCCCTCACGGGCCCCGACGGGCCGGCGCCGACTTTCCTGAAGCTGCTCGAGACCAATGCAGAAACCATCGTCCGCGGATTCTTCCCCGATGGAAAATAGCCCGCTCATTCTCGAAGCCCGTGAGGTCACGGTCACCTACCCGAACGGAAACACCGCACTTCGCGACGCGAGTTTCCGCCTCGACGGCGGGACGATCTGCGCGCTGGTTGGTGTGAACGGCTCCGGAAAATCCACCCTCTTCAAAGCGCTGATGGGCTTTGTCAAACCGGTGCACGGATGGGTCACCGTGAACGGCGAGGGCATTCGCAAGGCGCAAAAGCGAAGCTGGGTTGCCTACGTCCCGCAGGCGGAGGATGTGGACTGGACGTTTCCCGTGAGCATTTATGACGTCGTAATGATGGGCCGCTACGGCCACATGGGCCTGCTTCGAATCCCACGCACAGCGGACCGCGACGCCGTTCGCGCCGCGCTCGAGCGCGTCGGGCTGTGGGAACTCCGGGACCGCCAAATCGGTGAGCTTTCCGGCGGACAAAAGAAGCGGGCGTTTGTCGCGCGGGCCATTGCGCAGGGAGGCCGGATTATTCTACTGGACGAGCCGTTCACCGGTGTGGACGCGCGGACCGAGGACGATATCATCACCCTGCTGCGTGAACTTCGCTCCACGGGCAGTCTGATTCTCGTTTCCACACACAACCTCGGCTCGGTCCCGGAATTCTGCGACCGCGTGGTCCTTGTGAACCGCACGGTTCTGGCATGCGGCCCGACGGACGAAGTCTTCACGCCGGAGAACTTAATGAAGGCGTTTGGCGGTGTCCTCCGGCAGTTTCACATGGAACGCTCCACGGTGCATGACCACGACGGCAAGAGCGTCACCGTGCTCACCGACGATGAACGCCCGCTCGTGCTCGGCAGGAAGGGCCACATCGAGTATCTCGACCGCACTGGCCGCGAGGCACTGATTTCCGAGCGGGAGAAGGAGGAGGAGAAGTGAGCTGGCTGACTCCATTTCAATACGACTACATGCTTACGGCGATGTGGACGAGCGCGCTCATCGGATGCGTTTGCGGCCTGCTTTCCGGATTCGTCACGCTCAAAGGCTGGTCACTCATGGGAGATGCACTCAGCCACGCGGTCGTCCCCGGAGTCACGATTGCCTATCTGGCGGGGCTGCCATTCGCCGTAGGCGCGTTTGCAAGCGGACTGCTCGCGGCGGGCGCAATGGCGTTTGTGAAAGTCAAAACGCCGGTTCGCGAGGATGCGGTAATCGGCATCGTGTTCACCGCGTTTTTTGCGCTCGGACTCGTGTTGATTTCCATTTTCCCCAGCCGTGTGGATTTGAGAACGATTGTCCTTGGAAACATTCTCGGCATTGCCCCGGGAGACGTTCTGCAACTCGCGATAGTATCCGTGCTGTGTCTTGTGGTGATCGCCCTCAAGTGGCGCGACCTGATGCTGTTTTGCTTCGACAGTAGCCATGCACGCGCGCTTGGAATGCCCGTGATGTGGCTCCACGTGATGCTACTGCTGCTGCTCTCGGCAACGGCGGTCGCGGCACTGCAGGCCGTGGGCGCATGCCTCGTGGTCGCGATGCTCGTCATTCCCGGGGCGACAGCATATTTGCTCACGGACCGTTTCGGCTCGATGCTGATCATCGGCGCGACCTTTGGAACCGTCACAGCATTTCTCGGCGCTTACGCGAGCTACTATGTAAACGGGCAAACCGGCGGATGCATCGTCTCACTTCAAGCCGTCCTCTTCGCCTTCGCACTCGTGTTTGCACCAAAGCACGGCCTCATCGCGACACGTCGCGCCCGAATATGATGGAGCGCCTGCTCGAGCCATTTCAAAGCGAGTTCCTCGCGGCATTTGGCGTCGGAGGCCTTGTGGCGGCCGTCTGCGCATTGCTTTCGTGCTTTTTGGTTCTTCGCGGATGGTCGCTGATGGGCGACGCTATCTCCCACGCCGTGCTACCGGGAATCGTTCTCGCTTACACGGCGGGACTGCCGCTTTCCATCGGCGCGTTTGGCAGCGGACTTCTGTGCGCGGTGGGTACAGGCTGGATCAAAGCGAACAGCCGCATCAAGGAGGACACCGTGATGGGCGTGGTATTCACCGGGCTGTTTGCATTTGGACTCGTGCTGTTTTCGCGGACTCCTTCGGATTTGCACCTCGACCACATTCTCTTCGGAAACATCCTCATGCTCCCGTCGGCGCGCATCGTGGAAACATGCGCAATCTCGCTCATCGTGCTAGCCGTGGTTTCCGCACTGCGACGCGACCTGATGCTGGTCTGCTTCGATCCGTCGCACGCCCGTGCGATTGGCCTTCGTCTCCGCGGCCTCACATATTTGCTGCTCATTCTGCTTTCGCTGACGATTGTCGCTGCGATGCAGGCGGTTGGCGTAATTCTCGTCGTGGCGGCGCTGATTACACCGGGAGCGACGGCGCTACTGCTCACGAAGCGATTCGACCGAATGCTGCTCCTAGCTTTACTTACGTCGGTCGGCTCGACGTGGGCAGGAATCTACCTATCCGTTCTGTCGGATGCCTCGCCAGCAGGATGCATTGTCCTCACCCAGACACTCGTTTTCGTAATCGCGCTGCTCGCCGCACCAGGTTGCGGATTGCTTCGCAAAACCCGCGAAACCACGACCTAGCGTCCCCGACTCTCAAACTGCGGCGGAATCTCTTCGATCGTCACCGTGGTTTTCCGTGGCTGTCCGTCGCGGAGAATCTCGATTTCCATTTTCTGCCCGGCCTCCAAGGATGCAATGATCCCGCGGAGCATCTGAAAGTCATCAATAGGCTTTCCGTTCACCTTTCGGACGACATCGCCGGGCTGCAATCCGGCCCGCTCCGCAGGCGAACCGGGCATGGTGCTCGTGATGATCGCTCCTTTCAAATCCGGCACGCCGAAGTTCTGCGCGATGCGCGGCGTGAGCGCCTGCATATTCACGCCGAGCCATCCACGAACAAGCCGCCCGCGTTTCAAAATCCCCTCCATCACGCGCTTCGCCGTGTTGGCGGGAATCGCAAAACTAATCCCCTGCCAGCCCCCGGTTTTCGTAAAAATGGAACTGTTGATTCCGATAACTTCGCCGCGGACATTTAGCAGCGGGCCGCCGGAATTGCCCTGGTTCACAGCGGCGTCGGTCTGAATGTACTCCAATCCACTGTCGTTTCCCGTGCGGCGGCCGGTGGCACTTACTTTTCCAAATGTCGCCGTTCCATCGAGGCCATACGGATTGCCCACAGCGACCACCTGCTGGCCCTGGAAGACGGCTTCGCTGTCGCCGAACGGAAGCGCCTGAATGTCGTTTGTGTCAATTCGCAGAACGGCAATGTCGGTATTCGGATCACTGCCGATGAGTTTTGCGGCGATATTGCGACCATCGGTGAGCAAAACGCGGATCTCCGTCATGTTCGCGATGACGTGATGATTTGTCAGAATGTGCCCTTCCTTGGAGACGATGACCCCGCTTCCTAATGAAGTAGATTCCCCCTTTTGCAGTCTCTGCTGACCGCGCAGCAAATCCTCAATCGTGAGCGGGAGCGGCTGGTACACCTCGCGAGAGGACGTGATGCTCACCACGCTCGGCATCACCGCCTGAACGAGCCGAGTGAAGGCCGCGTCGGTGGCTTCAAGGATCTTTATGTCATCGAGATTCAGCGCCGGAGCCTCTGGCAACGTGTACTTTTCCGGCGTACGGCCCGAATTCCGGTGCTCAAATCTCCACCAGCCGTAGCCGATGAGAATGCCGATAATGAGGAGCGGAAATATCCGTCGCATGTCGCTCGGAGACCGCTAAAGCCTAGGCGGGCGCACCGCTCAGGCCACCGAGATCCAATTGAGGATCGGCCGGTGATGCCTCCGGCTCAGGCTCAACTTTTGCCCGACCCGCAGGGCGCGCCGGCGGATTGCTCATGCCTCCCGATTTCGTGATGTCGTGCACCTGGCCACCGTCGAGCGTTTCAAACTCAAGCAAAGCCTTCGCGATGGTGTTAAGTTTGTCGCGATTGGAAGAAATCAAATGCTTCGCGCGTGCGTAAGCGTCATCACAGAGCTTCTTCACTTCGCGATCAATTTGCTGCGCAGTCACCTCGCTGAAGTTCCGCGCGCGGCTTATGTCACGCGCAAGGAAAACGTGCTCCTCACCCTCGCTGTAATCCACCATTCCGAGCGATTCACTCATGCCCCATTCGCAGACCATTTTCCGCGCAATATTGGTCGCCTGACCGATGTCGCCGCGGGCTCCATTTGTCACATCACCAAAGACGAGTTCCTCTGCGACCCGCCCGCCCATGATCATAACGAGGCGATCGAGAAGTTCGTTCTTCCGATGAGTGTATTTGTCCTCGGTCGGGAGATACATCGTCGAGCCAAGCGAAGGGCCGCGGGGGATGATGGTCACCTTGTGAAGCGGATCCACGTGTTCGAGCAGGCAGCCAAGCAGCGCGTGGCCAGCCTCGTGATAGGCGGTGTTTTCCTTTTCCTTGTCCGACATCGCGAGTGAGCGACGCTCCTTGCCCCAGCGCACCTTGTCGCGCGCTTCCTCGAGGTCTGACTGCGTGATTGATTTCGCGCCCCGACGAGCGGCCATTAACGCGGCTTCGTTAATGACGTTGGCCAACTCAGCTCCGCTGTATCCCGGCGTGCCGCGGGCGGTAACTGCGAGATCCACGTTGTCCGCCATCTTCACGCGCTTCGCGTGCACTTTGAGAATCTCTTCGCGCCCCTTCACGTCGGGCAACGCCACGGTGACCTGGCGGTCAACACGGCCTGGGCGCAGAAGCGCAGGGTCGAGCACGTCCGGACGGTTCGTGGCAGCGATAATGATGACACCATCCTGCGTAT
>SXWH01000288.1 GCA_005791535.1 Verrucomicrobiaceae bacterium | reverse complement strand
TGAGGTCTGCGCCGGCGTCGAGTGCGCGTTGGATTTGAGCCGTGCCGGAAGTCCTGCAGTCGATGAGCATCGGGATGCAGAAACGGTCACACGCGGTTTTTAGGCGCTGGATGTTTCTCCGGCATTGTGCGGCGAGCGCGGGAGCTTCCGGGATTTCAAAAAGGCGGGCGCTAATTCCGGCGGCGTCGGCGCGGACGGCGTGCTCGGCCAGGTTGTCGATGGTGCGGCAGAAGGGAGTCGGTGGCAGCGGGCCGCCTGTGACGTTGGTAACATCGGCCTGAACGATGAGCGCAGGGCGCACAGGAAGGTCGAGAGACTGGAGATGGGCTGCCAGGCCGAGAGGAAGGTGGAGGGCTTCGATTCCGGTGAGGGCCAACTCACGGATACGGTCGGGTAGACCGAGTTCGAGACCGGCAGCACTTTCCGTCCGAGCGGGTACAAACGAAATACCGACGCAGCGGCGGGCCGGTGGCCTGAACAGCCTGCTGAGTCGGTATGATTTCAAATGCCCGGGAAGTTTTCCGCCGGGACGCACGGAGCCTGCCGTGCGGAATTTCGAGGATCGGGCCGCGGAATGGATTCCGCGGTGGCGCTTACTTGAGGGCGGCGATCTGGCTGGCGAGGTCGCTCTTGTGGCGATTCACCTTGTTCTTGTGAACGCGGCCGGTCTTTGCGGCACGGTCGAGGACGCTGCTCACTTCGCTAAGGAGCTTGGCGGCATCGGCTTTCTTGCCACCGGCGATGGCGGCACGGATGCCCTTGAGTTCGCCTTTGATGGAGGCCTTCACCTTGCGGTTACGGGCGGTGCGGCGGACGGTTTGGCGTGCGCGTTTTGCGGCAGATTTGGTATTGGCCATAAATCAGTGTTTTCTAGAAAAAGGAGCGCGGAGGCTATGAATCGCGGTCGGAATGTCAACAGAAGACTTCCCGGCTCCGGAATGTTTTCTCATCGGCTCGTTGGACCGTCGGTCGTTGGCGATGGGTGAGGATTTATCGCGAGGTTGCACAATTTTTCGTGGCGAAATTCGGGATTGTCTGCACTTTTTGCGTTCCCTGCTCACCTTTCACTCACCCATGCTCAGTCGTCTTTTTCTCTTATTTTTTGCCGTTGTTGCTCCGTCGTTCGCACAACTCGCCATCACCGAGTTCATGGCGAGTAATTCGAACGGACTACAGGACGAACTCGGAAACGAAGAGGATTGGCTGGAAATTCAGAACACGAGCGCGGGCACGGTGAATCTGGGCGGATGGTATCTCACCGATGAGGCGACGAATTTGCGTAAGTGGCCCCTGCCTTCGTGGACGCTTGCTGCGGGAAACCGGTTGGTGGTTTTTGCTTCGAACCGCAACCGCACGCCGGCGCAGACAACCGCCGGACAGGACAACGCAGGGACGGCGGCATCACCTCGACTGGCGACGAACTTTAAGATTGGCGCCGGAGCGGGCGGTTATCTCGCGCTTTCGCAGGATCAGGCTGGTGGAGCAATCGCGGTGATTTCGGCGTTTTCAAATTACCCGAAACAGGTGACGGATGTTCCTTACGGGACGTCGGTGAACACGACTGCTTTGGTGACGACGTCGTCGTCCCTGACGGCGCTGGTTCCGACCGTGGCGAATGGAGGCGACCTGCTCGGGACTTCGTGGCGTGGTGGTGCGGAGCCGTTCAACGATGCGTCGTGGACTGCCGGGACTCCGGGCATTGGGCGGTCTGCCGCAGCGACCATCGTCGGCGCGGCAAACTTGAAGTTGCGGCTGAACGCTAACGATGCGGCCAATCTCGTCACGGACACCTCCGGCACTGCCAAGTCGGTGACAAACACGAGTAACACGACCATTTTCATGCCGTCCGCGACGGATACCCAGACTTCGCCGATTCTGCGGCGCGGGGCTTTGCAGTTTGATCAAGCGACCGGTTCGCAGGCGGTCGTCGCGGCGCATTCAGACCTGAATGCCGCGTCCGGAACGATCATGTTTTGGATGAAGGCGGGGCAGGTCACAGGCGGTGGGAGTGAATCCTCGATGTTGTGGGACCGTCGCATTGGCGGGCAGGGTATCATTATCGGATTGATGAATACGACGTTCAACACTGCGAATGCCGGCAAGTTGTTTCTCCAACCGAATGGCGGCGGCTCGAACCTCTATTCTACAATCCGTGTGGACGACAACCAGTGGCACCACGTGGCATTTGTTTACAATCAGGCCGCGGGCGGAACTGACACGTTTTACATCGATGGCGTGGCGCGAGGCTCGGTGACTCACGGCACTGCGTGGGCGTGGCCGACGAGCCAGCCCGTGGAACTCGGCCGGTCGCATGACGGCTACTGGCACAAATACAACGGCCTCATGGACGAGGTTCGCTTCTACAACACCGCGCTGAATGCGACGCAGATCGCGTCGATCTACAATGGTGCGGATGAGGACGTCGCATCCGCGGATGTAGGCCTCAATGTAAGCGCGGCGCTGCCCGGGAACGCCGGTGCGTTTGTGCGCATCCCGTTCAATGTCGCGAATCCCGCGATTTACTCTTCGTTCCGCCTCACATCGCGTGTGAATGACGGATTCGTCGTGTATGTCAACGGGCAGCAGGTTGACTCGCTCAATGCTCCCGCGTCGCCGGTTTACAATTCCATTGCCACAAGCACCGCGCTTTCCACGAAGGCGAAGATTACCGAGTTCACGCCGACGAATCTCGTCGCAGGAACGAACATCCTTGCGATCCACGTGATGAACAACAGCACTGCGGATGCGAACTTTCTCGGGTATCACACGCTTGATGGCGTGTCGCTCGACCCTGCGGGCAATTACCTCGTCTCCGCCACCCCCGGTGTGGCGAACAGTGGAATCCGGACGAATATCGGACCGTTCATTTCGAACGTCACCGGCTCGCCGAACAACCTCGTTGTGCGTCCTCCCGGCGGCGCGGGCAGTCCTGCCATCACGGTGAATGCGACCGTCACGCCGAGCCTCCGCCCGCTCGCTACGACGAATCCCGTCCAACTGGCATATCGCATCATGTATAATGCGGAGACGGTGGTGAGTATGACGCCGGTCGCAGGCGGAGTGTACACCGCGAGCATCCCGACGACGGGCCTCGCGTCAGGGCAGATGCTCCGCTGGCGCATCATCGCGAGCGACAACACTTCCGTTCAGACCACTGCGCCGGAATATCTCAGTCCGACGGATTCCGATCAGTATTACGGAACTGTCGCGCTTGATGGCATCAGCACCCAGCTCCCGATTTACCACGTCTTCGTGCCGGGCACCTACACGTTCAACAATGCGCACGTGATTGATCAAAACAACGTCGGTGGACGTGCCTCGTTTTTCTACGATGGCGAGCTTTACGACAACGTTTACATCCGAATCAAAGGGGACACTACTCGGACGCTGAACAAGCGCGCACACCGGGTGGATTTCAACAGCGACCACCAGCTCCGCTGGGCCGCCGGACAGAAGCGCCTGCGGGAATTGAACCTCAACGCCGAATTTGTGGATCCGAGCTATTCGCGGCAGTTCCTGAGCATGTGGTTCCACCGGCTCAGCGGCACGGGCGCGGCCAATCATTTTCCAGTCCGCTGCCAAATCAACGGCGTGTTCTGGCAACTCGCATTCCACACGGAGACGCAGGATTTCGAGTTGCTCGAAAACATGGGTCTCGATCCGAACGGAGCCTTGTATGCAAGCGTCGGCCAGATGAGCGGCGTGGCCGGAGAAAAGCAGACGCGAATCACCGAGGGAACGACCGACATGGCTAACTTCGTCACGGCGATTACGAATGCGACTCTCACGACGCGCGAGAGCAACGTGTTTGACCAGATTGATCTGCCTTCGACCATCAACTACATCGCCGCTTCACGCTTGATGCAGGAGGGCGATGATGTGTGGGCAAACATGGTCATCTATCGCGACAGCGACGGCACCGGGGAGTGGCGCATCATTCCATACGACCTGAATCTTTCGTGGGGGCAGTTGTACTACGCCGATTACACGCCCACACACACCACGCTTCTGGCGACGGATGATACGGACAAGAGCCATCCACTTTACGGAAATATCTCCTGCTACACGCTCAACTATGCGGGACTGCGCTACAATCGCTTCTACGACGCCATCATTTCGGTTCCGCGTACGCGGCAGATGCTGCTTCGGCGCATCCGCACGCTCATGGATAATTACCTGCAACCGCCGGGAACGGTGAACGGATTGTTTGAGCAACAGCTCGACGCGCACATCGCCCGCATCGCGCCGGAAGTCGCACTCGACAGAGCGCAGTGGGGCTGGCCGCCCATCGGCGGGCCTTACGGACTCGGCAACGACGACCTCACGACTGCGGTGAATGAGATCAAGACGCTCTTCATTTCGCCACGGCGCTCGCATTACTTCAATACTCACACGTCCACGACAAACGTTGGCATCGCGAACAGCAACAGCGCCGGAATTCCGAATACCGCGCAGCCTGCGACATTCCCGTTCACCATCACGGCGTATGACTACAACCCGACGGATGCAGGCAAACAGGATGCCGAGTGGATTCAGCTCACGAATCCCAACGCGTTTGCAGCGGACATCAGCGGATGGACGCTTTCCGGCGCGGTGGGCTTCACGTTCAAACCGGGCACGGTGGTCGCGGCGGGGACGTCCATTTACGTTTCGCCCCGGCAGCAGAGCTTCCGCGCGCGTACGACGAGCCCGCGCGGCGGCGAGGGACGGTTCGTCGTGGGGCCATACAATGGACAAATCTCTGCGCGGGGTGAAGTGATTGAACTGCGCGACGGCACGGGGACGCTTGTCACAAGCGCGACGACGCCCGCGAACCCGACGGCGGGCCAGCAACAGCTCCGCATCACCGAGCTGAACTTCAATCCGAGCCTTCCGACGCCTGCCGAGTCTGCGGCGTTACCGGGTGTTGGCGTCAGCGATTTCGAGTGGCTGGAACTTCAGAATACAGGCGCGACTCCGCTGTCCGTGGGCGGCGCGACGTTCACCAAGGGCGTCACATTTACCTTCCCCGCAGGTTACACGATTGCCGCCGGCGCGCGCGTCGTGATTGTGGCGAATCAACCGGCGTTCCTCCAGCGGTACGGCGCGGTGGCAACCATCGCGGGAACTTTCTCGGGTAATCTCGACAACTCCGGCGAAGAGCTGGAGATCGTGGATCCGAATGGCGAGGTGATCCTCGATTTCCGCTATGAGAACTCGTGGTTCCCGCCGGTCGATGGAGCCGGTCGTACGCTGGTCGTTCGCAATGCGACGCCGGATTACGCGACGTATGATCTCGCCACCCATTGGGCCATCAGCGGCAACGTAAATGGCTCGCCGGGCTCCGGTGATGCGGATTTTGCGAATCACTACGATGGCTGGCGCTGGGATCAGTTCACCGAAGCGGAGATTTATCTTCCATCGCCGCCAAACCCGAGTCGCACGCCAAATACAGCGCTCGTCGGGCCGGCTGCGGATGCGGATGGGGACGGTCTGAACAACCTCGGCGAATATGCGTTCGGCCGGAATGCGCGTGCGAACGATGCGCATAATCTCGCAACACCGGGCACCACCACGGTCGGTGCGGACAAGTATCTCACTATCACTTTCACGCGCCGCCATCAGCCGCTCGATCTTTCTTACACGATTGAGACGGCCGATACGCTTGGCGGCACATGGATTCCGACGACCGAGCAGGTCGGAGCTGTCACCGACCTTGGCAACGGAATTGAGCAGGTGACCTTCCGCGACACCGTGCCGCAGGGTGCGAACAGCCGCTACATCCGCGTCCGTGCGGTGAAGCCGTAGAGCGACGTCCGGAATATCCTGTAAAAACGAACGAGCCCGGAGCGTTGGCCCCGGGCTCGTTTGTTTACGTCGTGTGAGCGTGCGGACTACTTCGAGTCCTCGACGGAGAGCGACATTCTTGTGTGCGCCTTGCCGCCTTCCTCGCCCATCTGGATGCCCATCGATTTAATGGAGCGGATGAGGCGAATCGCCGTATCGATCGTTTCCTTATTCTTTTGGAAGTACTCGGCTGCTCCAGGATTCTGGAAGAACTCCGTCGGATTCGATGCAGCGAGTTTCACCCAGTGTTCGGCGAATGTGGCGATGCCGCCAAGGTTCATCTGCATTTCGGCATCGGCTTTCAGACTGCCCGATGCCGCCTGCTTCGCGAGTTCAGCGCTGTAGTTCGGCGATGTGCTCATGATCCATTTGTCTTTCGAGATGGCGATGTGCGGGAGCATGTCGCCGAGTTGGACTGGAAGCTCCACATAGTGAATCTCGAGGTCGCCCTCGGTTTTCACCTTCGGCTCGGGAGCCGGCGGAGCGTCTGCGCCAGCGGGAATGAGCGCGATGCCCTGTTTGATGAGTTTCTCGAATCCCTTCCAAGCCTCGCCGAGTGCGGCGCGGTCCTTGAGGTCCATCACGATGGCGATGCGGGGCATCTTGCCGCCGTCGAGCACCACCTTCGGGGCATTCGGAAGCGGTGGCATTGAGCCGTTGAGATCCACGAGCATTGCTGAATTATCGCCGAGCGCCTTCCCTAGGACGCGGCAGGATTTCCAGAACTCCTTGACCATCGGAATGGCCATGGCTTCGACCATTGCTGCGTTTTGCTTGCCGTCCTCCGGGACCATCGTGCGGCCGTATTTTTCATACCAGCCCCACAGCATTGCGGTGCCTTCCTCAATGAGGTCGGCGGTCTTCGCGCTGTTGGTTCCGTTGCTGCGACCGACCACCGACAATGCCGTCGTCGGGGTGATGAGCGATGAGAATGCGAGCGGTTGCGACGCGGCAGCGTTTGCCGAGCGCGGGCCGCCGAGCATGTCCATGTGGATTCCACCGTCGATGTAGGTAACGCCAATCGCGGAGGAATTCACGGTTTTGAAGAGGTCCTGCACCTTGCCTTCCATCTTCTTCACGTCGTCGGTCATCCCTTTGACTGCGTCGGGCGGAAGGATGCCTTGAAGCGATGCGGTGACCTGCGCGAAGGGCTTTGCGAGCTCCATTGGCTTGCTCATGGCGTCGAACATCGCCTTCGCCGTGTAGGCCAGGCTGATTGGATTCTTGCCTGCGAAAGCAGAGGCGCGTGCGGCGACTTCGGGGTTCGCGAGCACGCTGTCGGCGTCGCCCGCGGCGAGCTTCACGTGTGCGTGGTCGGTGCCGAGTCCCATCACGAGGTAGTCATCGACCCATCCCCATGAAAACTCGAAGCGCTTCGCCATCAGCGCATCCACAGCCGCTTTCGCCGCCGCTTCGTCGCCAAGCAACTCCTTGAATTCGAGCTGCATGTTTGCCTCCTGGAATTGCGGGACAACCTTGCGGACGGTGACGCTGAGTGACTGGAAGTCGTAGTTTCCGACCTTAAAAGTGCCCTGCTCGACGCCGGGCGGCAGGTTTCCGGACTCAAGACCCTTCTTGATGAATCCGTCAAAATCCGCGCGAATCCGACCTGCCTTGAATCCCATAAGCAGCGGAGGCATTTCGAGCTTCGTGAGCTTCGGGATGAGGTCCGTGGCATTGTCCTTGAAAACGCGCATCATCGCCTTGTTCGTGTCGGCGGGATTTCCTCCGAGCATTCCGCCCGTGACGATGGCCTCCAGCTGGAGCTCCATCACCTTCTGCTGAAGCTCGATCAGCGGTGCGGCCTTTGCGGAGAAGCCGGATGCGCCAGCGAAGAAGAACTCGTTTCCGAGAAACGCGGAGATGATGTCGCGTCCCTGCTTTGCCTGCGGCGAGTTCCACTGCTCGGTCATCCGCTGACCCTCGGGCTGCTTGCCGAGCAAATCGATCACGGTCGCGGCCCACTTGCTGTTCGCGACAGAACTCCAGACGTCGAGCATGCGGTAGTTCCCCGAGAACATTTCCACGTCCTTCGGCAGGCGTGCTGCGAAACCATAAATCTCGCGAAGCTTTGCGATATCCGCCGCAGGTGCTGCGGGCGCTGCCGGGGTGGGTGTTGCCGCGGCTGGCTTCGATGCCTCCGCTGCCGGCTTGGCCGAATCGGCGGGTTTGGCCGGTTCAGCGGGCTTTGACGGTTGTTCCGGAGCTGGGTTCGCGGGCTTCTCCGCGGGTTTGTCGCACGCGATGAATGACCAAGACACCGCGAGCGCGGTGACGGGCATGAGGACCTTATTGAGGTTCAGTTTCATAGATTGTTTCCTGATGTTGTTTCGTAAGTATCGAAGGACGTGCGGACACCGTTTCTGCGCCGACGGCACTGCAATATGACGCAGGGATGTA
Organism: Verrucomicrobiaceae bacterium; assembly: GCA_005791535.1. Classification (GTDB taxonomy): domain Bacteria; phylum Verrucomicrobiota; class Verrucomicrobiia; order Chthoniobacterales; family Chthoniobacteraceae; genus SXWH01. Next base: position 5,212 of record SXWH01000288.1, on the reverse strand, counting down.
GCGACTGGTTTCCGGAATGGCAGAAAAAAGTTTCGCTCATATTCAGCGTACTCGTTGCTTTTTCGGGCGCATCCCGATGTCCGGCGGCCCGGCTTCCGCTCATATTGAGCGTATTAAATGCCGAATCGTTCAAGCGGACGACCGTTTTTTAGAAGCGATTGATGAGCAGCCTTATTGCCGCATCGCACGCAGTCTCGGCATCGGCGCAGTCAGCATTGCAAACAGCAACGAAGCACGTGTTTTCACCCGGGCTCAACCACATGACCGCGTAGAAGTTTGTATTCTCGCCACTGTGCATCAGAGTTCTGCCGCCGGCCCAGCGACGATTTGTAACTGCCCATCCCATCGCATATTCCTGACCATCGGGTGGGGTATGCAATTTGGAGAACGAGGAGTGTGTCAGCAGCGGCGCGTGGCCCCGATCGCCTTGCACATGCCAGTTCGCGTAGCGTGCGAAGTCGGTGACGCTCATATGTACGGTCGCCGCCGGCGCGAATGTGGGCGGGTAGTCGGCATCCGGCCCTGGCACGACCGGTTTGAAGGGCGATTCGTAGCCGTGGTGTCCCCACGGTTGGTCAGCCTTGTCCGGCGTCGCGGGCGGCCCAAACCCCGCGCTCTTCAGCCCGAGCGGTGTGAAAAGACGGTCGCGCATCAGGCCCTCAAAGTCACGGTTGGCAGCACGTTCCAGCATGGCGCCGGCCATTGCGTAACCACTGTCGCTGTAGATCCACTTCGTCCCCGGTTCCGCGGCGGGCTTGCGTCCGGTGAGTCCGACGAGAAATTCAAATCGCTGCATTCGAGGCGTCCCTGCACGGGCCTCGGCTGCTTTTTGCAAAACGGCTGGCGGTTCGTGCGGCGCGCCGCCGCGATGGGTCAAAAGTTGCTCAAGAGTGACGTCCCGCCAGTCCGCATGCATGCATTCGCTGACGTCGGGAAATGTTTCACCCAAGGTCGATGTCCATTTGATCACGCCGTCCTCGACAAGCATTGCCGCAACACTGGCTGTCATGCTTTTCGTGCAGGAACTGAGAATCCACAAGTCGTCATCGGTGACCTCGGTGTTGCGCTTCACGTTTCGCACTCCGTCTGCGCCGATGGCGACCAGTTCACCTTCGTCGAACGCCGCAGCGGCGAGCGCCGGCACGTCGTATTCGTCGCGAATCTTTTCGAGGCTCGAGGACACGTCCGTGGGCTGCGTCGCAAAAGCGAGCGCGGGAAAGGCAACCGCGAATCCGGCCATCGTCCATCTCATCGCAGTTACCAATGCCCGAAAGCCCGCTGTTTTCCAGCGGGAATCCGATGACGATGCGGAAATCCGCAGCTATGCGCGAATTGGCGAAGCCGCCGCAATTTTTCGCTCGCATTCGCGACGCGGGAAATGAATCTGCGCGGCCTACGAAATGAGCAACATTCCAACGCGCGAACTTTACGATCGATACGTCATCCAAACCTACGGCCGGTTTGAATTGAATCTCGCGCGCGGCAGCGGCTGCGAAGTCTGGGATGAAAGCGGAAAGCGGTACCTCGATTTTGGCGCAGGTATCGCAGTAACGAGTGTGGGTCATTGTCATCCGCGCGTCATTGCGAAGATGCAGGAGCAAATCGGAACGCTCGTGCATGTCTCCAACCTCTATTTCACACGCCCGCAAGGTGAACTCGCCGAGCGTCTCGTGCGGCTCACCGGTCCGGGCAAGGCGTTCTTTTGCAATAGCGGTGCGGAGGCAAACGAAGCGCTCTACAAACTCGCGCGCAAGTTCGGGAATGAAACCGCCGGCGGTCCTCGAATCGGCATCGTGACGATGCGCGGGAGCTTTCACGGGCGCACGCTCGGCGGCATCTCGGCGACAGGGCAGGACAAAGTGAAGAAGGGCTTCGAGCCCATCGTGCAGGGTTTTGCGGTCGCGCCATCCGAAGACGGGTACGTGGCTTTCAACGACTGCGACGGCCTGCGCGCAGCCGTTGCGCAGCCGGGCGTGGTTGCGGTGATGTTCGAGCCTGTGCAGGGTGAAAGCGGCATTCATCCCGCGACGCCGGAGTTTTTGCGGCTCGCACGCCAGTTGTGCGACGAGCGCGGGCTGCTGCTCTTTTTCGATGAAGTGCAGTGCGGCCTCGGACGCACCGGCGACTGGTGCGGATGGAAAACCATCGCCCCCGACGTGATGCCCGACGCCGTCTCGTGGGCGAAGGGAATCGCGGGCGGTTTCCCGCTCGGCGCGATTTGGGCGAGCGAGCGCGAAGTGACGCTGAAGGACGGGACGAAAAAGAAGCTCTGCGACCTGCTCGGCCCCGGCAGCCACGGCACCACATTTGGCGGCACGCCGCTCGTCTGTGCGGGCGCGAATGAAGTGCTCGCCGTAGTCGAGGAGGAAGGAATGCTCGAAAACGCGCGCACTGTCGGGGCTTACGCGCTCGAAGTCCTGCGGAAGATTGCCTCGCCGAAGATCAAGGAAGTCCGAGGCATCGGCCTGATGCTTGGCATCGAGCTCGCGCCCGATTTTTCGACCGGCTGTGACCGTGCGCCGAGTTTGTGGATGGTCGATCGCCTGCACGAGGCGGGCCTGCTTGTCATCCCGAGCGGCACGCACGCGCTCCGCTGGCTGCCGCCTTTGAATGTGACACGCGCACAAATCGACGAAGCCGCGGCAATTCTCGCGAAGACGCTGGCGTAGGGTTGCGCGGTGCGCGCGAATGCACCACAGTCGGCCGCATCATGTCCGAGACCACCAATTCACCGCTGCCTGTCAAACGCGTAAATCTGCGCACGCCCGACGTCATGGCGGCTGTGCAGGCGCAGGTGGAAACACACTATCGCAGCGAGGTCGTGGAGCGCGTTCGCGCGAATGGCGGCGTGCTTTCCGTCGGCGGCGTGACGGTGAAACTCGCGAAGCAGTTCGGCTTTTGCTACGGCGTCGAGCGTGCGATCGACCTCGCCTACGCGGCGCGCAAGGTCTTTGCCGAAAAGCGCGTCTTCATCCTCGGCGAAATCATCCACAACCCCGAGGTGAACCGCCAGATCGCCGATATGGGCATCGTGAACATCGTCGGGCCGGACCGCACGGCGCATGTGGATGGGCTCACGCCCGATGACGTGGTCATTGTGCCTGCCTTCGGGACCGATGTGGGCACGCTGGCGAAGCTCAAGCAATGCGGGGTGCAAATCGTGGACACCACGTGCGGCGATGTGATGAGTGTGTGGAAGCGCGTGAAGCAAAACGCCAGCGAGGACATGACCAGCATCATCCACGGCAAGGCTTCGCATGAAGAGACACGCGCCACGGCGAGCCACGCGGTCCTTGGTGGAAAGGGCCACTATCTCATCGTTCTCACGCTGGCCGATACGGACTTCGTTTGCGACTACATCCGCCGCGGCGGCGATGCTGCGCGGCGCGCGGAGTTCCTTGCGCGATTCGAGGGCGCGATGAGCGAGGGCTTCGACCCCGACAAGCATCTTCAGCGCGTCGGTGTGGCAAACCAGACCACCATGATGCGCGGCGAGACCGAGGAAGTGCAGCGCCGCATCATGGCTGCGATTAAAGATCGCGATGCCGGGACCACCACCAACTACCGTTTTTTCGACACCATCTGCGGTGCGACGCAGGAGCGCCAGGATGCGCTGAAAGACATGCTCGGCGAGAAAATGAACCTCCTGCTTGTGGTCGGCGGTTACAACAGTTCGAACACCTCACACCTCGCGGAAATGGGCGAGGCCGTCCTCCCGACATTCTTCATCCGCAATGCGGGGAAAATGGAGAGCCGCGAGCGAATCGTGCACTTCGATCAGCACAAAAAAGCCGAGGTCGAGACTGCGAACTGGCTCCCTCCGGCGCCTGTGGTCGTCGGTATTACGGCCGGCGCGAGTTGTCCGAACAACCTCATCGAAGACTCGATCGTCCGCGTCTTCGAACTGTACGGCATCGACCGCGCGCAGGTCCTCGCCTGAGGCATGCAGCCGGCCGCGCCGAACTCCCCGGAGGCCCTCAAGGCCGCGCGGAAACTCCTCAACGGTTTCCTGTTTCTCGCCGCGCTCAATCTGCTCGTCATCGCCTTCGCTTTCTGGCCCGGCTCGCGCAAAGAGACGCCCTCTTCCGCCGATCTGCCCGCCATGCGCGAAGTCCTGGAAGCCGCGCTCGACGACTGGCAGCGGGGCGATGCGCGCGGCTTCTACACCCACTTCGCCAGCGCAAACATCCCGGCGGATCGACCTGCCACCTTCGCGGAAAGATACACGCACGGCTTCGGTGAAAAATTCGGCAGGCTCGGTGCGCGCACACCCGTGCCCGGCGACGCTCCACCCGGCACCCTCGTCGTTCGAGTCGAGTGCGAACGCAATACACCCGCGCGCATCACCGCGCGATTCGTTCGCGAAGACGGCCGTATCAAGCTCACCGAACTCACACTCGCCGGCCCGGACGCCCCATAACCCCGCACCGCGAGATTACTCATTCCCAAAGCCCCCCGACCGTGCTAAACCGCCGCCCCATTTTCTTAAAAAAACGATGTCCACTTACACAACCTGCGCAGTGCCCACGGGCGAAAAGATCACCATCAGCGGCGGAAAACTCACCGTCCCCAACAACCCCATCGTCCCCTTCATCCGGGGCGACGGCACCGGTCCCGACATCTGGGCCAGCAGCGTTCGGGTCCTCGATGCAGCCGTTGAGAAAGCCTACGGCGGCGCAAAGAAAATCGCCTGGATGGAAGTGTTCGCCGGCGAGACCGCATTCACAAAATTCAACAACTGGCTGCCCGACGACACCGTCGAAGCGTTCAAGGAATTCCTCGTCGGGATCAAAGGACCCCTCACCACGCCGGTCGGCGGCGGCATCCGGTCGCTCAATGTCGCCCTCCGGCAAATGCTCGACCTCTATGTCTGCCTCCGCCCCGTCCAATACTTCACCGGCGTCCCCTCACCGGTAAAACGCCCCGAGGCGGTGGACATGGTCATCTTCCGCGAGAACACCGAGGACATCTACGCGGGACTCGAATACGCCGGCGGGACACCCGAAGCCCAGCAAGTGCTCGACTTCATCGCCCAAACGTTCCCCAAAGACTTCAAAAAAATCCGCTTCGGCACCAGCAAGTCAGTCGTTGACTACATGAAGCTCGCCGCCCCCGAGCACACGATGGAACACTACCCGCCCACGGTCGGCATCGGCATCAAACCGGTCTCCCAAGTCGGCACCATCCGCCTCATCCAGGCCGCAATCCAATA
>SXWH01000287.1 GCA_005791535.1 Verrucomicrobiaceae bacterium | reverse complement strand
CCGCCGCCGACACGGTCATCCACTTCGACCCATGGTGGAACCCCGCCGTGGAAGCACAGGCCACCGATCGCGCGCACCGCATCGGCCAGAAGAAGGTCGTGACCAGCTACAAGCTCATCGCCCGCGACACCGTGGAGGAGAAGATTCTCGCGCTGCAGGCGAAGAAGCGCGCAGCCATCGAAGCCACCATCGAAAGCGAAGCCCCGCTGATGGAAGGGCTGAGCATGACGGAAATCGAGGACCTGCTGCGGTAGCGGTTACTTCCGCGCTTCCGGCGTCACGGTGATCTCCACCGGCTTGCCGTCGCGCTGGACGGTGACTTTCACGGGCTGGCCGATTTTGACGGCATCAAGCGCGTAGGTGTAGTCGTAGATATTTTTGATCTTCTGCCCGGCGAACTCGACGACGACGTCGCCGGATTTGATGCCCGCCTTTTCCGCAGGGCTGCCGGGGCGGACGCCGCTGAGTTTCACGCCGACGACTTCCTGCGCGTAATCCGGGATGCTGCCGAGGTAGGCGCGGAGGTTGTCGCGCGAGCCGCCGCCGGCGTCGCTGCGCTCGACTCGCGAGAAGGGTGGACGTTCGGGCGAGTTTGCGACGTCGAGTGCGATGCCCTTTGCAAACTTCGCGATGCGCTCGAGGCCGTCGTAGTCGATTTTGTCGGGCGTGTCGGTCGGGCGATGGTAATCCTCGTGGGAGCCGGTGAAGAAATTGAGGACGGGAACTTTCTTCGGGTAGAAGCTCGTGACGTCGGTCGGGAGATACGGGTCGGTTTGCAGGGTGAGCGCGAATCCCGCGGCGACGTTGCGTTTCTCAAGGAGCTTCGGCCAGAGCGTGGAGGAGCCGGTGGCCTGCATGATGAGCTTGTTGTCACGGAGGCGTCCGACCATGTCGAAGTTGATGTAGGCCGCGACCTTCTCCATGGGCACGGGCGGCTTGTTTGCAAACGCTGCGGAGCCGAGCAGTCCCATTTCCTCGCCGCTCCACAGGGCGAAAATGATGCCGCGCTTTGGCTTCGGCCCGACTGCGAGCTGGTGTGCCATTTCGAGGACGGCGGCGGTGCCGCTCGCATTGTCGTCCGCGCCGTAGTGAATCTTCGCCTCCTCGCCTGCGCGGGCGAGCGAGTTGCCGCCCTTGCCGAGGCCGAGGTGATCGTAGTGTGCGCCGATGGTGACCCATTCGTCGGTCTCGCCGGGGATGCAGGCGACCACGTTGCGGTCGGTCTTTTTGATGTGCTCGATTCCGGCGGTGAAGCTGACCTTTACGCCCGGAACGGTGAACGAACCCTCGGCGTGCGGGTTCTCGATATCGAGCGCGGACTGGATGGTTTTGAGGTCCTTGCCGGCGAGCTTGAACAGCCGATCCGCCATTGCGCCGCTGATGCTCAAAGCGGGGAGTCCGCTGTCGGCGCTTGAGCCGTCGCCGGTGAGCGGGAGCAGTTCGCCGGCGTTGGGCGAGTTGGGGCCGGTGACGACGAGCACGCCTTTCGCGCCGCGCTCGCGGGCCATCATGACTTTGTAGCGGAGGCCGGAATAGCGGTTGAGGTGTGCACGCCGCGCGGGCTCCACGCCTTCCGGGACGTACCGCAGGAGCAGCACGATTTTGTCCTTCACATCGAGACCCTCAAAGCTGCTGTAGCGCTGCTGCGTGCCGCTCTCGGGCGCGCTGAGTCCGTAGCCCGCGAAAACGACTTCGCCTTCCACCGTTTCGTTCGAGCTGAACGGAAGCGGTCGGAAATCCACATCCAGCTTCGCCGCGTCGTTGCCGAGCTTCATCGCGGTCTGGCCGGGAATGAGCCGCTCGCCCGCGTTGAACTCGAATTCGTGGAAAAAGTCCGTGCGCCCCGGTAGCGGCTGGAGCCCGGCGCGTTTCAAGTAATCGGAAATGAACGCCGCCGCCGCCTTCGAGCCATCGGTTCCAGTTCCGCGACCGGCCAGGGCGTCGCTCGCGAGAAACTCGACCTGATTGCGCAAGTCCGCTGCCGAGATGTCGGGCTTCGCATCCTTTGCGGGTGCGGGCTTGGAATCGGAACCGGTTACAGCAGCGAGCGCGGCTTCGTGATTCCACTCCGCGAGGAAAATCTGCGATTTTCCATCCGCTGTGCGACCGCTCGCCCACGAGAGCTTTTTGCCATCGGGCGAAAAGACGGGCAGGCCGTCAAAGCCCGGAGTCTCCGTCACGCGCACGGGTTCCTTTCCACCTTCGGCGTCGGCGATGAAGAGCTCGAAGTTCTCAAAGCCATGCTTGTTGGCGGTGAAGATGATGTATTTCCCGCTCGGGTGGAAATACGGTGCCCACGACATGCACTTGAAGTCCGTGATTTGCCGCACATCGGTGCCGTCGGTCTTCATCGTGAACACATCCGCATTCATGCCGCTCGCGTCGAAACGCCGCCACACGATGCGCGATCCGTCCGGCGAGAAAAACGGGCCGCCATCGTAGCCCGGCGACTTTGTAAGCTGCCGCACGTTCGAGCCGTCGGCGTTCATGATGTAGATGTCGCCAAACCACGCCGGGTCCTTCTCCAGTCGCGCCTTCTCCTCGGCGTTCAACTCGCGCCCGTAAGCTCCGCGCAGCGAGCAGAAGACGATTTGCTTTCCGTCCGGCGAAACAGCGCCTTCCGCATCATAGCCGGGCGATTTCGTGAGATTCACCGCGCCGGAGCCATCGGCTTTCGCCGCGAAGATATCCATCGCCGCATCGTAATCCCACGCATAGCGGCGCTGCTTCCCGCTGGCGCGAAAATCCAGCTCGGCCTTCTGCTTTGCCAAGGCATCCGGGTCTTCGTGGGTGCTGGCGAAAATGATGCCGGTCGGGGTGAAGAAGCCGCACGTCGTTTTGCCGGTGCCCGGCGTGACCCGCGCGGTGTCGCCGCTCTCGAGGTCGAGCGTGTACATTTGATAGAACGGATTTCCCTCCTCGCGCTCGCTTTGGAAAATCATCCGCTTTCCGGCGGAATCAAAGTAGCCCTCGCCGCTTCGTTTGCCTTCGAGGATGAGCTGTCGGGCATTGGTGATGAAACGATCCTCCGCAAGCGCGGTTGCGGCCGTGGCGATGAGAAGAAGTCGGGTGAGCATGGTGCGGGTTCTTAGACGCCGATCTTACGATTGGCGAGTCGCCATCGTTGCACTGCAGTTTGTGACGGGCTATGAGTGGCGTGATGAGTGATACGACCACCAACACCGCGGCACCCGCGGTGAACTACAAGATTGGCAACGAGAAGCTCGTGAAGCTCACCGAGAAGGCGGGCGCGAAGCTTGCCTCGCTGCTCACGCGGCAGGGGCGGCCGAATGGTGCGCTGCGTGTGGCCGTCATCGGCGGCGGCTGCTCGGGACTCCAATACAAGATGGACCTCGTGGACGGTCCGGCGAATCGCGACATCATGGTGATGTCGCAGGAAGTGCGCGTCGTCATTGATCCAAAGAGCGCGCTTTTCGTCAGCGGCAGCGTGCTGGATTTTTCGGACGATTTGCAAAAGGGCGGCTTCAAAGTGACCAACCCGAACGCCGAGGCACATTGCTCGTGCGGGGAGAGTTTCGCGGCGTGACGGATCATTTTGCAGTGATGGGCCTGTCCCGTGCGGCGTGGATCGACGCAGAGGAACTCAAGGAGCGATTTCATCGCCTGAGCGCCGCTCGTCATCCGGATGCGGGCGGCGGCTCGGCGGACGGATTTGCCGAGCTCAATGCAGCGTGGCAGACGCTGCGTGATCCGGTCTCGAGACTCCGCCATTTCCTCGAACTGACCGCGCCCGGGATTGCGACAGAAAGCGCGGGACCGCCTGCGGAGCTGGGCGATTTGTTCATGGAAATCGCCGGCCTCAAGCGCGAGGCGCAGCAGTTCTCGGCTGCGCGTGAAAAGGCCGCCTCACCGCTGGCCCGTGCGATTCTTGAGCCTGCGAGGCTGGCGCTTGTCCGGCGGCACACGTCCATCGCAGAGCAGCTGAGCACTTTAATCACAGAAACTGAGGCGTGCCTTCGCGGGACCGAGAACCCGCCCGAGGTGCTTTGTGGTGTGCTTTCAAAGATGACCTTCCTACGAAATTGGGAACGGCATCTGGCGGCGCTTGCGACAGGGTTGGCCGGGGGCTGACATTAATCCTAGAAAAGGCACCGGATGTGCAGTAACCAGAGAAGACCTCATCCGAACTTATGCCCGATATTAAATTCCGCTGCCCGGAGTGTGCACAAAAAATCGCCGTCGATTCATCGGCTGCCGGTGTCCGAATCGACTGCCCGTCGTGCAAGAGCACGCTGGTGATTCCCGTCGCCGCGGATGCGGCGGTCGAGGTCGTTCAACGCAGGAAACTGGCAATCGTGGCTGGTAGTGTGGACGCGCTGTACGAACAGATTACGTCGCGCCAAAAGGAGCTCGATGATGCCGTGGCGGAATCGCGGCGTCTCAGGGAAGAGGCCGAGAAACTGAGGCAGGAGTCGCAAAAGGCGCGTGAAGATGGCGAGGCGTCGCGTTTGGAAAAGGAGCGGGTTTCCGCAGAGATGGAGAAGCTTCGCAGCGATCTCGGGACGGCTCTTTCCGAGCGCGACAGTCTGAGAAAGCGCGAGAGCGAGCTCGCATTCCAGGCAAGTGTGGAAGCGGATACTGAGAAGCAGTTTCAAAAACTGACCGCCGACCTCGCGGACGCTCTGCGCGAGCGTGATGAACTCACGGCAAAAATTGCGGCGGTGGATTCGCTTCGCGACGCCCTTTCGAAGGCGGAACAGGAGCGTGAGTCGGTGCGCGGTGAGCTCGAACTTGCGAGAATCGAACTCAAGGCGGCTGTCTCGAATTCCGGGGTAACTGCATCCAAGTGGGACGAGAACCGGAAGGCGATGGATCGATTGAGAGAGCAGCTCGAAACCGTTACGACCGAGCGCGACAGCCTCAAGCTCAACGCCGACAAGGCTGTGGATGAAGTCGGCTTTCTGCGGGCCGAGGTCGAGCGATTGAAGGCTGATTCAGCCAAGGATGGCGCACGTCTGGCGGAGCTTGTGGCGAAATGCGAAACGCTGACGAGAGAGCGCGACCAATTCCGCGATTCAGCCGCTGCTGCGGAGGGCGCAAAGCGGGATCTGAGCGCAGCTCGGGAGGATGCGGCGGCTGCGCGAAGCCAGGCCGATTCGATGTCGCGTGCCCTTGAGGCGGCGAAGCTCGACACCGAGCAGGCGCGATCGATTTCCAACGAGCGTGAGCGCGCAATCGAGAAGATGAGCGCGGGAATGGAGGCGGCGCGGATTGAGATTGCTGCGTTGCAAAAAGAGACAGCCTCGGCTGCGCAGGAACGCGAGCGAATCACATCAAGCGCGGACGAATTGAGGGAGGAAACGAAAGAGCTCCAGCAGAGAGTGGACGGCCTTTTGGAGGAACTGCATGCGGCGCAGCGCGACCTCGCGGCGGCAAAGCAGGAAGCCGCAACGGTCCGGCAGGGCATGGATGCACGTGATGCGGATTTTCGCGAGGCGACGGAGCGGCTGAACGCGCTCACTGCAAAGTATGCGGTGCGTGACACCGAGGCCAACGATGCGCTCGCGCGGCTGGAGGCGGCGCGCGGGATTGCGCAGGATGCGCAGTCGAGATTCGAGCATGCGGAGCGTGCTGCGGCTGCGGCGAATGAAAAAGTCCGCATCGCCGAGGAGGAACGCTTCCGGATTGCCGAGCAACTGGCGAAGGTGAACACGGAACTGGGATCCTGTCAGGAGCAGCTCAAGCAGGCTCGCGTGGAGAAGGAGCAGAACCGGTCGCTTTACATCGCCTTGCAGGCGGAAATGGAGAAGCACTACGACACCGTGCATTCGGTCGATTCGGAGCGTGACGCATTGCGCGCGGAGTTGGACGCCGTTAAAGCGGGACTGGAACGGGCGAAGCAGCACGTCAGCGTTCTCCAGGCGCGTCGCGAAACGATGCGGGAGGAAATCAACTCGCTCCGATCAAAACTCGGGCTTCCTCCTGAAACCCCCGGAGCGTAGGAGTCCGGCTGGTGCGTGACGCGGAACGCATTGTGCGTCCCGCCGACGTCTACACTGCCGGCATCTGCTGGGTGAGGCAGTGGAATGCACCGAGACCCCAGATCAGCTCGCGGCAGTCGATCGGGATAACTTTGCGGTTCGGAAACGCCTTTTCTAGAATCGCAACGGCCCAGCGATCATTCGAATCCGCGAACACGGGAAGCAGCACCACTTTGTTCCCGATATAGAAATTCGCGTAGCTCGCTGGAAGGCGCTGCCCGTCGCGCACGATCTTGTGCGGCATCGGCAGTTTGTGAACATCGAAGCGCGAAATCTCCTCGTTTCCTCCGGGAATCGCGTCGTTATCGCCATCGGCATCGGCGTGGTCGGACAGGGACTTCGACGAACCGCGCTCGGTGAGGCCCGCGAGGTAGTCGAAGTTTTGCTTGAGCGGATCGTGATTCGGATCGCTCTCGTCTTCCTCGAATGCGCAGACGATTTCGTCCTCGCTCACAAACCGCGCAATATCGTCGATGTGTCCATCGGTGTCGTCGCCCTCGATGCCGTCGCCGAGCCAGATGATTTCTTTCACGCCGAGCCAGTCGCGCAGCTTCTGTTCGATCTGCGCCTGCGAGAGATCCGGATTGCGGTTCTGGTTGAGCAGGCAGCTTCGCGTGGTGAGCAGCAGCCCCGCTCCGTTCACATCAATGGAGCCGCCTTCGAGAATCATTCCGGGATACTCCACCGGCAGTCCGAACTTTTGCGCAATCGCCGTCGGAACATAATCATCGTCATCGAACGGGGGATATTTCATGCCCCATGCATTGTAGTCCCAGTCGAGCGCGAGCAGCTTTGGGGATTCGTCGCGGGTTACGAAAATCGGACCGTGGTCGCGGCACCACGGCTCGTTGATCGCGATGTGATGAAACGTAACGTGACCGGTCTTCGCTCCGATTTTCGAAAGAATCTTTTTCACGTCGGCCTCGTGCGCAGCGTCGCAAACGTTGATGTGCACGGGCTCCGAGTCGGCGAGTGCATGCACCATTTTCGCGAGCGCGGGCATCGCCTTGTCGTATGCGCCCTTGCCGGGGAACGAGATTCCCTCGCGTCGCGGCCAGCTCAGCCATGTCGCGGCGTGCGGCTCCCATTCGGCGGGCATCCTGTATCCACGGGCACTCGCGGGCGGAGTGGAATCTGCGGCGGCGTTGTCTTTTGTATCGGTCATTTGAGAACGCTCATGCATGGCGCGAACGACGGAATTTCGCAACAAGGGAAAACATCACGCACGCAAAGAAACCTCCGTCCTTGCGATTCCCATCCACAACCACGTAACGTCCACATATGTCCGAAGCCGCACCGCGCACTCCTGTTCCGCCAATCACGCTCTCGCTGCCGAAGCCGGTTGCGCCCCCGCGTTATCGTCAGCCGAAGAAAAATATCCCTCAGACGCTCGAGGAACGCACAGCGATCCTCCAGGCTGTGCGAAACTACGTCGCGGAGTATTGTCCCACGCCGCCGGTTCCGGTGAGTGAACTCGCCGAGCATGCCGATCGTGTCGTGCAGCGCATCGGATGTGCGCCCATCTACCGCGACTACATCGGCGTTCTCATTAATAATGAATTGTGGCGCGAGCAGCTCGCGGCGGTTCCGTTTGAGCGTCGTCTTTTGCTCATGCCGAAGTGTCTGCGACTGGAAAGCAAATGCCCCGCGCCATTTGATGAGTTCGGCCTTCTGTGCAAGCAGTGCGGACAATGCAGCATCCAGGATTTGCAAAACGAAGCGGAGCGCCTTGGCTACGCGGTGCTCGTCGCGGAAGGCAGCGCGATTGTGATGTCGCTCATTCAGACCGGCCAGATCGAAGCCATCGTGGGAATCTCGTGTCTCAGCGTGCTCGAGCGCAGTTTTCCCTACATGGAGGCAGCAGCAATTCCGGGCGTCGCCGTGCCGCTGTTGCAGGACGACTGCATTGACACAACCGTCGATCTCGACTGGGTGTGGGATTACATCCATCTCACGGCCGACGACAAAACACGCCGACTCGATCTCGGCACTCTGCGCGACTCCGTGGATGCCTGGTTCCAACCCGAAGCGCTCGCGCAAATCATGGGCCCCGCCGAAGGTGAAAGCGAACGCATCGGGCGCGAGTGGCTTTCCCGCGCGGGCAAGCGCTGGCGGCCTTTCCTCGCCGTCGCAGCGTGGCGCGCGCTGGTCGGCAATGATGCGGAGACGCCGGATGATTTGAAGAAGGTCGCGGTTGCTGTGGAGTGCTTTCACAAAGCATCGCTCATTCACGACGACATCGAGGACGAGGACGCCACACGCTACGGCGAGCCTACGCTCCACACGGAGTACGGCGTCGCCGTTGCTCTGAATGTCGGCGACCTGCTTATTGGCGAAGGATACCGGTTGCTCGCCGCAACAAAGCTTTCCGCAGAGCAGCGCGCCGCAATGCTGCAGGTCGCAGCGGAAGGCCAGCGCGAGCTTAGTCGCGGGCAGGGCGCCGAGTTGCTTTGGGCGCGGAATCCCGACGTTCTCAGCAGTCTGCAAGTGCTCGATATTTTCAAAAAGAAGACCGCACCCGCATTCGAGGTCGCGCTCCGCATCGGCGCGATTTTCGCCGGAGTCGATCACCACGAAGAGGTCGGCGATGTGCTTCATAAATACAGCGAAGCGCTCGGTATTGCTTACCAGATCCGCGATGACCTCGCGGACCTCGGTCAGACTCAGGATACGAGCGACATTGCCGGTCTGCGTCCGAGTCTTCTGCTTGCCACCGCGCACGAACGTGCCGAATGCGACAAGCGAAAAATCACCTCTGCGCTTTGGTCGCGGACGAGCACTGCGAGTGTCTCGGAAGTGGAGCAGGTTTACCGCGAGCTCGGAGCCGATGAGCGCTGCCGGGATTTGCTGGAGCGCTACAAGGAGGAGGCCATCCAGAGCCTGCGTGACCTTGAATCGCCGAGCCTCAAAGGACTTCTGCGCCGCGTCATCGGGAAGATTTTCAACGACACGGAGATCAAAGGCTGGTGCAAAGAGTTCGAGGCGAAGAACCTTCTTGGAGTGGCGGCTGCCGATGCGGCGCTCGATAAAGCTCCGGAGCCGCGCGTAGTCGCGACGGTGTAGAAAAGCAGGCGAGGTTTCTAATCTCGCAACGAGGGCACATCCACGCGTGGGCTTGTTCTATTTATTGCAGTCGAGGCTCGGCGGCTTTCTGCCTATACAAAAAGAAACATATAACTTTTTGAAAATTCCTGTTGACGGACTATAGAGTCCTGTATATACCAACGCCCACATTCAACTTCAATGAACTCGCAACTGCATTCCATTTTCATTCGCACCGCGCCGGTGGCTTCCGCCAACGGGATGGTCCGTTTGAGTGGGATTGAGTGTGGTGGGGCGAGCTTTATACGCAGCGAGTGGTATTCCCGCAATGACATGCCCGGCAAAGTTGAAAGCAATCCGACACTCGCAAGGGAGGCGAACAGGGCGGCGTCGTAGCCGCAGTTTCAGAAAATCAGAATTTTTCCAGAAACCCTGTTCGCTAGAAGGCGGACAGGGTTTTTTGTTTTCCTGAAAAGGCCACGGAGCCCGAATCGCCATCCGCAGAACAGAAGAATCCCGCGGCTCCGACTTTTTCAAATCATCCAAACGAAAGGATTCCATCCATAGAACATCGAAACTGAAATCATTCATCCAATAACGAAGTGACCCCGCCGTCAGCGGCAACTGACGACGGGGCCTGAGTCGGCCACCAGGTCCGGCAAATCCCGGCAGGGAAGAGCGTATGAAACGGCAGCCATTCGCATGCTGTCATGTCTATACGCTATGTCAAGTAAAGGCATTGCTAGCATATAGCGAGCGGAGCCTTCGCTCGCGCACGCTCCTGTCCGGCCCACTCACTTCCGATGAATCCATCGAATCAATTTTTACATCCAAAGGGCTTGTGGCGCTTCACCGCGCCGACGGGAGGTGTGCCCGAAACACCGAAACATCCGCCGAGAAATCCTGCGGGTGCGAGTCCCGGCCCGGGTGGGTCGGCGAACTGGCAGCGGTGTTCGTTCTTTATAAACAAAGAGCCGCAGTCGGACCGCAAGATGGTGCGACTGCGGCTCAACAACTTTTGTGTCAGTCGCGAAGGCGGCGGGTGAAGGCGGGAGAGTCTCTATTTGTGCCCGCATCATCCGTCCCTTCGCGGCCAGACTTTCACACAGCGTGCGCCAGCTTGCGCAATCAGGCCTCCAAAACCAGACCCGCCCGGGGCGGCACCGGGACGCTGTGCCAGATTTCATCTTCCGACGAATGTCGGATTTTTGTGAGGGGGAAAACGCAGAGGGAGGTGGCCAGGTCGAATCATGCGACGTCCGCCTTCCTCTGCGGAACCTCGACTATTGCAGGGTCGCCAAGAGGAAAGGCAACGGCCTCATAAGCCGTCCACGCGCGGGTTCGACTCCCGCCCCTGCGACCAGATTTCACGCGGCGGTAGATCGCTAAAGACGCGAACCGAGCTGTAACCTCGGCGCATTTCGCCGGTCGGGAGCATTACCCGGACGCCGCACCATTTTTTCATCATCGAGATCCACAGCCGGCAAGAGGGGCGCGGAGGTGTGGCCTGAATACGGAGTGAACGTGGGGGCTTCGCGCTCTTCTTGTCGTCTGTGGATCGTCCGATGAAAACGCGTGCGAGGGAGACAGCGAACCCACCTGACTTGGGATCAGGGGAAACCCGGGGCAGCACCGGGGCACGCGACCAATTTCAGTAAATGCGTCTGTGGCCGAACATCCAGGCACCGATCTTCCAAATCGGACCACGCGGGGGAAGCACCCGCCGGGCGCACCAGTTTCACCTCGAGTAGCTCAAAAGCAGAGCACGCGGCCGATAACCGCGAGACCGCGGAGCGTTACCACGCTCGAGGACCAGTCTTTCGCTCTCAGTCCGGTAGCTCAGATTGGAGAGAGCGTGCTCTTTATAAGGGCGGGGTCGCGGGTTCGATTCCCGCCCGGACTATTTTCAAATTTCGCTGGATGGCAGAGTCAGTCGATGCGCCCGTCCGAAAAACGGGAAATCCCGGTGCGATGCCGGGTCCAGCGGCCATTTTGAAGCCGGAGAAAGTTGGGCGTCTGTGGATGCCCCTCCGGCTGAGTTTAGCTTCCGAAGTGTAAGATATGCACGCCGTGCGGAGGCGGAGGATCGTGGTGCAAACGCGTGGCGCGATAGCGCCTTCTTACAAAGCGCGGAGCGCATTCTGCGTAGCCGCAGGAGCGGCAATCCATGCGGGAGCGCCAATTTCAAACGGAGGCCATGATGTAAAAGCCAGCATTCAGCGCTGTGACCGCTGTCGTGTCGGGTGCGAATCCCACTGGTCTCCCCAATTTTCCAGAATGTGAGCCATGCCAAAGTCGTGGAGGCGGCGGGCTGCGAATCCGCTCTTACCCGGTGCGAGTCCGGGCGCGCGCTCCACTTTACACGGAAGTTCAACCGGACCAGCGCGCCGGAACCGTCTTGAAAACGGATTGTCCGCCACCGGCGGATGGGGGGCAGCACCTCGGGCTTCCGCCACTTTTGCTCGCGTAGCGTAACTGAAAGCGCGCCGCGCTTCGAACGCGGAGGTTGCAGGTTTGACTCCTGCCGTGAGCGCCAGATTTCACCTTACACACATGCTCAATCAACAAGACATTCAGGATCGTCGTATTCGCGCCGCAGTGCGGGAATACGATCAACTTACCCGGCGGCGATTCACCGTTGTAAAACTCGAAGAACCCATCCAGCGCGGATGGCGCCGGACGTACGCGATGACCGAACAAGCACTGCGACGCCACGACTCAGAAACACTCGCGGAAATACTCGCCGTCATTAACACCGTGAAACTCTGCCGCCGATCCGATTTTCAGACGCACGAATACCGTGGGCGGAGGCTTGTTGAAATCGAGCAACCGCTCCGCTTCATACACGATCGCGAGTGGTATCGGTGCGGACTTCCCGAGCGATGGTTCGGATACTTCGACATCCGGCACTACAGCGAATGGGGGCGCCCAGCGTTTCGTGCGGACTTCGCATTTCCGAAACTTTTCGAACTTCGCATCGAGCCCTACATGGTCTCGGAACTCGCGTTGCCGGATCCCTCAATCGAGACGCGGATCGAAGAACTGCGGCGATTCCTAGACCTCAAAGGCGGTTGGAATCGCTGGTATCACCTGAAAGGAAAGCCCGTGAGTTCGTGCTATTTCAGCCGAGGCAGGCGAACGCAGATCCTCGAACGCGAACACCGCAATACCATCCTGAATGCGATGCGTGGGGAAGTTGAACCGAATGCACCCGAGTGGTGTGTCCGGTTCAACTTCCAGCGCACGAAAGATTTTCCAAACCCTGCGTGGTTCACCGGGAACAGCAGACTGGCTCGCCTCAGAAGCGATGAGCCTTGGGAGTGCAATTCTCCCCGCAGGGACCATTTTCGAAAACAACCGCTCCCGTAGCCCAATGCAGAGGCAGCGCACTTAAACTGCGCTCAGTGTCGGTGCAAATCCGACCGGGAGTATCAAACGGAACGTGAACCGGACAGCCGACCGAAGGGAGACAGCCGCTCTAACTTCCTTTCAAAATGAAAGCGGCAACCGAGCCGGGAGTCTTTGCTAAAGACATCGTCGCGCGCAAAGCGTGATGGGGAGCATGCCCTCCGCGTTCCGCCAATTTTCCAAACGTCTGCAAATGCAAAGTAGTCGAGCGCCACGCCTTTCAAGCGTGTCCTAGCCGGTGCAAGCCCGGCTGCAGATGCCCAAATGGTCGCGTAGCCCAACAGAAGAGGCACGGCGTTGAGAACGCCGCCAGTGAAGGTGCAACTCCTTTCGCGACTACCAATTTCCAGCCCGGATTACGAGCGTCCGAATTCACCGATGGCTTTGGCGCAGGCGTTTTTCTTCCAGTGACTGCTTATAATCCCGATATCCGTGCCTCCTGGTCTTCAGACCAGTAAAAGCACGTGCGGTTCTCAAAATCCCATTCGCCGACGGTTTTGATCGATGCACCGGATTCCTCCCACTCCAAGTCCCTTATCATCCAAGCAATCGGAACAGGTATTGTCCCGCAGTGGCGTCCGGAATTGTAGATCGACAGGAAGCAACTGTAGTCCGAGCCCTGGCCGGGGAATCTCGGAACGAAGTGCTCGTAGCGATATCGAGTAACGACACACTCGTATCGCCCGTCCGGCGACCGAAAACGGCGCACCTCCTCTTTCGAATAGCCCCAAAACAATGCCACAGCAGCGATGAGCGCCAGCACCATAGTTGCGGCAACCAAAGTTCGTTTAGTATTTCGTTTCATTGGATGGCAGATCGCCGATTTCTTTGACCATGGTGCATTGGTTTCGCTCAATTTTTTCAAACCACAAGCGGGGCCGCGTGTCTATCACACGGTCCCGCTGGTTTTTCACGGCGATTCAGTTTTTTACCCCACACTCACGCGCAGCACTGCGCTCCAATCTCCGACGGGCGTGCCGTCCCAATAGCGGGCGCGACCTCGCAAGCAGCAATTTGCGGCCGTTCCACTCCTCAAACATCCAACTTTATGAAAACCACCTCACTCAACCGATTCGCGCCGGATCTGCGCGTGCGGGGCCGCGTTGCGGAGCCTGCGAAGGAGCAACTCCATGTCCATCTCAATGCCGATTTTGCGCTCGATAGCGACCTCGCCGATCTGGGTGCCGCGTTTGCCGGCGAGCCGATCCACGAAGTCATGTTTGACCTCGATCCGGAGACCGGCCTCGCGACGCTCGCGGAGGTGTACGCCTACCGCGTGTTTCGCGCTTATCGCTGGCAGGATGAAGGCTCGCTGAAATGGAGCCGGCTCGTCCTGCGGTTTGCGCGCGACCTTTATGTTGTGGCGCGCAGCTACGGCGCGGGTTTTATTTATGCGAGCAGCGCGGAGAAAGCCGAGGCGCTGCTGGCGGAGCTCACGACCGTGCTGGGCGCGGTGCCGAAGCCCGCGGAGGCCGCATTTTACATGATCCGCCGCGATGGCGGGGATATCGCGGCCGACGCTGTGCGCAATGTGCCGGAGGCGATGGGGGATGACTTTCTCTCGCTCGCTTACGGTGCGGATGTGCACAAGTGGGTCGCGGATTTTTCCAGCCGCACGGCTGCGCGCACAGGCGGGCTCACGATTCTCGAAGGCCCGCCGGGCACGGGGAAGACGAGCCTCGTCTCGGAGCTCCTCAGGCGGTTGCGCGAGACGCATTTGTTTTACGTGCTGCCGGTGAACAACGACGCGACGCTCACTTCGCCGGACTGGATGTCGTTCTGGCAGGCGCAAAATCGCATTCATCCCGACCGCGTGAAAGTGGTCGTGATGGAGGACGCCGAGCGCGTGCTGCTGAACCGGCACGGCTCGGAGCGCGACGCGGTGGCCGCGGTGCTGAACATCGCCGACGGCCTCATCGGGCGCATGTTGAAAGTGCACCTGCTCTGCTCGGTAAACGCCCGGCTGGAGCAGCTCGACCCGGCGATTCAGCGGCCCGGACGGCTGATGAATTACCGGCGCTTCACGCCGATTCCGCGCGAACGTGCCGCGGCGCTCGCAGCGCTGAAAGCGATCCCGTTTTCACCACGCGACGGCTCCGAGGAATTCACGCTCGCAGAAGTGCTCCAGCCCTCGCCCGTGGAGCATCAGGTCGCGGAGAAGCGGAGCATCGGCTTCGCAAGCCGCTAAACAGTCCCGCCTCCCGTCATGGGAATGCGGGCGAACACATCAATCGAATCGCGCCCCGGTGGCATGTCCGCCGCCGGGGCGCGTTCATTTTAGAAACCCAAATTCCATGAACACTACAACCATCCTCGGGCACTGCGCGTCGGTGCTCGTCATCGCCATGCTTTCGGCGCGGCGGACCCGCCGTCGCAAGCGGGAGAAGACGCCCATCCCGCCCGGAGAGAAACTCGCAGGCGTTCCGTTGAGCCAATTGCTCGACGACCCCTGCGGCCCCGGCTCGGTGCTGCGCGATGTGCTCAGCGGTACACCTCGCGGCGATGGCCGAGAGTGATGAGGTAAATAATCCCGCGCCCGGCATCGAACTCGTAAATCACGCGGTAGTCGCCGATGCGCAGCCGACACTCGGAACGCCCTGTCATTCGATAGTGGGGGAACGAGTCGAGTCGCCGCCCCATTTCGGTGATTTTGTCGGCAATAAGCGACTGCATCGCTGCGGGGATTTTGCTCAACGCTGTGTCGAATTCTTTGGAGAAGACTTGTGTCGCCCACATGGGATTCACGAAGCGGAAACGGTTCGTGAATTTCCTGCGGCGATGTCGGCTTTTCCGCGCTCGATGGAGGCGAGAAACTCGGGGGTCATTTGCTGTTGGTCTTCGAGCCATTGTTCCAGCCATTCACGAATCTCCTCCGCTTCACGGATGGAGAGTGCGGTGATGGCTGCTTCGATTTCGGCGACGTTGCTCATGATGTGGATGGTAGCGAGATCGCCGACAGTTGCAAACCTCAGAAACAAAATAGGAAGGAGAAAACTATGAACGACGATGTCGTATCACCGCGCGTTCGCGCCGAGCTGGAGAAGCTGGAGCAGGAGCGCAACCTTCGCGTGCTCTACGCATGCGAAAGCGGAAGTCGCGCGTGGGGTTTTGCCTCGCGCGATAGCGATTGGGACGTGCGCTTTCTCTACGTCCACAAGCGCGACTGGTATCTCGGTGTGGAGAACCACCGCGATGTCGTGGAGCTGATGCTCGACGAGCCATTCGGCCCCGGTTCGCCGGAGCTGGACCTCGGCGGATGGGAGCTTCGCAAAGCGCTGCGTCTGCTCCGCAAGAGCAATCCGCCGCTGCTCGAATGGCTGAAATCGCCGCTCGTGTATGCGCAGGACGCTCAGTTTCACGCGGAGTTTTCCGCGCTCGCTGCGGACTACTATTCCAGCGAGCGATGCTTCGCGCACTACCTGCACATGGCGTTTGGAAACTGGCGCGATTATCTGCGCGGTCGCGATTCTGTGCGGCTGAAGAAGTATCTCTACGTCTTCCGTCCGCTGCTCGCGTGCCGCTGGATCGCCCGCGGCCTCGGCCCCGCGCCGATGCTGTTTTCCGACATGCTCGAAATGCTGGACGACGAACCGGAAGTGCGCGCCGCGGTGGACGCGCTCGTCGCGCGCAAAATGTCGAGCGATGAACTGGACGTGGATGCGCCCGTGCCGGTGCTGAATGAATTCATCGCCGCCGAGCTGCCGCGTCTCGAAGCCCTGCGTTCGCGGGCCGAGCCAGCGAACGACTCCAGTGCGCTCGACCGTTTCCTCCAACGCTGGATGGAAGGGGCCTTCGAGCCCGCGCCGAACAATTAGAGTGAGGAGAAAAAATGCCCCGGCGGAGAAATCGGTCTCCGCCGGGGTCGTGCTCCATGAATTCTCAACACCGACCAAATCAAACCAATGAATCATCAAAAAAACGCAAAAACATCACGGATCGAAATACGGTCCACACATTCCATACAACGCCGGGGCGCAACAGCGCGTTCCGGCTGAACATTAAAATATGAATACGAATACGATTGTGAATCAGTTCGCCCGGATGGGCGCGCGATTCCGAATTGTTCGTCCAGAAGACGTGCCGCGCCGACGCCGACGCACGGACTACGCGCTCGATATTGTTGCCGATAAAGACGGTCAGCTTTTCGAGATGCAGCTTAGTGTAGAGCGGCAGGCGCAACTCGACACCCTCGTGCTCCAATGCGAGCCACGCGACCGCCACCTACTTCTCCTTGTGAAAACGCCGGAAGCGAAAGACCGCTTCCTGTGTGGACACGATGAGCGGGAGTGGTTTGTCGCTGCGGTGCCGGGTGGAACTTCAAGCGTCGCCCAGGCGAAATCCGCGCTGCAACCTGTGCCTGTTCGACAGGCTGCGGACAGCGCGGGACTCGACATGAGGCAGCGACTACGCCGGCACAACCGCGCGTTCATCCGTCAGGGTGAATGGTTCTTTGTGCCCGCACCTTCAATGACGACCGACCCCAAGCTCATTCTACGGAATGAGCCTCTGAGGCGTGGCTCGGGAAAGCCGCACATGGTTGCGGAGCTTTTCCGGTCGGGAGGCGAGACGGTGTACGTCTGCGCCAATCGGCCGCAGGGAATCAGTGAGAAGGAGTATCGAAAACTGATCGCCGAGAAGCGTGCAGCGAGGCACTGGGGATGGCGTATGATGAAACGAAATGCCGCAGTTTACGTCCGCGGGACCGTTCGTCACAGCGACCATGCCACCATCACGCTGCGTGACTGGCACACAGTCTGGATGAATACCGAAAGCGCGACACGCCAGATGGCGAACGTCGCGTTTCTCGATTGAGCATAACGGAGCCGGGGAGTGACGAAGTACGCTCACCGGCTCCCATCAATTTTCTCGAACGAACACCGCTCCGCACCCGAAGTGTGATCCGGCATTTTGCAAACAAACGAATATGTCCGACATCATCCAACTCCCCGTTGTCCTCGTGCTGAACCGCTCGTGGCAGGCCATCCATGTGAAGACGCCTGCCGAGGCGTTTTGCATGATGGCGACCGGCGCGGCTTCGGGGCTCGATATTGAGCCCGATGGTGCGATGCGTCCGGTGCTGTGGGCCGAGTGGCTCACGCTGCCGGTGCGTGGACACGACCGCGTGGTGAAAACCGTACGCGGCGAACTGCGCGTGCCGACGGTGATTGTCTCGACGAACTACGCGAGAGTGCCGATGCGGCGACGCTCGTTTTCCGGGCGGTCGCTGTGGGAGCGCGATGGCGGCGTGTGCCAATACACGGGCCGTCCGCTGAAGCCGGGCGAGGGGAACATCGATCACATCGTCCCACGCTCGCGGGGCGGACGGACGGATTGGGAGAACTGCGTGCTCGCTCACCGCGAGGTGAACAGTCGCAAGGCGAACAAGACGCCGGACGAGGCCGGACTGAAGCTCCTGCGGAAGCCCGTAGCACCGCGTCCGATGCCGGCGACTGCGCTCATCCGCAACACGCACGGCGTGCCGGATTGGGAGCACTTTCTTGTGTGAGGTTTTGTGTCCGCAGATGGCGCAGATTCTCGCAGATTTGGTTTTTGAATCTGAGGGAATCGGCGAAATCTGCGGACGCTTCTTCATTTCTCCCACTAATGCTTTTTATGAACTCAAAACAACTTATCGAACTAGGCGTGCCGAAGCGTGCGCTGGATGAAGCTGGCGCGCTGATTGTCGCGCTTCGGGATAGCGGCGCGGATATGTCGCGGCTCCCGGAGGAAATTGCGGCGATTGTCGCGCAGCCGGAGGCTTTTCTCGGCGATTCGCTGCGCGCTGCACTGGCTCGTGAGGTCTACGAGCCTGCGTTCAAAATGCGCGAGACTCCTGCACCTTGGCGTCAATGGGGTGAAGGGCTGGATGCGGCTGCCGTTGCGCAGCTCGCGAATGCCTGCACGCTTCAGGTTTCGGTCGCCGGCGCCCTCATGCCGGATGCGCACGTGGGCTACGGCCTGCCCATCGGCGGCGTGCTCGCGACGGAGAACGCCGTGATTCCTTACGCTGTCGGAGTGGACATTGCGTGTCGGATGAAACTCACGGTTTACGAACGCAAAGCGAGCACGCTCGCGGGGATGCGCGACCGGCTGGCGAATATCATCGAAGACGAGACGCGATTCGGCATGGGCGCAGAGTTCGAATCTCGGCGGAATCACGACGTGATGGATGACGACTGGACGGTCTCGCCAATCACGAAGCACTACCGCGAGAAAGCGTGGAAACAGCTCGGGACTTCGGGTTCCGGGAATCACTTCGTGGAGTTTGGCGAGTTCACGGTGAGCGATGCGGAGTCGCGCCGATTTGCCGAGGATGGGCGCGAGATTCCTCCGGGAAACTACCTCGCGCTGCTCTCGCACAGCGGCTCGCGCGGAACCGGGGCTCAAGTCTGCCAGCACTACAGCCGCATCGCGATGGATCGTCACGCGAAGCTGCCCGCTCAGCTCAAGCATCTGGCGTGGCTCGACCTCGCGAGTGAGCCCGGCGCGGAGTATTGGGCGGCCATGGAACTCATGGGCCGCTATGCCGCGGCAAACCATGCGTGCATCCACAAACACATCACGAAAAAAGTCGGCGCCGCGGTTCTGCTCGATATTGAAAATCACCACAACTTCGCGTGGAAGGAGCAGCATGAAGGCCGCGAGGTGATCGTCCACCGCAAAGGCGCGACGCCAGCCGGTGCGGGTGTTCTCGGCGTGATTCCCGGTTCGATGGCGACTCCCGGCTTCGTCGTTCGCGGTCGCGGTAACGCACAATCGCTGAACAGCGCTTCGCACGGCGCAGGCCGCGTGATGAGCCGTACCAAAGCACAGCAATCGTTCACGTGGAGCGCCGTCCGGAAGCAGCTGAAGTCTGCGGGTGTCGAGTTGCTGAGCGCGGGAATCGACGAGTGCCCGGGTGTTTACAAAGACATTCACGCGGTCATGGCTGCGCAGACCGACCTCGTGGATGTGATGGGGATGTTTACTCCGCGTCTGGTGAAGATGGCTGCGGCGGGGGAGAAGGCTGAGGATTGACGCCTGGTGCGAGCGCGCGGTCCTCGGCTTCGACGTTACGGGCGGCCTGCTCCATCTCCTTGTTGTTTTTAAAGACGTAGGGTGGCTTCGCCCATTTCTTGGACGCGGGCGCTGCGGGCTCGGGAGGTGGGACGGGATTCTCCATACGCCAGTGCCGGTAGATTGCGCCGACAACGAGCGCCGTGAGAATAAACACCACGAGCCGAATCTCGTCCTTTGTCATTTTTCGGCGGCTACTTTTTCAAAGCGAAACTTGTTCCGGATATTCGTCTGAAAATATCTCCCTTTCGACTCCGCCTTCATCAGCGCGGCGTGGGTTTCGGCGGGCACATCGTGGTAGCGATAGATGCCGCCGTGGTGAAATTGGATTTCGAGGACGCGTGATTTTTCATCGAACCCCACGCTCTTCAAATTCGACGAATCCACCGGCACGCGTTCGATGGGAGCCGCAAAAGCGAGTCCGCTTGCGACAAGCAAGAGTGCGGCGAGAGCTTTGAAGCGATTCAAGGATGAAGCGAGGGCGCGGGCCATAGGTCGCTGCTAGCACGGGGGATGCGCTTCGTCATGCCCGAAAATCAGGCGCTGATTCCGAGGATGCGGCCGAGGTGCGTGCGGAGGGCTTTCTGAACGGAAGGCACGTTGCGGTTCGCATTGATGATCTCGAAGCCGTAGCGCTTCTGCATGCGGGTGAACTCCGCCTGCAGGAGTTGCTGGAATTGCAGGAAGCTGTCGAACATGTCGCGTGAAAGCCCGAGGTCCATGCCACTCTCCCAATAGTCGAGGCTCGCGCTCTTTTCGAAATTACGCAGGACGAGTTGTTTTGGCTCCACCGAGAGGTAGCAAACGGCGTCGGGGATGAGCGCCGGGCTGTAAAGATTTTGCGTCCATTCCGGGCTCGAACCGCGGACGATGTCGCGGGCCATGAGCGTATAAATGTAGCGGTCCGCGAGGACGACATATCCGGCCCTGAGCGCCGGAATGATTTCGTGGACGAGCTGATCAAAGAAATCCGTCGCGTAGAAAAGCGACATCGTTGTGTGGGTGAGAATGTTCGTCTGCTTCGCCTGCTCGATGTCGTTCGCAAGCAGCGGGGAGCGGCGAAGTCCCATGTGTTCCACCGCGTGGCCGTTTGATTCCAGCCATTCGCTGAGGAGCCGGATGTGCGTGGAACGACCGGATCCGTCCGCGCCCTCGACGACGAAAAGTTTTCCGGGAAGGTTCGTCGTGTGCAATTCCGGCAGTGGGCATCCGTAGGTGATTTTCCGGCTGCGATTGGCGGGGGCGTTTCGTGCGATTTTTCCGGCCATGGTCAGCGTTTGAATTCCTTGATTCGGATGTGTCGCTGAATGATCGAGCGGACTTCCGTTTGTTGATCGTGAATCTCGCGGGTGGCATCGATCACCGTGAAGCCGAAGCGCGGGCTCATTTTTTCATATTGCTCGAAGATGCGGCCCTGAAAAAGGCGGAAGCTTTCGTAGGGGTCCGTGCTCCAGCCCATATCGAGACCGGCTTCGTGGAACTTCAATTGCGGCCGGCCTTCGAGGATGCGGTTGAGCGCGACTTCAAGCGGGGCGCGGAAGTAAAGCGTGAGGTCCGGCAGTGAGGCGAAGCGGTAAAGACTCTCAACCCAGGCGGGATCTACTCCGCGCACCACGTCGCGCGCGTACGCGGTGAAGACGTAGCGGTCGGCGAGCACGATGTAGCCGGCTTTTAGCAGCGGGAGAATCTGCCGTTCATAACGGTCCGCAAAATCCGTGGCGTGGATAAGGGAGAAGGTGGTCGGTGTGAGCAGCTTTTCAGTCTTCCCGCGGCTGGTGCTCGGTTTTACGAGGCGGGACGAGTTCCACTCGGTGAAAAAGACGCGGGCACCCGAGAGTTCCAGCCAGCGCTTCACGAGGTAGATTTGTGTGCTTTTTCCCGAGCCATCGAGGCCTTCCACTGCGATGAGTTTACCGGGATATTTCTGCGGTTTGATTGGCACGGGCGAAAAATGAGCAGGGGTCTTTAAAACGCAATCGGAAAGTCATCGAACCGCCGCTCAGAGCGATGGACGAGCCCACGGAGCCCGGTATGCGCGGGCCAGAAGTTCCGTGGCCGCCGCATCGCCGGTGATGATGCGCTTCCCGGGATCGTAGGACAGCGCGCGACCGCCGAGTTTCATCGAGACATTTGCGAGCAGGCAGGCCGCCGTGGAAATGTGGCCCTGTTCGATATCCGCGACGGGCTTGCTGCGCTGGTCGATCGCGGCCAGAAAATCGAGCATGTGGCGACGCGTGGCGGGCGCGGCATTCAGTTCGATGTCCTTTTCGCCGACATCCTCGGGATATTGCTCCTTCTCGAACAGGCAGTCGAAGCGAATGGGTTGGGCCTTTTTGTCGAAGGGGACGAATTCCGCCCGCATCGTGCTCGCTTTGAGCGTGCCCTTTTCGCCGTGAATGAAGAGCGCCCACGGGTAGTCCGGGTCGGTCGGCAGGCCCCAGGAACGGTGCGTCCAGGAACACGTCACGCCCTCATGCTCAAACGTCGCGGTCTGCGTGTCCGGGATGTTCGATTTGCCATCCCTCTGCACGAAGATGCCGCCGTTTGAGCTGATGCTGCGCGGCCACCCAAGCCCGAGCATCCAGCGCGCGGTGTCATACATGTGGACGCACATGTCACCCATGATTCCGTTGCCGTATTCGGTAAAAGTGCGCCACCAGCGACGATGCGGGATTCCATCGTAAGGGCGCAGCGGCGCGGGACCGGTCCACATTTCGTAATCGAGGAAATCCGGAACCGGCTCGACGGGCGGGTTTCCATTCGCGCGCATGTGGTAATAGCAGCACATGTCCACGTGGCCTACCTTTCCGAGCAGGCCGCCTTCGATGACTTGCTTCTTTGCATCGATCAAATGGGGTGTGCTTTTGCGTTGCGTGCCGATTTGAACAACGCGCTTCAGCTTTCGCGCGGATGCCAGCATCGCCTCGCCCTCCATCACATCGACGCTAATGGGCTTCTGGCAGTAAACATCGGCCCCGGCCTCCATCGCGGCGATGGCGTGCAGGCAGTGCCAATGGTCGGGGCTACCCACGATGACGATGTCGAACTTCTCCTGCTTCAACATTTCCCGGTAGTCGCCGAACGTGCGCGGTGCGGCGCCGGATTTTTGCCGCTGCTTCGCGATTTCCACTGCGCCCGCGAGCATGTTTTTGTCCGGGTCGCTGATTGCGACGATGTCGATGGGCGCAACCTGCGCGAGGCGCCAAAGGTCACTTTTGCCGTACCATCCGGCACCGATGAGCCCGACACGCCGGGGCTTGCGATTTACGAGATCCTGCCCGTAAGCGCCGAGGATTGATGCTGCAAATGCGGTGGAAGTGGACTGGAGAAAGCTGCGACGGTTGATGTTCATGGCGGCAGAAACCCTGAGCACGAATGCGTCGCCGGAGCAAGCCGTAAGGCCTATTTCGAGCGGCTCCAGCGGTTGCCGAGCAGAAGTTCCAGAATCGCAAGTGCCAGAGCTGCGAACGCGACCCATAGCCAGATTTCCGTGCCTGTGCGCTCGGTTTGCAGCGACTTTTTCAGGTCCGCGCCGGGCGACCACTGGGTCACTTGCGCGACCGTGCCGAGTGTCTTGAAATCCGCTGCTGGCACCGAGCGAAGATCACTCTCCGACGGATCCGTGTAGGTGGCAAATCGCAGTGGCTTGTCGGGTTCATCGGCGAACTGCACGGAATACGTTCCCGCCATCTGGGTGTCCTGCGTCTCGATGAATGGCAAAGCGTCCTTGAGTTCCACCGCACCCGGCGCTGCGGTGCCGCCGGGTGGCGTCAGGGTATAGCTTCGTCCGGTTGCATCCCGCTTTAGAGCATACGAAAAAACAGTGCCAGCGCGCGCATTGAGCCGCTCCTCCTGCCGGGCCAGAATGTGCCCAAGTGTCCGGTGAATCAGCGGAAGAAAAACCGGTCGGACGGGGAGATCCGTCCACCGCGCGCTCGCCGTGCTGGCAAATTGAACGACGCGACCCATGCCGACGGTCTTCTCCATCATCGCGGCTCCGCCCGAGATGAAGTTCACGATGACAGCGGCCGTTCCCGTGTTTGCAGGAATGTCGGACACCTTGGGCGGCAGAAGCGCGTGGGCCTTGTAGAATTGCGCCGAGCCGAGCGAGCCGGCCTTTGCGTCGCGCCACGGTTCGGTGATCCGATGCTGGTAGTTCGAGGTCTGGAGACCGAAGAAAACCTGCTGCCGATCCGGTGGCGCGATTTCCCCTCGCGGTTCGGCAAACGCAGCGGGAAGCAAGCCGGTCGCTGCGTGCATTTGGTCATTATAAAATGCCGTGTTGATTCGCTCGCCGGGGAAGACCATCAGGCCGCCGCCGTTCCGCACGTAAGCGTCGAGCGAGTTCAGCCCAGCTGGTGAGAGGTCTGTGACATTTGCCAGAACGACGGAATCGAAATCCTTCAGCGCGACCGACTCGAATTCCGCGCTTCCGATGGTCTTTGTCTTGATGAAAAAGCGATCACGCATTTCCAGCGGAACCGGGGTGAGCGCATTGCGCAGATAGAATACCTCGCTCTCGCGCGGTTCGGTTCCCGGTTGTCCGTCCACGAGCAAAACGTGAATCTCGTCGATCACCTTCACCGCGAACGTGCGCGAATCATCGAAGGTGCAGCGGTCGCCGGGCACGCGGACCGTGACCGTGTGATATCCGGGCTCCCGAAAGGTCGCGAGCAGCGCGATTGTCTTCTGCTCCCCGCCGGCGGGGATGTTTTCGAGCGTCTGCTCGTCGGACGGCGGTTCCTCATCGATTGCGAGGCTCACGCCGACATTCGTCGCGGCCTCCGTGCCAAAGTTTGCAACGGTTGCTTCAAATCGCAGCGGCTGATTCACCGTGGCAAGCGCGCTGCCGAGGCGGAGACCTGTCACCGCGAGATTTCGCTCCTCGCTTTCGCCGACGAGGATGATCCGCGACAGAATCTCCTTTTTCACCGGCTCAAGCAGTGCGCGCGTTGCACCGGTGCCCTTCCAGCCGGTGGCCTGCGCATCGGTGATCAAATACAGATGTTTCTGAGCCGCGTCCTGCCGCTGTGCCGCGTCGATTACCCGCTGGACCGCTTGCGGAATGTCCGTCGCCTGGTCGCTG
>SXWH01000286.1 GCA_005791535.1 Verrucomicrobiaceae bacterium | reverse complement strand
GAAACCGCTGTTCTATCCATTGAACTACGGGGACAATGGCTGGCGGAATATGCCACGTGCGAGAAGCACGGCAAGCCGAAGCCACCGCAATTTGGGAGGTTTTCTGGCTTGCATGCAGCGGGCCGCCGGTTGTCTAAGAGACGCACACGGTAGCACGCAAACGCCGCAACCATGGATGTTTTCCAACAACGAATCCTCGTAGCCGCCCAGGGATACAGCGAACTCGGCCTCCCCGACCTCGCGCTCGAGGAACTTGAATCGCTACCCTCACAGCAACAACTCGATCCCGTAGTGATCGAAACCCGGCTCTCCGTGCTAATGCAGGCCAGGCGCTGGAAGGATGCGCTGCCCGTGGGACAGGAGCTTTGCCGGCTCGTTCCCGAAAAGTCCGCCGGTTACATTCATTCGGCCTTCTGCATGCACGAACTCGGCAACACGAGCGCCGCGCGGGAAATCCTCCTCAACGGACCATCCGCGCTCAAAGCAGAGGCGACTTACCATTACAACCTCGCCTGCTACGCAGCCAAACTTGGGAATCTCGACGAAGCCCGCGCGCATCTCGACGTGAGCTTTGCCATGGATAAGAAGCTGAAAGATTACGCCCTTAACGATCCCGACCTCGACCCGCTGCGCATTTTTCCGGTTTCACTGAGCGTGTAGTCGCCGGCACTGCGAAGCCAGCAAAAATTCCCGAGCCTGAAACCAAAGTGGCTTCGACAGGTACCGGAACCCGCTCGCGGGATCCTCTGCGTAGAAGCCGCCCATAGCGACGACCATCGAGCGACGTGATTCACGCACAGCACCCGCGGGCTGCGCGAAGATTACCCGCATACCGTCACACTGCCCCGAACCAGTTCACCTCAGACCTGAACCAGTTCTCCTCGGTCCTGAAGCTGGCCCCGTGTTTTCGGAGACTGCCCGAGATGGGTCGATGGCATCGGCGACGAGTCCAGATACGATTGCCACTCAAACTCGAGCGCGGGCCTGTCGCCACAGCGCAGTCGTGATGTTCACGGAAGGCATGCGATTGCTGGCGCGCTTAAAAGTGCCGTAACTTGCGAGGCCTCGACCCTTGTGTAGGGTGCAGGCTGTGAAAATCCCGTCCTCACCCTTCGCTCCCATACTCCTGTGCGTGCTCGCCTCATCCCCCGTGTGGGCGGCTCCGCTCGCAGAGCGCCATGTGCTTCCGGATGGCGCCGGCTTGCGCGCGTTTGTCGTGGCTACCGACGAAATCTCGGCTTCGGATGCTTTGCGAAAGGCGCGTCCGGTAAAACTTCCGCCGCTCGCGAATGCGGAGGCCGCCCGTCAGGCTGCCGCAGCTCACAAAGCGCGGACTGGCGAGGATGCGGAAGTGGTGCTGTATGAGGAAGGTCGCGCACGCTCGGAGTTCACGCGGCGGATCGTGACAAACCGCCTCGCGGTGAAACTGCGCCCCGGCGCTGATGCCGCGGCGTTTGCAGCGCGGCATGGGCTCGCAGACCGCGGGCCGCTGGCCTCCTCGCCGGGCTGGCGGATTTTTGAGACCACGGGAGTTGCGCGTGCGCTGGAAGTTTTCGCGGAGGCAGGGGCGGATGCCGCGGCTGCGCAAGTCGCGCCGCAATTGCGGAGAAAGCAATCGAAGCGGTTCGTTCCAAATGACCCGCTCTTTTCCAGCCAGTGGCATCTCCGGAACACCACCACGCCGGGGCTGGACGTGAATGTCGTTTCCGTCTGGGACACGTGGAAGGGAAACGGCGTGCGCATTGGAATCGTGGACGACGGGCTTCAGGTCACGCATCCCGATCTTTCGCCGAATGTCGATACTGTGAACGACCACGATTGGAATGACGCGACTCCGAACGACCCGAGTCCGGACGTCACCGTGGATCATCACGGCACGTCCTGCGCTGGCGTCGCGGCGGGACGCGGCAACAACGGCCTGGGAATTTCCGGTGCTGCGCCGGAGGCTACGCTCGTGGGATTGCGGCTCATTGGCGGATCGGGCGGAACCGATCAGGACGAGGCCGATGCTTCAAACTGGAGCAGCAATATCATCCAGTTGAAAAGCAACAGCTGGGGTCCGAATGACGACGGCGTGACGCTCGAAGGCCCCGGTCCCTTGATGGCAGCAGCCCTCGAGAACGCCGTAAATACGGGGCGGGGCGGACTTGGCACCGTGTTTCTGTGGGCGGCCGGAAACGGCGGCGATGTGGGCGACAACTCGAACTACGATGGCTACGCAAACTCGCGCTTCACAATCGCCGTAGCCGCCGTGGCGAACGACGGCACGCAATCCTACTACAGCGAGCCGGGTGCGAATGTGCTCATCACCGCGCCCAGCGATGGCGGCACTCTCGGCATCACCACCACCGACATCACCGGCACCAACGGCTACAACAACGGCACACTCATTCCCGACGCAAACTACACGAATGACTTCGGCGGCACATCTTCCGCGTGTCCGCTTGCCGCCGGTGTCGTGGCGCTCGTTTTGCAAAGCAAGCCGACGCTCGGCTGGCGCGACGTGCAGGAGATTCTGCTGCGCTCCGCGACGAAGATTCACGCCACAGATACCGATTGGTCGAACAACGGCGCAGGGTTTCATTTCAATCACAAATACGGCGCGGGATTGATCAATGCGCAGGCCGCAGTGGCCCTCGCCGCAAACTGGACAAATCTCGGTTCAGAGCAATCGGTGACGTCCGCGCAGACGGGACTCGCCGTGAGCATTCCCGACAACAACGCCACGGGAGTCACGCGCACATTCAATCTCTCCGCGAGCAACATCCGCGTGGAACGGGTGACCGTGAAAGTGAACATCAACCACCTTTCGCGCGGGCAACTCACCGTGACACTCACCTCCCCTTCCGGCACGGTGAGCCGCCTCGCTGAAAAACACGGCGACACTGGCGACAATTACGCCGACTGGACGTTCTCCAGCGTGCGAAGTTGGGGCGAGAACTCGGCAGGCAACTGGACGCTTAACGTCGCCGACCGCGCCGCTGGAACGACGGGCACGCTCACAAGCGCGACACTCACCGTTTTCGGCACCCAGGGTGCGCCGCCAAACCTGCGTCCGGTCGTATCCGCCGCAACGGTGTCTCCCGCAAGCAATGCGTACTTCGACCAAACTCTCACGGTCACCGGCGTCACCGCGACGGATGCCGAGAGCGACCCCATCGCGATCAGCTACGCGTGGGAGGAATCGACCGACGGAACAACATTCACGGCCATCGCCGGCGCATCATCGGCGACGCTCCCACTCACCGCCTCGCAATCCGGAAAACTCGTCCGCTGCGCGGTGAGCGGCTCCGACGCGGGCGGCGCGGGTGCCGTGTTCGCCACCAATGCCGTGGCGGTAAACAGACGCCCGCCGCAGACCGCCGCGCACGGCACACCGTTCAACTACGACAGCGACCTGTTCATCGCGGGAGGTGCACCGTCATTCACACGCAGTGTAATCATCAATGAGTTCAGCCAGGGCACCAGCGGTAACAAGGAGTGGGTGGAACTCCTCGTACTCAAAACCGCAGACCTCCGCGGATTCACGCTTCGCGATCGCGGCGGCACCTACACAACGTTCGCGAATGCTGCGACATGGGCCGCGGTTCCGGCGGGCACCGTGATCGTAATCTACAACGCCGCGGACCGCGACACCGTGCTGCCCGCTGACGACACCGAACCTGCGGGCGGCACTATGATCGTGCCATTCAACAACGCATCATTGTTTACCGCCGGCGCGTGGGGTGGGCTCTCGAACACTTCCACCGGCAATGAGCTCGTGGAAATTCGCGACGCAGCCGCCGTGGTCGTGGACGGCGTTTCTTTCAACACGAACACGACACACCTCCCGGACCTCGGCACCGTGGGAAGTGCGACCGCAGCGGCCTTCACCGGCGACACCGAGACCGGCGCAGATTTGCTCGCGGACTGGACGAAGCCTGCCGCAACCGCGGCGACTCCCGGCGCGGGAAACAGCACGGCAAACTCCGCACTCATCTCCTCGCTCCGCAGCAGTGCAGGCACATCGCAGTTCCGCTTCGGTGCCGCCGGAGACAGCGTGCCGGGTCTCTCGATCGCGGCCGCAACGGGCGTGGTCAGCGGCTCGCCGGATGTGAGCGGTGGCGGTGTGTTTCAGATCGTCATCGAGAGATTCTCCGGCACTACGGTCGTTTCCCAATCATTTCCGCTCTTCATCGCGAATGCGGGCGGCGCGTTCGTTGTGCAGGCTGGAAAGAGCATCGTCCTCGACCAACCGCTGTCGCTTGCGGGGAACCTCACCATGCTTGGCAACCTCGATACAGCGGGTCATTCGCTCACCGTGAACGGCACCATCACCGCGCAATCGGGAATCACCAATACGACCGGCACCATCTCGTATCTGCACCGCTCCGGCGCACCCATTCCCGGCAACACACAACTCATCGCAAATCCCGCCAATGACCTTGCCGACCCCGATGGCGACGGAATTTCCAACCTCACCGAATTCATTCTTGGCCTCGACCCCTCGGCTCCTTCCACCGCAGGACTGCCACTGCCGTCGCTCAACGGTTCGCGTCCGACACTCACCTACACCGTGCCGATTGGCGCGCTTGGCGTCACACACTCCGTCGAATACTCGCAATCACTGGCGGGATGGAGCAGCGGCGCATCGGTGGAAATAGTCTCAGATACCACCGTTGGTAATCTGCGCACCCTCGTAATCCGCGCGACAACAGCCGGCCCGGGGTTCCTCCGGCTGAAGGTATCGCGATGAGCCGGTAAACGCTATCGGCGCTTCGCTCCACCAGGCTCGATAAGGGTGACGGGCTCGTCGAGAAGGAGCGGTTTTCCGAACACAGTCTGCGTGTCACCCTGCTGTTTCATCCATGCGTCCAGATCCGCGCGCATTTCGGCGAGGCGCGCAGCGTGTTGCGGTTCAGCTGCGAGATTGCGGAGTTCGAACGGATCCGCAGCGAGATCGTAGAGTTCCTCTGCAGGGTGTTGGATGGAGCGCTTTACGATGGCAGCAGCGGCAGGGTCCCGCTCAGCGACTTCGAGCCATGTTTTCCAATAGGCATACCCGCCGGGCCCCGCGGAGCGGGAGATGTGCGTGTGGTGCTGAAATTCGGGGTGGAGGTTGCGGATGTATTTCCATTCACGGCTGCGAACGCTTCGAATTGGATACACGTTGAAGTCTCCATCGCCGCTGTGAGTCGTGAAGACGCGGTCGCGATGGGCGGTGGCGGTGCCACGGAGGATTCCGGCGAACGATTTGCCGTCGATACCGGCGGGTACTTCGCCACCGGCGAGCTCGATGAAAGTGGGGAGCAGATCGGGCCAGCAAACCATCGCGTCCGTGACACTGCCGGGCTTGATTCGGCCCGGCCACGCCACGATGAGCGGAACACGAATCCCGGAGTCGTAGAGCGTCCACTTTGAGAAGGGAACCTGCGCACCGTGGTCGGCGGTATAAATGAAAAGCGTATCGCCGCCGAGCCGGGTGCGGACGAGTTCGCGAACCTCGCCGAGGAGCGTGTCGGCTTTTGTAACATCTGTAAGATAAGCGGGGCGTTCCTCACGCGTGTCGGCGGTATCAAAATGCGACGGCGGGATTTTTACAGCACCGGGTTCATACGTGCGCTCGGTACTCCACGGGACGTGCGGATGGCGCGTACCGACAAGGAGGCAGAGCGGCTTC
This sequence comes from Verrucomicrobiaceae bacterium, assembly GCA_005791535.1. Taxonomy (GTDB): domain Bacteria; phylum Verrucomicrobiota; class Verrucomicrobiia; order Chthoniobacterales; family Chthoniobacteraceae; genus SXWH01. The sequence goes on along the minus strand of SXWH01000286.1, from coordinate 4,737 downwards.
GACGACTCCCGGGTCGCCAGAAACTTCGCGACCGCGGCGGTGTTGTCGAAGCCGATGTTCGGGCCCTCGATGGAATCGAAACCGTGATCCTTTGCGTAATTGTTGTGCGCGACCTTGCCGATGACAGCGACTTCGTAGCCGCTCGCGCGAAGCACCGGCGGGAGCGAGGAAACGCCCGGATTCTTCGGCTTATGATTCGGCTCCGCTCCATTGCGTGCAGGCCAGAGCCCGGTTAGCAGCGCCGTGCGGCTCGGCCCGCAGGCGGGCGATGCAACGAATGCGTGCGTAAACCGGAGTCCCTCTGCAGCGAGCTTCGCCATGTTGGGCGTGCGGACCTCGGCGGAACCGTACGCCTGCGAGTCGAGCTGGCTGTGATCATCGGCAATGAAGACCACGATATTCGGACGATTCGTATCAGCGGCGCTAACGGGAGCCGCGAGCGCGGCGAGCACGAGGAGAAATGAAACGAGGATACGCATCGTCCGCGGCTAATTCGGATTTGTCGGGCTGCCGGCTTCGCTCTGGCGCTTTTTGCGACGCGCGGATTGCTTCGCAGCTTTCTCCGGCGCGGGCGTTTCGCCGTCGCCAGCACCGTCCCGGCCTTTAAGTTCGGCGACGTTTTGGACCGGAAACGATGCAGCAAGTTCCTGCTTCACCGCGGCAAGCGCGGGATCTCCGGCGAGGTTGGTCCATTCGTATTCGTCCTTGCTGTGGTCGTAGAGTTCCTCGCTGCCATCGGCGTAGCGAATGTAGCGCCAGCGTTCGGTGCGGACGGCGTGGTTGTTGCGACCGTGCGTGGTCAGCGCGGGCGTCGTCCACGCAGCCTGCGGATTGGCGAGCAACGTTCGAAGGCTCGCACCCGAGACGTGGGCGGGCTTCGGGATTCCAGCCACGTCGCATAGCGTGGGGTAAATGCTCATGAAATCGACCGGACGCGCACAGACTCCGCCCGGCTTCGTGACGCCGGGAACCACCCAAATGAGCGGCGCACGCGTGGCCTCCTCCCAGAGCGCAAACTTCCGCCAGTGCTGCTTTTCGCCGAGATGCCAGCCGTGGTCGCCCCACAGGCAAATGATCGTATTGTCCTTGTAGTTCGATTTTTCGAGCGCATCGAGAACACGGCCAACCTGTCCATCGAGATACGAAATCGCTGCGAGATAGGCCTGCACAGCCTCCTTCCACCGACCGGATGCGATGACACGCTCGTGGTCGCCGAATTGATGCGCCATCTTCACACCAGCCGCCGGGATATCCGACAGGTCATCGGCTTTAACCGGCGGCAGCTCGATCTCGGCGAGCGGATGCATGTCGAAGTATTTGCGGGGCACATTCCAAGGCATGTGCGGCTTGTGAAAGCCGGGCACGAGGAAGAACGGCTTGTCGTGCTTTTTGCCGAGTTCGGCGATTGCCCAGTCTGCCGTCGCGGTATCCGGCACGCTCGAATCGTCGCCATCGATAATCCCGAAACGAATCCCGCCGATACTGCGGTCATCAAGCTTTCCACGCTCCGCAGACTCACGTCCCCCGGTAGCAGTCCACTGCTCGGGGAAACCAAGACCGCCGTGCCAGAGCTTGCCCATGCCAAGTGTCTCATAGCCCGCATTCTTGAACTGCATCACGAGCGAACCCGCGGCGGTCACGCCAGCACCTTTCGAGTAATGCGGACCGTTGTCGTAAATACCGGTCGTGCTCGGACGGATACCGCTGAGCAGCGCAGTACGGGACGGATTGCAAATCGGCGCGGCACAATGCGCATTCGTGAACGTGACGCCCATCTTCGCGAGGCGATCAAGATTCGGAGTTTTCGTCTGCTTGTTACGCCCGAGGTGACCGACCCAGTGGTTGAGGTCGTCCACGGCGATGAAAAGGACGTTCGGCTTTGCAGGTGTGGCGCTTTCCGCCGCCGGAAGCGGCCCGCAAAAGAAGGAAGTGAGCGCAGCGAGTATCAGGAAGGATTTCATGAGGAAGGCGATATGTGGCCATAGCGCCGAGCGGTCGCATTGCGACACAATTCAAAAGATCACAAACACACTCCGCGCATCCTTGTGCCGAATTTCGGTGATGTGCCCCGCTCTACGCGAGCGTGACGAACAACGTCACTTTTTACCCTCGCCCCGCTTTTCACGGCTGCGGAATCGGAAGACGATGGGCAGGCCGGTGAACGGGGAGACCGCGCGGATGGAGGCTTCGAGAAACCTGCGGTAGTGTTCGTCGAGGAGCGTGGCGTTGTTGACGAAGAGGACGAATTCCGGAATCGGGACGGCCGTGTGCGTCGAGGTCTCGGGCATGGTGGCGTAAACGACCTTGAAGCGTTTCCCTTTGCGAATGGCGGCGGGCTGCTGCGTGAACGCGGATTCGATGAGACGGTTCAACGGACCGGTGGCGATTCGCTGTTTCGATGCGGACTGCACTTTATCAAACATGCGGAAGAGGCGGCCGATGTCTTCGCCAGTCTTCGCGCTGAGTAGCACAGTCGGCGCGTAGGGAAGGAAGAAAAGCTCGGAGGTGATCGTGTCGAGGAACGCCTTGAGTTTCTCCTTCCCGTCGGTGCGCTCCTTGATGAGGTCCACTTTGTTGACGGCGATCACGCAGGGCTTCTTCGCCTCCTGAATGAGGTTCGCGATTTTCTTGTCCTGCGAGGTGACGCCCATTTCTGCATCGATCACGAGGCAGCAAAGGTCTGCGCGTTTCACGCTCGTCTCGCTGCGCATGACGCTGAAGACCTCGACCGAATTATCCACCTTGCCGCGCTGACGAATGCCCGCGGTGTCGATGAGGATGTAGCTTTTCCCACCACGCTTGTACTCGATGTCCACGGCATCGCGCGTCGTCCCGCTGATGGGCGAGACCATGGTACGATCGGAGCCGAGGATGGCATTGGTGAGGGAGGATTTGCCGACATTCGGACGCCCGATGATCGTGATCTTGAGCGGGGGATCCTCGGCGGGTTGCTCGACGAATTCGGGGAGGAAGCTTTCGAGCAATTCAACAAGGTCACCGATTCCGTGGCCGTGCTCCGCGCTGATGCTGAGGATGTGCTCGAAGCCGAGTTCTTCGAATTCGCCCGCGAGCGAGCCGTGTTTGGCGTGGTCGATTTTATTGACCGCAACGACGATGGGTTTTCCAGCGCGGCGGAGCATCCGTGCGAGCACGGCGTCCACAGGAGTGAGGCCGTCCTGGCCATCCACGACGAAAAGAATCACGTCGCTCGTGGCAATCGCGATGTCGGCTTCGGTCTGCACCTGTTCCTTGAAGCTGAGGTCGGCATCAGCGCCGATGCCACCCGTGTCGAAGATTGCGAATGGCGCGCGACCGAGCCTGCATTCAGCACGGATGCGGTCGCGGGTGACGCCCGGCTGGTCGTGAACGATGGCGATTTTTCTCCCGGCGAGACGGTTGAAAAGCGCTGATTTGCCCACATTCGGGCGGCCGACAATGGCGACGGTACGTGACATGTTCGTGCAGTGTCAGCGCGGCACGCGGGACTGTCGAGAGATTCCACGCTTCTTCGGCGCGGATGCGGGGCGTTTCCGGACTTTGCGCTCGGCTTCGTCGGAAATCTCGACGGGCGTGCCCGGCGGAGCGAGGTCGTAGAGTTCCACGATGTCGCGATTTCCCATACGCACGCAACCGTGACTGGCCGGCGATCCGAGGCGGCTTTCGGCGTTGGTGCCGTGGATGTAAATGTAGCGCGATTTGGTGTTGGCGTTGGCTTTGTCGAGACCATCGAGCCACAGAATACGGGTCTGAACGTGGTCCGCCTCGTCCTCCTCACGGCCGAAATTCCCCGTGGGGACCCGGCTTTTGAAGATCATCCCCTCGGGCGCGGCGTCGCCGTGCTTCTCTGCGATCTGGAAGCGACCGGTCGGCGTGCGATTTGAACCGGGCTCAAAGCCAAGACCGAATTTCGACGTGGAGCAGACGAAACGGCGGAGCAATTCCCCCGAGTCGTCGAGCAAATCGAGCGTCTGGCTTGGCACGTGCACAAAGATTTTCACAGCGGACTTTGATAACCGCAGCAGGATGGAAACGCCAGCGGCTGAACAAAGATTTTCACAACGAACGGATTGACGACGGGAGGACTTCGTCCACGGTTAACCTATGAAAATGAAATCCAACGCACTCGCTCTGATGCTTGGCGCACTGCTCGCAGTTCCCGCGGGATTGGTTGCTGACGAACAAAACGGCCTTTCCGTGAATATCAGCCGCAAGACGGTCGATCGTACGAGCGGAAAAATTGACGAGGGCAGTTCGGGAATCCGAACGAAGCAACAGCAGCAACTGCGCGTGGAAATCAAGAACACGCGTTTGAAAGCCCTGCCTCCAGGCGAGATGAAGTGGACGGTTCTGGTAAAGAAACGCTGGGAGGGACGCACAAAGTACACCGGCACCGAAGTGGTTCCCGCACTCGGACCGACGAAGACCATCGCGCTCAATGTGGGGGATTTCGGGATCTCGACCTACCGCGCCGATGAGACTGTTTCGAAGGAAAAGGCCGAATACGAAATCGTGATTACGCACGAAGGGAAGGAAACCTACCGGTTCTCGACCGACTCGAACTTCGCGCTACTAGCTAAGAGCGCGACCCCGGCCGAGAAACCGAAAGGCGAAGGCGAGAACGGCGGCGGAGAGAAACCAAAAGTCGTGGAGAACGACCCGAAAAAAATGCCACCCGCGCCGGGCACGACGCCGGACGGAAAGCCCATGGTGCCGGGAACTCCGACTGCGGGAACTCCG
>SXWH01000285.1 GCA_005791535.1 Verrucomicrobiaceae bacterium | reverse complement strand
CGAGCGGGTGATGGGCTTTTGCACAAACCCGGAATATGACGAGTTCATGCGCCAGACTCCGGAATTTGAGCGCCATCTTGTCCGCAGCGGGATCCATCTTTTCAAATTCTGGTTTTCCGTGAGCCGCGACGAGCAGCGTCGGCGATTCAAAGAGCGACGCGCGCATCCGCTCAAGCAGTGGAAGCTCAGTCCGATTGACATGGCATCGCTGAATAAATGGGACGACTACACGCGGGCGAAGGAGAACATGTTTTTGCATTGCGACACTTCAGATGCGCCGTGGACGGTGATCAAATCGGACTGCAAAAAGCGAGCACGCCTCAATGCGATGCGCTATCTGCTCCATCGATTGCCCTACGCCGCGAAGGACGTTGCCAAACTGGGCGCGGTGGACCCGCTCATCGTGGGTAGGCCGTCGCTGGTATCAGCGCAGGAAGAGGACATGCTTTCTCCGAGCGATGAAGGGCTCCGTGGGTGAAGTGAATGTCCCGCATCAAAATGATCTCCTTCAAATGAGTTTTGCGCATTGACGACCCTTTGGGCCGTGAAATCCTCAACGCTTTAGAACGATTGCGACACCCAAACAATAATCCTGTTCCGTAAAGCCATGAAACCACGAATTCTCACTTCATCCATCGCGTCCAATCTCAGCCGTTTCGCATTTTCGATTGCATTGGTCGGAGGCTCCTACGCGGCTCCGATTATTTTCGGTCCGGCGCAGACAGTGACTGCCGATACAGACGTTCTAAACGTCGGTCTCGCCGGATATGCTTACACGATGGCGAACGTCGCGCAGACGGTAAACGGCGTGGCATTCACGGGCTCCAATAGCGTGACGTCGCTCGGAGGAAACGTGACTCTTGCAGCGGCGACATTGACGAATAACGTAAACGCTTTCGGTTCTGGAGCGGGCAACCCCTATGGCGCGCTTTCGGCCGGATACAAAGGCCTTCTAGCCGGTGGCAACTACACGAACGCAGCCACTCCGATCACTCTCACATTGAACAATCTGATCGTCGGGCACAACTACGCCACGCAGATTTGGGTGAACGACAACCGTTCGGGAATCGGCGACCGCAGGGTGGCCGTCACGGGGGGTGGCGGAAACTCCGTGACATTGGATTACAACACTACGGCCACCAACGCGGCAGGCGGAGTGGGCCAGTTTTCGATCGGACTTTTTAACGCGAACGCGACGTCGCAGGCTTTCACTGTTACGGCGAACGTGGGGACATCGAGCCAGTTCAATTCGATGCAACTCCGCGACGTAACGAACATCGGCTACTGGACTGGAACCGGCGGAGCGGCATGGGATGCGGCGACGACCGCAAATTTCGCGAGCAATATTTTCAGTGCTGCACTCACAACCACGGACTTTGCGACGGCGAAGGCTCCGCTGAAAGCAGTGACTTTTGCGGATGCGTATTGGAACAGCGGAGCGACTGTTGCGGTTACGCAAAACACGGTGAACATCGCGGCGGGTGGCGTCACTACGGGCATCGTGCAGTTTCAAAACACCGGCGCGCTCGGCTACACGGTGAATAGCAGTGATTCGCTGGGAATTACGGGTGCAACTCAGGTCGCTGTCACTGGTGGCGGAACTGTGACGCTCAATGGAGCGCATTCTTACACGGGGGAGACAGCAGTGTTGAATGGCACGCTCAAGGCTGGTTCGGCGACGACTTTTAATAACACAGGTGCCCTCAGCGTGGGACCGACGGGTTTGCTGGATTTGAACGGGAACAATGCTGCGTTTACGACGCTGTCGGGCGTGGCTGGTGGAACGATCACCGACACCGGCGCTGCAGTCGGCACCTCGACACTTGCCTTATCGAATGCCGCAGGCGCGGCTGTGGGCATCACGAACGGAGCAACGCGGGCAATCGCGTTGCGGGTGACCAATCAAAACGGTGGATTTTTCCTCACCAATGGCGCGAACACCTTCAGTGGTGGTTTGGTGCTCACGAACAGCGCGTCGGGCACCCGCATGGCGCCGGGAACGATCACTGCGGGTGCTTACGGAACCGGGCCAATCACCGTGGGTGAGGCGGCGACGGATAAAGCGGGCATCTTTTTCGCCACAGCAAACCAGACGCTATCGAACCCAATCATCGCCAATACCGGTCTCGGCACGGATCGCGTGGGAACATTCCGCGTTGCGACCACTGGAATCACGCTCTCGGGACAACTCACCGCGGGACTCGCTGACGTGACATTTTCAACCAATGAAACGGGAAGCGTTACGGCGACCGGCAAAATCACGGGAAACAACGGCCTGAAGCTCCTCTCCCACACACTCGGCGGAACTTTGCTGACGGTGACCCTGAATAACGCTGCTCAGAACAACGACTACTCGGGTAATACGACCATCAACGAGAACCCGCAGGTGGGGCGGAGTTACACGCTTGCCCTCGGAGCGCCCAACCAGATTCCGAACGGCGCGGGCAAGGGGAACGTCATCATTAACACCAACGGCACCGGAGTGGGGCGGTTGAATCTTGGTGGATTTAGCGAGACCATCAACGGCCTCGACGGAACGGGAACGCTCGACGGAGTCAGCGGCTCGCCTGTTTTGACCGTCGGCGATGGAAATGCAAACGGCTCATTCTCCGGTACGATCGTAAATGCTGCCGGCACACTTGCGCTAACTAAAACCGGTTCTGGAACCCAGACGCTGGGCGGGGCAAATACCTACAGCGGTCCTACGCAGGTCAACAATGGAAAGCTGTTTGTAAACGGATCGCTGGCTGCGGCCTCGGCGGTAACTGTAGCTTCCGGCGCGACTCTCGGCGGATCGGGTACGGTTAACGGGACGGTTTCCGTAGCCAGTGGCGGACGCATCGAATCCGGAACCGGCTCTGCAGCAGGAACACTGACGCTTGCATCGCTCACGCTTGGCGCGACGGCTGGCGATACGTCGATTCTCAATCTCCGTGCCTTCGGCTCGCCTGCCGTGAATGTCACTGGAACCGACTTGTTCGTCGCCAATGGCGGCACTTCAAGTGCGACGGTCAATATCATCGGCTCGGCACCGGCACTCGGCACTTACACTCTTATCGACTATGCCGGAACCGCGCTGAGCCCTGCGGCGTTTGCCGCGTTCACGCTCGGTACGCTGCCCAACCGGGTAACTGCGAATCTGGTAGATAACAGCCCAAACACGTCGATTGACCTGAACGTTACGCTTGTCGATACCGCACGGTGGAGCGGAGCGCTCGGGAATGAATGGAGCACGGCGACGCTATCGAATCCGAAGAACTGGGTGCTCAACTCCGACGGAACCACGGGGACTGATTATCTCCAAAATGACACTGTTTCATTTACCGATTCGGCCACGACCACGGCCGTTGACGTGAGCGCCGCGAATGTCACCCCGGCATCCATGACATTCGATCACTCGTCCAAAAATTACACACTGCAGGGTACGGCTGCGATTACGGGTACGACCGGCCTCACCAAACTCGGCACCGGAAAACTCACGATCACGAGCACGAACAGTTTCAGCGGCCCGGTCGCAATCCAGCGCGGCGTAGTGAGCGTTGGAGCAATCAACAACGGTGGAGCAAATAGCCCGATTGGCACAGCAGCGGCAGTTTCTCTCGGCGATGCCACAAACTCCGGTACGCTCGAGTACACCGGACTGACTGCGGCGACCAATCGCGCGCTGTCGCTCAACGCGGGCGGCGGCGCAATTGCAGTTACCAGTGTGGGCACGACGCTCACGCTCAACGGTGTCATCACCGGCGCTGGGGCGTTCACCAAATCCGGGCCGGGGAATCTCGAATTGAACGCGACGAATACCTTCTCCGGTGGCTTCAACATCACGGGCGGAATCGTGAAGCCATTGCAGGACGGCGCGCTGGGTGCCGCCGGTTCGCTCATCGCCGTTGCATCGGGTGCTTCGCTCGATATCAACAGCCGCACCCTTCAGGGTTACACACAAAATATTTCGATTGCAGGACCTGGTGCGGACCCATCTCTCGGTGCGCTTGGAAATTCCGGTGCAATCGACAACGTCAGTGCGATTCGCGGAATCACGCTCACCTCTGATGCGAGCATCGGCGGCAATGGCGGACGTTGGGACATTGGTCGTATTGATTTCAATGGCGACCCGGCCATAACGGTGAACCACATTGAGGGTGGTGGCTTCACGCTTACGAAAGTGGGTTCGAACTATCTCGGTCTGCTCACCGGTGCGAACAACCTCGCTGGATTCATTATCAATGGTGGCACCGTCGCGCCGCACGAGAATACTTCGTTTGGCACCGGCCCGGTTACGGTGAATAACGGCGCGATTGTGCGCCCGTGGGGCACCAATATCACGATTGGGAACAACATTACGATCAACGCCGGTTCACTCCAGACCGACGGACACAACAATCTCTATACCGGCACCGTAACTATCGCCGGACCGACAACTTTCAACGCGTTGCTGGGCGGTAACATCGTCATCAATGGTACGTTAACTGGAGCCGGCGCGATCACAAAAACAGGGCCTTTGTCCGTTTTGCTCGGCGGCGACAGCAGCAGCTACACGGGCACCTACACGAACGCCCAGAGCAACACGTTCTTCAACTCTGCAACATCTTCGAGTGCCGCTGCGACATTCGTTTTGGATGCCGGAATCCTCGCAAACACCACGGCGGGGACGCTGACGCATTCGCTCGGTGCATTTGGCGGTGCGGGCGGAACACTTGGAAACAATATCGCCGCAAGTGCTGTAACTTTCAGTATCGGAGCGCTGAATACGAATACCTCCTTCGCCGGAACGATCGTTGATTCGGTGGGTGGCGGAGGAACGACGGCGATTACGAAGGTGGGCAGCGGAACTCTTACCCTTTCGGCGGTGAATAGTTTCTCGGGACCGCTCACCATCAATAACGGAACGGTCGTTGCGACTGCTGCGACGGGCGGAAACGCCTCGGCTATCGGAAACGGCACGAACGTCATCACCGTAAACGCCGGTGGAACTCTGGTGTTCGGAACAAATGATCGTGCAGCCGGCTTCCACAGTGGACCGGTAAATATCAATGGCGGCACAGTCGCGGTGAATACGAACGACATCAGTCTCGGCTCCGCAAACACCATCACGTTTGACACCGCGCCGGGCGTGCTCAACGGAGCGGGGCAGTGGCGCATGCGCGACACAAATGTCAAAGTGCTCGTGATGTCTGCGGCTTCGGGTTCATCGATCAGCGTCGCGGATTTGCGACTCACGACTCCCGGTGGTGGCGTTCACACCTTTGATGTCGCCGACGGCGCGCAATCGGTGGATCTCACGGTTTCCTCCGCCATCAACCAGCATTTCGGCGGGGAGGCAGTTCGCAAGGACGGCGCGGGAACACTCCTGTTTTCGGGCATTAATACGTATACGGGCCCGACGACTGTGAATGCTGGGACGCTCATCGTGAATGGCAGCATTTCCGGAAGCGCGACCACGGTGAATGGAGGAACAATTTCCGGAAGCGGAACGCTCGGTGCGCTTACTGTGAACGCCGGTGCGACAGTCGCACCCGGTAACAGCCCCGGGATTCTTACGGTGGGAAATACCATCCTCGCAACGGGAAGCACGCTCAGTATCGAAGTTAACGGGACCAGTGTGGGCACCGGCTACGATCAACTCAACGTCGGCGGTACGATTGATCTCACCGGTGCGACGCTGACACTGGCCGGAAGCTACTCGGGCTTTGGCGACGTTTTCACCATCCTTCTCAACAACGATATCGACCCAGTCGTCGGAACGTTTGCCGGACTTTCAGAAGGTGCACTCGTCGTCGCCGGTGGTGGCCAGCAATACAACATCAGCTATACCGGCGGTGATGGAAACGACGTCGTTCTCTCCTCGATTCCTGAGCCCGGCAGTGCGGCGCTTCTCTTGGGCGGGCTTGCCTTGCTCGCAGGTCGCCGTCGGCACCGCAGGTAAATCCCGGGGGCAGAACCATGCCCGGTTCCGAGGTGCTATTTTCGTACGAATGCGTGCGAAAAAGCACCGCTCTCCAGCGGAATCGCCCGCGCTCCATGCTGAGCGAGGAACTCATCCACGAGGGGCTTGATGTAGGGGTAGTGATCCATCGACTTCGACCCGTGGTCGTGGTAATCCTGAATCACGACGATGCCCCCTTTTTGACAGTCGTTCCCACACGGATGAAAGGCAAAGTCTCACGATTGTGCGGTGCCATTCGGGGGCGCCGCCGACGCCGCAATCGATCTGTGCGAAAGCGATCACTGGCGGGAGTTCACTGGGGATTGTCTGCTCGAATCGACCCTTGTGGGTTACCGGCGAGGGCAGGCTGAGTGCGGCAAAGTGTTCCAGCAGGACTTCGAGCACGTCGCGATACAACCCGAAACTCGTCTCGAAACTATCGAAAAGATGAAGCGGACGCTGACCGTCGATTGCGCGGGCGATGAGCGTCGACTGCTGGCCGTCGTAGCAACCGAGGTCCACGTAATCGCCCGGAACGCCGTATCCGAGCGGCTGCTCGGCGAGATGCCATAGATTGATTCGCTGCTCGAGTGTGCTCATCTGCAACGCCGGGTCCGGCGTTGAAACAACCTCACCGCCCCATTTGAGCGCACGGAGCAGTCGGTTGATCCATCGCAGTTTTCGACCAAGCGGACGCTCGAATCGCGGTTCACGAATGCCGAAGGAGTTCATTCGTATCGGGGGCGGACCTTACTTCATGGCCGCCCAAGCTTCGTCCGCCTTTTTCAATTGCCCGTCATCGCAACCAAATGCCTTCAGAACGCCGCGGGCCATTATTTTGTCGCCCTCGAAGTTCATGTGGACACCGTCGCTCGTCACCGTGTTCTTCCCGGGCTTGTTCTCCGCTTTGATTCGCTCGTGAAACATCGCGTTCAGATCGGCGAGCGGCGCCTTGCGTTCCGCGGCGAGGGAGCGGAGGAAATCGTTGTAGGCAGCGAGCTTTTGATTCTCAGGGCTTTCGAGGTTCTCGTGGATGACCGTTGCAGTCGTTACGACCACTTTCACTCCCGCGTCCTTGGCCTTATCCACGATGGCGGTGATGTTCTTTTTGTAGTCGTCGAGAGCCACTCCGCGGGCACCGTGCCAGACGTCATTAACGCCGCAACTCAAGGTCATCCATTGCGGCTTCTTCGAGAGCACGTCCCGATCAAGCCGCCCGAGCATATCGTTCGATTTGTGCCCGCTGATTCCCGCCGGAACCGCCTCGGCATTGACTCCGTTCGCCGCAAGTCCGGCGATGACAAGTCGCACGTAACCTTTTGGGTTGCCCCATCCGGCTTGGGTAATCGAGTCCCCGAGGAACGCGACTTTGTCGCCGCTTTTGACGATGATTTCCGCATGCGAGTTCGCAGTCAGAACTGCGGCTGCGGCCAGAATAGGAGCAAGGAAACGGGATGTTTTCATAACGCTTGCATCCTCCGTGAATCGATTCGCTTGCAGCAAGCGCGAACTGGCCGGGCGTTCTGCTTTCGGGTGGTATCCGGGTGGAGGTGGTGCGCGTTGCAGGGTTCGAACCTGCGACTCCTCGCGTGTGAAGCGAGTGCTCTACCACTGAGCTAAACGCGCATTATTGATGCGACGGCCATTTTGCCGCGGGCGTGGAAATAAAGCAGGTTCCGCATTCGAAGCCAGCAGAAATTTGAGTGAAATGTCCGCTTTCCCATTCGCTGCGGGGATGCTTCATTGCGCGCCCGAATTTTTCATGAAAACTTTCCACACCCGTCGCGCGTTCACTCTGCTTGAGATCATCGTCATTCTGGGAATCATCGCGATGTTTCTTGCGTTGCTCGTTCCCTTCGCTGTGCGCTCGCGCGAGGGCGGTCGCTCGGCCGCCTGCGTCAAGAATATGCAGGCAATTGGAAAGGCTATCTCTGCATACGCTTCGGAGAATGAAGGCCGCCTGCCAGGTCCGCTTTCGATGGATCAATATCCGGTCAACAGCGCTGGAAATCCGCCTCGGGATGGACAGATGTTGAAGCACATATCGACGCAGCTCGATGCGGTTGGTGGGGCGAAAACGGTTTTTACATTCCCGGGCTGGCAGCGCGCCGAGCGAAGCACCGACTCCGCCGTATTTTTAGCGAATACCGACCCGATGGCTCCGTTTGAGCAATCGGTGTGGGGCGAGTTAAAAGGTACCGTAAAGCCGCCGCTCAAAGTTGAGGATATCAAGACGATTCGCTTCGTGATCGGTGACAAAGTCGAACCGGCGGACCCTTCAAAGCTCTGGGCGCTCACGGAGGCTGATCAGATGCTCGCGCGTATTCTCGGCGCTTCGAAGACTGATGAATGGGTTGCGCGTCTGCCCGAGAAAGCGGTGCACGTCAGCCATCGCAACGCGCTATACTTCGACTGGCATGTCGAGCGACTCGTGCTCACCAATTCCTCGGTCGCACCACCCACAGCGGACTAGGACTGGACGGAATGATGTGGCGCATCGGTTCCGGCGGGCTAGATTTGAGTGTGCTCAAGGCGCTGTTGATTCTTGTATTCTGTGTGTGCTTTACCGCTTTCGCAGAAACGATTCCGATTGAAAAAGCAATTACCGATGGGCGTGTGAACGCTGCCGTTACGGGCAATGGTCGGGATTCGATTTCGGTGCATCTTGTGAACGCTTCTCGAAATGCGGTGACGGTGAGCATCGCGGCGGGCTCAGTGTTTGCAGGGGAATCCGGAGAGCGTCAGATCGTCTTGCGAACTCTTGATGCAAAAGTGGATGCGCAGGGCGAGGTTGATGCTGTGTTGCCGGCCGCGGCACTTTCATCGGCGAATACCGGAACTCAGCGTGCGCTGAAAGCCGTGCCAGAAGGCGAGCCGCGCATCGCGCCGCTCCTGCCTCTGTTTGCCAAGCAGAATGATCTTCCGCGCCCCACTGCGCAGCTTGCAGTGTTTGTGGTGATGGAGGATCTGACGTGGGAATCGTGGACCAAGTGGCTCGCCGCAACCCGGGCTCCGGGAAAGGAAAAGCAGCCGGTGACGCCCGCAGAGGTCGCGCAGGCTGTGGATGGCCTCGCTTTTGTGAAGCTCTCAAACCCCGCAAAACCTCCCGCGCTTCTTGCCGATGAAGCGCTGAAGCGCCT
>SXWH01000284.1 GCA_005791535.1 Verrucomicrobiaceae bacterium | reverse complement strand
TCGCGATTACACGCGCACGCTCGCGGAGGTGCGCGGGGATGAGGCGCGGCTGACGGATAAGCGGGACCGGGGCCGCGGGACGGTGACGCTTGCGGAGCTGCGCAGGGGGGAGGTGCAGATGTGTGTGGCGACTTTGATCGCGCGGGTGGAGATGAATGCGTGGAGCCCGGTGGCGGGGTGGCGTTCGCAGGCGCAGGCGTGGGCGATTACGGAGGCGCAGCTTGCGTGGTATCGGGCGATGGAGGAGGCGGGGGAGATGCGGATGGTGCGCGACCGCGCGGGGCTGGATGCGGCGGTGGCGGATCCGCAGCGGGCGATTCCTTTTTTGCTGTCGCTGGAGGGTGCGGATTCGCTGATCACGCCGGGGCATTTGGAAAGGCGGTATGAGGCGGGGCTGCGGGCGATCGGGCCGGCGCATTATGGGCCGGGTGTTTATGCAAACGGGACGGATGCGACGGGCGGGCTGCCGGGGAAGGGGCGGGAGTTGTTGCGGGAGATCGAGCGGCTGGGGATGATTCTGGATGCGACGCATTTGTGCGATGATTGTTTCTGGGAGGCGCTGGAGGTGTTCGGCGGTGCGGTGTGGGCGAGCCATCATAATTCGCGCGCGCTGGTCCCGCACAACCGGCAGCTTTCGGATGAGATGTTCCTGGCGCTGAAGGAGCGCGGCGCGGTGGTGGGGGTGGCGCTGGATGCGTGGATGATCGTGCCCGGCTGGGAACGCGGGAAGACTATGCCGCAAAGCGCGGGTGTGACGCTGGAGCATCTGGCGGATCACATTGATCATTTCTGCCAGCTCGCGGGAAACGCGCTGCATGTGGGGATCGGGAGTGATTTGGACGGGGCTTTCGGCACGGAGCAGACGCCGCAGGATGTCGATAGCATCGCGGATTTGCAGAAGCTGACGGGTATTCTCGCCAGACGCGGGTATGGCGCGGCGGATATCGAGGGAATTTTCCACGGGAACTTCCTGCGGTTTTTGCGCGAGGCGCTTCCGGCGTGAGGGGAGGCGGCGGGTTTTTCCAAGCTTGTGAAACTTTTCACAAAGTACTTGCCCCTTCCGCCCGACGCCCGCACTTTGACCCGCAAAACGTATGGCTGCCAGCACTGTCGAGTTTGAAATGCCCGATGCTCTCACCAAGGCCCAGCAGGGTCTCGAAGGGACGGGCGATGCATTGGGAGAGAAACTGATCCTCAATATGGGTCCTTCGCACCCCGCCACACACGGCGTGCTGCGGCTCATCCTGGAACTCGACGGCGAGGTGATCACGAAGGCCACGCCGGACGTGGGCTTTCTGCATCGCGGCGACGAGAAGATCGCGGAGAACATGACTTACAACCAGTTCGTGCCTTACACGGACCGGCTGGATTACCTCGCGCCCGTGGCGAACAATGTGGCCTACGCGATGGCCGTGGAGAAGCTGATGGGCTGGGAGCTTCCGCCCCGCGGACAGGCGATGCGCGTGCTCGGCTGCGAGCTGGCGCGCATCTCGGCGCACCTTCTGGGCATCGGGTGTTTCGCGATGGATACGGGGGCGATGACGGTGTTCCTCTACACGTTCCAGCAGCGCGAAATCGTGTATAATTTGATGGAGCAGATGACCGGCGCGCGCTTCACGACAAGCTGGACGCGCATCGGCGGAATGGTGCGCGATTTGCCCGACGGTTTCCTCGGCGCGGTGCGGAAGTTTTGCGACGAGCTGCTGCCCGTGGTGGACGAGACGGACAAGCTGCTCACGCGCAACCGCATCTTCGTGGACCGCACGAAGGACGTCGGGACCATCTCGAAGGAAGACGCGATTTCCTACGGCCTCAGCGGCCCGAACCTGCGCGGCTCCGGCGTGGACCACGACCTTCGCAAGAAGCAGCCGTATCTCGGCTACGAGCAGTATGATTTCGACGTGCCCATCGGCAGCGTCGGCGACAGCTACGACCGTTACCTCGTCCGCATGGAGGAGATTAAGCAGAGCGTGCGCATCATCCGGCAGGTCTGCGACACGATGCCCGGCGGCAATTGGTTCGTGGACGACCCGAAGAACTACCCGCCGCCGAAGACGAAGGTGCTCACGAAAATGGAGGAGCTCATCCACCATTTCATCCTGCACACCGAGGGCATCAAAGCGCCCGCCGGCGAAGTCTATTTCGGCGCGGAAAACCCGAAGGGCGAGCTGGGCTTCTACATTTACAGCAAAGGCGGCGGAACCCCGTATCGCCTGAAGATCCGCAGCCCCTCGTTCATCAACCTCAGCATCCTGCCAAAAATCCTGCCCGGCCACATGATGAGCGACGTCGTGAGCATTCTCGGCTCGCTCGACTTCGTCATGGGCGAGTGTGACCGGTAGGGCTTGCGGGGAATCAGACTCGTCGGGCTGCTGCTGCTTTGAACGCCCGCCGGCACCAGCCGCGAAGCGCGGGCTTGATAGTAGCGCAGACAACTGGGCATGTATTCGGACGTGTCCGGGAGCAATAAAACCAGAGCGACCAAAGTTGCGCGAAGAACTTCCGCCGAGAGCGGGCGCCCGCCGGCCGATGAATTCGGGCTCACCTTCCCGTCCGCGTTAGTGCCGCCGCCACGGCTGGCCCACAGCGAAAAGGATGCGTGGCTTTACCACGGAAACAGTCTGGATGTGATGGATGCAATCGCGGAGAAATTTCCCGAGGGCCGTTTTGACTGCATCTTCGCCGATCCGCCGTATTTTCTATCGAATGGTGGAGTCACGTGTCATGCGGGCAAAATGGTGAAGGTGGACAAGGGCGATTGGGACCAATCGCGCGGCGCTGAGATGAATCATCAGTTCAACCTCGAATGGCTGCGGCGCTGCCAGCGTTTGCTGAAGCCAAACGGAACGATTTGGGTGAGCGGGACGCACCACGTTATTTTTTCCGTCGGCTACGCGATGCAGCAATTGGGATTCAGGATTCTCAACGACATCGTGTGGGAAAAACCGAACCCGCCGCCAAATTTGTCCTGCCGTTGTTTCACGCATTCCACGGAGACAGTGCTCTGGGCCGCGAAGGACGAGAAAAGCAAACATGTCTTTAACTACGACCTCATGCGGCGGGCGAACGGCGGAAAGCAGATGAAGACCGTGTGGCGGATGACCGCACCTTCCGCCGCGGAGAAAGTGCACGGTAAACATCCGACGCAAAAGCCGCTCGCGCTGGTCGAGCGTTGCCTCCTCGCCGCGACCAACGAAGGCGACTACGTGCTCGATCCATTCCTCGGCGGAGGAACGACGGCGGTCGCTGCGCTGAGAACCGGACGGAAGGTTCTGGGAATCGAAGCCGACGCAGCGCACGTCGAACTTTGTATCCGAAGGGTAAAGAATGAAGGCGGCCGGAGATCGCCGTCGCTGCGGCAGTAGGTTGCGGGTTGCTTCAACTGTGCGTGCGGCATTAGCGTAGCGTCAGCATATGAAGCTCATCAAACTCGCGGCCGCCGTGCTCAACCAGACGCCTCTCGACTGGAAGCAGAACGCTGCAAATGCGCGCGCCGCCATCGCAGATGCGCGTGCGGCTGGTGTATCGGTGCTGTGCCTGCCGGAACTTTGTCTCACCGGATACGGCTGCGAAGATGCCTTCCTGAGCGCGAATACGAACAGCCGCGCGTGGGCCGCGCTTCGGGAATTGCTGCCCGAAACAAAAGGGATGGTGGTTTCATTCGGGCTCCCCGTTTTGCACCAGCACGCGCTGTTTAACTGCGCCGCGCTCGCCGTGGATGGAACGCTCGTCGGCCTCGTCGCGAAGCGGCACCTCGCGGGCGATGGGATTCATTATGAGCCGCGCTGGTTCAAGGCATGGCCGGTGGCGGTGCGCGATGTGTTTCACGCGCCGGACAATGGCGAGGCAATCCCGATGGGCGACCTGATGTTCGACATCGGCGGCGTGCGAATCGGCTTCGAAATCTGTGAGGACGCGTGGGTCGCGCAACGGCCCGGCGCGTTGTTGGCGAGGCACGGCGTGGACATCATCCTGAATCCGAGCGCGAGCCATTTCGCCTTTGGAAAAATGGAGGTGAGGAAGCGTTTCGTGCTCGAGGGCTCGCGCGCATTCGGCACGAGCTAC
>SXWH01000283.1 GCA_005791535.1 Verrucomicrobiaceae bacterium | reverse complement strand
TCGAGCAGCAGCACCTGCGGCTCGCACACGATCGCACGAGCGAGCGCGACCCGCTGCCGCTGTCCGCCGGAAAGCGCTGCGGGCTTGTTGTTTTCCTTTCCGTGAAGGTCCACCAGATCGATCCCCTCCCTCACCTTCTGCGCGATTTGATCCTTCGAAGCGCCTTTCATCTTCAGCCCGAAAGCGATGTTCTCCGCGACCGTCAGGTGCGGAAAAAGTGCATAGCTTTGAAACACCTGGTTCACGTTCCGCCGATACGGCGGCTCGGTGGTGACGTCGCGCCCTTCGAGCAGAACCATGCCTTCCGACGGGAACTCAAATCCCGAAATCATCCGGAGAAGCGTCGTCTTTCCGCAGCCAGAAGGTCCGAGTAGCGTGAGAAATTCCCCTCGCTCGATGCTGAGCGACACATCGTGCACGGCGACGAAGTCCCCGAAGCGCTTCGTCACTCCGCGCAATTCCACCATGCTCGCGGCCCCGGGAGCCTCGGCCATCTCAGTGTTTGAGGAACTCCGCCAGCGCGTCGGCGGAAATCCGCCACTGCGAACCGATCTTCTTTCCCTTCAGTTCACCGGTCTCCAGCGTCGCGAGAACATCAGCCTCCGAGACTCCGAGTTGCTCGGCGACTTGCGCAGGATTCATCAACTGCGGAAGCCCGCCGGTAGCCGGAACGGGAGCAGGCGCGGCGCCGGGCGTGCCGGGTGCCGCCGGAGCCGTACCCTGCGCGAAAAGTCCGCCGCCGGGCTGATTCATCATCTGCTGAGCCATTCCAAATCCCATCGCAATCTCCGCGGCCGCACCGCCCGGGCCGCCACCGCCTTTCGCCATTCCCTCGGCCATCTGGAACTTCACGTAATCGTTCAGATTGCCGACGGCCGCCATCGAGCTGCGCTTGTCGATTGCCTGCTCGACTTCCGGTGGAACGCTCACGTTTTCCAGAATGAAGCTCGCGAATTCGATTCCATATTTCGCCACGCATGCTGCATTGATTACGGGCAGAATCGCGTCGCCCACCTCGCTGTAACGCGCAGCAAGATCCAGCACCGGCACGCGGGCCTTTCCAAGCGCCTCGCTGAACAGGCTCACAATCCGCGAACGCATCGTGTCCGCGAATTCATCAAGGCGGAAGTGATGATCGCTCCCCGCGACCTCCTTCAAAAAAACCTTCGGGTCCACGATCTTGAAATCGAACGTTCCGAACGCCCGCACGCGCACGATTCCAAAATCCGCGTCGCGCAGCATTACGGGATTACTTGTGCCCCACTTGTTGCCCGTGAAGAGGCGCGTGTTCAGGAAGTAAACGTCGCACTTGAACGGCGAATTAAAGCCGTATTTCCAACCCGCAATCGTCGAGAGCACCGGGATGTTCTGCGTCGCGAGCTGATGCTTCCCCGCCCCAAACGTGTCCGCGAACTGGCCGAGGTAAACAAACTGCGCGCACTGCGATTCACGCACGATCAACTGGGCACCGTTCTTGATTTCCTTGTCGTCATCGGGCCAGCGATAGGAAAGCGTATCGCGCGAATCATCCGTCCATTCGATGATTTCGATCAATTCGCCTTTGATGAAGTCCATGAGTCCCATAGTCGTGTTTCCTTTCGAGTGAGTGAGTTGCTGAGTGAGAGGTTTAAATCTAGCCGCAACCTGCGGGCTGTCAGGAAGAAAAATGCGCCCGCTCCCATGATTTTTCGCCCGAGTCCACCGCGGAGCCGTCCGCCCGATCTAGACTTCTCATGTAAGGCGCGAACAAAACCACTGGCACCCTTCTCCTCGATCTCGCAGCGCATCCCACTCGTCCTTACAGAGGGCGAATTTAAAAAAACTTCCAGCCGCAAACGTCTTCCGGCCAGACTTTTACATAAACCATACGGACTTTGTGAAAAATTTCACTTGCTCAATTACGGAAGTTGGAGCATTCTGGAAGCGTTCTGGGGGGAACAGCGGGGTCGTTGACCATTCGGTCGGCGGCCCCGCACTTTTTTTACCCGCGACCAGCCGTCCGGGTTTGCATCCGCCGCCGCGGGGCGTTTCTCTCGCACCATGAAGACAATCCTCACCGCTCTCATCCTCTCGATCGTCACCGCCTTTGCCGATGCCGGCAAATGGGAAAAGGAAATCGCCGCATTCGAGGCCGCACCGGTCCGCAAAGGCGCGATCATTTTCACCGGCAGCTCCACCATCCGGCTTTGGAAAACCCTCGAGGCCGACTTCTCCGGCCTGCCCGTCCTCAATCGCGGATTTGGCGGCTCGAAAATGGCCGACTCCGCGCAGCTCGCGTCGCGCATCGTCGTCGCGCACGAACCGCGCATGATTGTCCTGTTTGCAGGCACGAACGATATCGCCGGCGGCAGCACACCCGAGGAAATTCTCGCCAACTTCGAAACGTGGGTCACAAACGTTCGCGAAAAACTCCCGAAAACCGAGCTCTGCCTCCTCGAAATCACCACCAGCCCGTCGCGTTGGGAGCAGCGCGAAAAAGTCATCGCCGCAAACACCCTCCTCCGCGCCGCCTGCGAGCGTCATTCGGTCAAATTCATTCCGATCCGTGAAAAATTCCTCGGTACCGATGGCAAACCGCGCGAAGAACTGTTCATCGCCGACCGCCTCCATCTCAACGCCGACGGCTACAAAATCCTCGCGGACACCGTTCGCCCGTTTCTGCCGCGGGAGTAGGGCTTCTTGGTGCGCACTCTCTCGGAACCTTCAAACCACGCCATTGCCGCCCGCAAATCCCGTGTTCATGTCGCCTGAGCATCGGCTTCTGCAGGTCTGTTCTCGCGAAGAGGCTCAGCCGACTGCATCCACCCGCAAGGCGCGGAGGGTGCGGAGGGGGCCGGCTTCAAGGTGGTTGAGGCGGCGGGCTCCGGTTTTTCGTTTGGGGCCGAATCGGTTGCGTTCGTTGGTGAATACGGTGTTCACGAAGTCTTTGGTTCCGAGCGCGACTCCGTCGGTGAAGTAGCGCACCCGGCAGCGGAGCATTTCAAAGCGGTTGAGTTTGCCTCCTTTGGCGATGACTTTTTGCACTTGTTCCCGGGTCATTCCTTTGCGGCCTCGCTCGCCGTTTTGTCCGGGTTTCATCGCTTCGCCTTCGCCGTAGAGGAGTTCGCGGTAGCGGGCGAGGGCTGCTTCGACGGTTTGCGGGTGGCGCTGGTGGGTTTCGACGACTGCGGCTAGGGCTCCGCGGGCGGTCCGGCGGCCGGCCATGGCTTCGGCGTATCCGCTCCAGCGGTAGTCTTCGGGTTTGCCCACCATGCCGGCGCGGATGGGGTTGAGGTCGATGTAGGCGGCCATGGTCATGAGGGCGTCGCCGCTTTGCACGAGCACGCTGCGGAATCGCTGCTCCCAGAGGGTGCCGCGCCGGGCGGCTTTTTTGTTATACCATGCGGAGAAGCGTTGCTTGAGGGATTTCATGAAGAAGCTCACGTCCCACATGCGTTTGAAGAAGGATTCGCGCAGGGCTTCGGCGGCTTCGTGCGCGCCGATTTTGCGGTATTGCTGCAACTGCCAGCGCAATTGGATGAATGCTTCGACGCTGTAGATGCGTTTGATTTCGGCGAGCAGTTCCTCGTCCGAGGGCATGACTTCGGGGCGCTTGGGCACCTGGACGAGGATGTGGAAGTGGTTGCTCATGATGCAGTAAGTCATCACGCGCACGCCGTAGAAGCGCTCGTATTTGCGCATCATCTGGACGAACATTTCCTTCTCCGAATCGCCAAAGATGAACTGCCGGTCCACCACCCGCGAAACGCAGTGGTAATACGCCTCGCCGTGCTCCGGCTTCGCTTTCAATCGTCCTGTTCTCATGGGTTTTTGCTCCTATTTTGCGGGGAGGAAAGCGGG
Organism: Verrucomicrobiaceae bacterium; assembly: GCA_005791535.1. GTDB lineage: Bacteria > Verrucomicrobiota > Verrucomicrobiia > Chthoniobacterales > Chthoniobacteraceae > SXWH01. Next base: position 18,225 of record SXWH01000283.1, on the reverse strand, counting down.
GGTTTTACAGAGTTGCAAGCGCTTATTTCCTACTTTGAGTCTGTCTCATTGTTTTGTTGGACCTGCGGCCCTCAATCGCGTGAAGTCGGTGTCTGCTTTTGCATCCGAGCTTATGGCGTTATGCGGGGTATTTTGTGTAAGTGTCTGTGCAATCAGCGTTAATGCGTTGTTTTTCCGGTGTTTTGGCGGTGCGAAAAACAATGAGACAGACTCAAAGTAAGAAGCGGCCGCCCCGGAATTCCGATTCGGGAGATTTTGCGGTCATGCGGGGGCTGGTGGTTCATTTGGCGACGACCGGCGTGCCGGGCTGCACTTTACTGAGGCCGCCGGTGATGATTTTCTCGCCGGCGGCGATGCCGCTTAGGATGGCCTGATCGGGGCCGCGGCGTTCACCGAGCGTGACTTCACGGGCGACCGCTTTGCCGTCAGCGATGGTGTAGAGTTTGTTGACGCCGACGAACGTGATGACGGCGTCGCCGGGGACGATGAGGGTGTCGGCTCCCGGGTCTGTAATGATTTCGCCGCGGGCGAACGAATGGGCTTTCATGAGCGCGTCGGGATTTTCGACGCGAGCTTCGATGGCGACGGCGCGGGTGTCGGGATTGACGGCGGGATTGATCCACGTGATGCGGCCGGTGAAGTGGCGGTCCGGGTATGCTTCGACGGCGATGCGGACGGTCTGGCCGGTTTTGAGGCGCGGTGCGTGACGCTCGGGAATTTCGCATCGGTAGCGGAGCGTGGAGTCGTCGAGGATGTGGTAAAGAACGGTTCCAACGCGGGCGAAGTCGCCCTCAGTGACAAGGCGCTCGGTGATCCGTCCGTCGAAAGGAGCGCGCAGGGTGCTGCGTTTGAGGGAAGTGGTGGCACCGCCGAGTTGGGCTTTCGTGGCGGCGACTTCGGCAAGCGCAGCCTTTTGCGCGGCGGCGGCTTCGTCATAGGCGGTCGATGAAACGGCACCGGTGGCACGGAGCTTTTCGAGACGCTCGAGGTTGACGGTCTGGTTGTCCGCGTTGATCTGGGCCTTGTTGTGGTTGGCGGTGTGGAGGTTGACCATGCCCTGGTAGCTGGCGGTGTCGATTTGCGCGAGTTCGCTGCCGGCTTTGACGGAGTCGCCGACTTCGACGTGCGTTTTCTCGATGCGGCCTTCGACCTCGGCGGAAAGGCGGGCCTCCTGAGCGGGCAGAAGCGAACCGACACAGAGAAGGCGTTGCTCCCATTTGGCGGTGCGGACTTCCGCGAGCGTGACGGGCAGCGGGCCATCCGGCCTCCCGCCGCGCGCAGGGCCGGTGGGCTTTCCGCAACCGGCGAGCAGCAGAAATGCGATAAACGGAGAAAGCTTCATGGCCGCGAGGATGCTGCGGAATCGCGGCGCGATGCAAGCGGGCATCACGGCGCGCGGGTGTTTGGTTCTAGGATTGCGGGATGCGCGGGGTGATTAAGGGGATATGTTTTTTACCCGCCGCCAGATGCTTTCACGTTGCTCGCTCGGATTCGGTTCGCTCGCGCTGGCAGGCCTGCTTTCGCGTGAAGCGCAGGCTGCGGTGAAAGCGCCGCATTTTCCGGCGAAGGTGAAGAATGTGATTTTCGCGTACATGAGCGGCGGGGTCTCGCATGTGGATTCGTGGGACCCGAAACCGGAGTTGGCGAAGCGGCACGGGCAGCCGATGCCGGTGCCGGTGCGACCAACGATGTTTAACAACAACGGAAACATCATGCAGTCGCCGTGGGCCGCGAAGGCACGCGGAAAAAGCGGTGTGGTGTGCACCGACCTTTTCCCGCGGCTGGCGGAGATGGTGGATGATTTGGCGATCATTCGCTCCATGACTTCGAAGGTGAACGAGCACGCGCAGGGCAACTATTTCATGCATACGGGTTTTCCATTCATGGGGCATCCGAGTGCGGGCGCATGGGCTTCGTACGGGCTGGGCACGGCGAACGAAAATCTGCCGGGATTCGTGGTGCTTCAGAGCGGTGGCGCGACGGTGCCGCACGGGGGCGTGGGGCTTTACAGCAGCGGGTTTCTGCCGGCGGAGCATCAGGCGAGCATCCTGAATGTGGACGGGGCCGAGGCGCTGCCAAACATCCGCCCGCGGGAGGGCGACGATGCGCAGCGCCGCAGGCTGGCCTTCATCGCGGAGATGGACGGCGCGTATTTGAAAAAGACGGCTGATGTGCAGATCGAAGCGGCGATTCGGAATTACGAAACGGCGTATCGCATGCAGGCCGCGGTGCCGGAGCTGACGGACTTGCGCGGAGAGTCCGATGCAACGAAGGCGCTTTACGGAATCGGCAGCGGTGACAAGCTAGTGGAGGGTTACGGGCGGCAGTGTCTCGTCGCAAGGAGGCTCGTGGAGCGCGGAGTTCGCTTCGTGGAGCTGAGCTGCCTGAACGCGGGCATCGGCGCAGGGAATGGACCAAATCCCTGGGACCAGCACGGCGATTTAAAGCGCGGCCACGGGACGATGGCGCGGCAGGTGGACCAACCGCTCGCCGGACTGATCACGGATTTGAAAGCACGCGGGCTGTGGGATTCGACGCTGATTTTGTGGGCGGGAGAATTCGGGCGCACGCCATTCTCGCAGGGCGGCGACGGACGTGACCACAATCCCGCGGGCTTCAGCGTGTGGCTCGCAGGCGGCGCGGTGAAAGGCGGGACGGTGTTCGGCGCGACAGACGACCTCGGATACAACGCGGTGGAAAAGGTCGCCACAGTGTATGATTTCTACGCCACCGTGCTGCATTTGATGGGGATGGATCACGAGGCGCTGACTTACCGCTACAGCGGCCGCGATTTCCGTCTCACGGATGTGCACGGAACCGTGATGCGCGAGCTCATTGCGTAGCGGACGTGGGGCGTCCGCGGTAAATCAACGCGAAGAGCACAAAGATGAGCGCCACCGCGCCAGCGAGGCCGCTCCAGAACAGCGGCCAGCGCGTGACTCCTCCAACGGTCGCTTTTTGAAACCACAATTCCGTGCCGAGGTAGCCGACGAGATTACCCACGCCGCCGAGCATGAATTGGAGCAGCGCCTGCGCTCTGGCGCGGTAAGCGGAGTCGATTCGCTGCTCCATGTAGAGCTGCGCGGTGATGAAGAAGAGCGTAAACGCAAATCCGTGCAGCGTGACACCGAGGAGCAGCCAGTGTTTTCCATCCAGCGCGCTGAACGCATAGCGGAGAAACGCGATGCCGATCCCGGTGAGGAAAACATACTTCAACCGGAACCGCGTGAGCAGCCCCGCGAGACCGAGCATCGCGATGATTTCCGTCACCTGCCCGAGCGTCATCCACGAGCTCGTTTTTATGAGACCGAGTTGCTGAAGGTGCACGGGAGTGAACTGGTAAAATGCACAGAGCGGCATGTTAAAAACAGCGGCGGTGATGAAGACGACGCGATCATCCCGGTTCCTCAACAAGCTCCACGCATCCAGCCCGAGCCGCTGCGACCATGTGAGCCGCTCGGTTTGCGCCGGGGGATTCACGACAGGCAGTGCAAACGTGAACAGCGTCATGATTACCCACACCACCGCACCGCCGTAGCCCGCAAGCGAGCTGCGGTCTGCGCTCATCCAGCCGATGATCCAGCAGCCCACCATCCATCCAAGCGTGGCCATCGCGCGAATCGGACCAAACTCACGCTTCGCATTGCCGAGGCGTGCGAGGACGATCGTCGTCGAGAGACTCCACGTAGGCGCGGAGCAAAGCGCATGCAACTGACAGAGCGCGAGCACCGCCCATTTTCCCCAGTGATGCGAAATCGCAGTCGTCGCAAGCGCCATGGCCGTCGCGGTGGCAAACGAAAGCCAGCGCAGCACACGCACCGGCGCAAAATGCCGGTCCGCCACGGCACCGAAAATCAAAGGCGAGACAAACGCAGCAACGCCGCTCGTCGCGAACACCATGCTCTTTATATCCCCGTATCCATAAGCCGGAAGCACCGTCGCGAGCGGTACAAACCACATCCCCATCGCCATGGCGTGGATGAAAAAGAGCGCCGCCAGTTCGGCGTACTCGGACCAGCGTGTCTCGCGTTGCACTGCTATTGAAATGAGGGTTTCTCACGCTGCGAAGAAAGCAGATTTTTGAAAACCTGTGCAATCGCCCGGCGCGTCAGATAAGTTCCTTCATCGGGAGGCAGCCCGGCTCGACCAGATACTGGGGACGTCCAGAGAGGTCCGGAATCGTCGTCGCGAGGTCGATTCCAAGGCGCTGGTACAAAGTCGCGAATACTTCGCCGAATGCGACCGGTCGCTCGCAGGGCTCACCACCAAGCCGGTCTGTCGCGCCGATGACCTGCCCGGTCCGCATCCCGCCGCCCGCAAGAAGCGCAGTCGAGACACGCGGCCAGTGATCGCGGCCCGCGTCCTTGTTGATCGTCGGCGAGCGGCCGAATTCTCCCCAGACGACAACGCTGACGTCCTTATCAAGGCCACGCTCGTGCAGGTCTTCGATCAATGCACTCACGCCCTGGTCCAACATAGGCAGTTCCGCGCGCGCATTTTTGAAATTGTTGCCGTGGTAGTCCCAGAACCCAAACGCCACGGTGACCACCCGCGCACCTGCCTCGACGAGCCGGCGGGCAATGAGGAATTGCTCCATCATCATCGGCGCGGCGTCGCCACGTGGTTTCGGGTCTCCTTTTCCGTAGCGCTCGATGACACGCGGATCCTCGCGGCTGTAATCGAGGGCATCGAGCAGACGGCTGGATGTGAGCACATCGAACGCGGTCTGGTTAAACGAATCGTACGCGCCCATCAGCCCCGCTTGATCCGCATCGCGGCGGAAGCGGTCGAAGCTCTCCAGCAGCGCGCGTCGGTCCGCGAGACGATCCACCGTGATGTCGTTCAGCGTCATGTCGCCGCGCCCCTGCCCTTCCGGACGGAACGGGCTGCGCGACGGCCCGAGAAAGCCGGGCGTTGCCGCGTTGTAGGGTTTGTGCTTCATCCGCGGTTCCAGCGCGATGGACGCAGGGACCGAGACTTCCGCCGACGTGAGGAGCGACGAAACGCACGCACCGAAAGCCGGCCAGCCTCCCTGCGGCTGACGATTTTTGCGACGCCCGGTCATGCACATGAAATCGGAGTGATCATCCACTGCATCGGAAATCGACCGGATGATCGCGAGCTTGTCCGTGATGCGTGCGAGCTTCGGGAGAAGTTCGCAAATCTGGATTCCGGGCACGTTGGTCGCGATCGGGCTGAACTCACCCCGAATCTCGCGGGGCGCGTCCATTTTCAAATCGAACGTATCCTGATGTGGCGGACCACCCGGCAGGTAGATCATGATCACCGCCTTGTGCGATTTGCGAATGCCGGCGGCGGACTCCGCCTGCAATAGCTGCGGAAGAGCAAGCCCGCCCATTCCCAATGCACCAACTCGCAGAAAATTACGCCGCGAGATGCGGTCACAGAATCGGCTGCTTGTGGTTCCTGGTATGGAGATCATTTCCGGCGGAGTGAATTGATGTGCAGTTCAAAGTGGCTGCAGGCTTTTCTACGTGGTGAAGAGTAAGGCGGGACGTGTTTTATTAGATCACAGCGGGATTCTGATGGAGTGCTAAAAAACCAGCATGACAACCCGCGCTGTTCCGATACAATTCGGGGCATATGAAAACGATTCGTGTCCGCTCCCTGCTCCAACTAATGCTCGCCTTGTGCCTCATCCTCGCGCAAACGGCCCGGTGCGAAATCGCCCCGGTTCCGCCCAAGGAACTCGCGAGTCGCTCAACGCACGTCGTCACCGGGAAAATCCTCGGAGTTTACGCGAAGACCGTGAAAGACGGGGACTATCTTCGGACTGAATACGTCGCGGAAGTTCGCGTGCTGGAAACGGAAAAGGGCAACGGCGTGAAAGTCGGTTCCCTCATTTACGTGCGCTACTGGACCCAGGATTGGCGGGGGCTCGGAATCATGCCGCCCGGGACGCGCGGATACTGGGACATTCCTAAAGAGGGCGAGAAGCTACGCATCCATCTCGTGCAAAAATCCACCAAAATCGCCGAGCGATTCGCTGGAGATTCAGCCGATGGAGGCTTCGATGTCCTCGCGCCAAACGGCTTCTTCCGGGAACCCTGACAGCGCGGTGGTATGACGACAGGCAGAAGTCCTTAATCCCAGTTCCCGATATCGTCGTCGGTCCCAGCTTTGTAGTCGCGGCCTGCGGAAAACACGTCAAAGCCCTGTTTGCTCTTTGTTGCAGGGTTGCGGTACTGGTATTCCGTACCCCAAGGGTCTTTCGGCACTCCTTCTTTAAGAATCGGCGCACCCCTCTTTGGTTTCACAAGTGCCTGCAGCCCTTCTTCATTGGTTGGAAGTCGTCCCCCGTTCAGCGTTTCGTAAAGCTGCACTTGGGTGAGGATGTTTTGGATATCTGTTTTCACTCGCACTTCCTTCGCTACGTCCACGTTGCCGCGCATGAGATAAATGGCCGAGCCCGCAAGAAGTGCGATAATCATGACGACGAGCATGATTTCGAGAAGTGTGAAAGCCGCGGTGGTGTTGCGGCGCAGTGCGAAAAGTGGTTTCATGGTTTTACGGGAGTAAGGACGTAGTCAAAGTGTTTCCAGTTCTGCTTGATCTGCAACTCGACGTTGCGGATGGCGATTGAACCACTTTCATCAGACAAAGTTACTGAGAATTTGTTCATTCCCGAAGGTAACTGGAAGCCAGGAACGGCGACCTGAGCGCGCAACCAGCCTGTGTATTGAAAACGCATGCCGGGCTCCAGAGCGCGTGATTCGCCGCGGTAGCCGGGGTCTGCGAGGTCCGGCCAGTGGATGCTCGCAGCGACAGCCGCGCCGCCATTGACGGATACCAACGGTGGCGCAGTGAGGTCGGCATTCAGGATTTCGAATGAAAACACGGCAGCCAGTGGTTGCGCGGAGAGTTCGAAAGTCCATTCGCCGGAATTGTCTCCGCGAGGGTCCAGACGCATGATTTGGTTATCAATCGCCGCACGCACACGACCGTAAATCCTCAGATCGTCTGTCGGCAACTTGAGTTCCGGCAGTTTGCCGAATGGATCACTCAGCAGCGGAAGCGCGTTGAAATCGTAAGGCTGCCGGGTTTCCGCGGTCTTCAACGACGTCACGAATGCACCGCGCACATTTGTTCCGTCGCCGGGAATCTCGACGTCGATGTAGTCGGTGTCATCGACTGGAATGATGACGGATTCCTGCGATGGCAGGCCGACCCCGGTTCCGAGCGGCGTGCTGCGAAAGCGTTCGCGTCCTGTTTCCGTCCATGCTGTCACGACGGGGTTCATGTCCGGAAGATCGTCGAAATAGAGTCGCAGCAAGACATCGCGATGCAGCGACGGCATGCGCCGGAGCCTGAAGCGAAAGACCGTCTTCGGCGGTGAGGTGAGCGTCGCCGGATGCGTGTCGCTCTGGCAGGACTCAAACCAAATCGGAAGCGCGGGAGCCGTGGCATTCGCGCGACCGAGCACATTGAAATCCAGCCACGCCGAAAACGGCGCGGGCTGATCGAAGAGTTCCTGCGCGAAAGCACAGGAGCTTGCCAGAATCAATGCAGCGAAGACGGAGCGGAGCATGGGCGGAAATGCTAAGCGGTTGTGCGCGATTTTTGCAAGATTCGCCATCGGAACAAAATCCACGTTCACCGCGTCCGCACGCCGGAGGTGAGGTTGAACACTGCGACGAGAATTCCGTAAATCACCACGCCGATCACGGCGGCGATTACGACCATCACCATCGGTGGAATCAGCGTGCTTACGACCTGCACCTGCTTGTCGAGTTCGCGTTCATAGACGTCGGCGATGAGGTTCATCGTGTCGGAAAACTTTCCCGTCTGCTCGCCCACACCCATCATATCCACAAACATCTCTGGAAAGATTTTTTGGGGAGCCGATGCGCCGGATAGCGTGGCGCCATCCACCACGGCAGCGCGAATCTGCACCATCCGAAGGCGCACGTACTCATTGTCGGCGACGTCCTCAAGAAGCTCGAGTGCCTTGAGCAGCGTCACGCCGTTCTCGGTGAGCGTTCCGAGCGTGCGCGCAAACTGCGCGTAAAAACGGTAACGCGGAATCCGGCTGAAAACAGGAACGTGCCACTTGAATTTATGCCATGCGAGTTTGCCCGCAGGACTCGCCACAGCGGCTTTAAAGAGCATTACCGCGCCCATGATCGCTCCGAGTATCGCCCACCAATATCCGGTGATAACGTCGTTGGCGTCGATCAGCATTTTGGTGACGGCTGGGAGCTTTGCGCCGGTGTCTTTGAAGAAGCTCGTCAATTGCGGCACCATCGTCGTCATGAAGACGAGAATGAGTCCGATGCCCGCGACTACGAGGAATGCGGGATACATCAGCGCCTGTTGCACGCGATCACGCAGGGATTTGATATCGGCGAGGTAGGTCGTGAGCCGGCGCAGAATGAGGGAGAGTGAACCGGAAGCCTCACCGGCGGAAATCATGTTCACGAAGAGCGAACTGAAGATCTTCGGGAAATCCTTCATCGCCTGGGAAAGGCTGCGTCCGTCGATCAACGATTGATGGAGCGAACGGGAAAGCGCCTGAAGTTTTGGCTGCTTCAGCCGTTTGACGAGAACGCCGAGCGATTCGTCGAGCGTCATTCCCGCGCTGAGCAAATGCGCGAGCTGCTCGCAAAACAGGTACTGTTGGGAATGGCTGATTGTCGAAACTGTCGGGATCGGGCCGGACGCGGAGGAACTCGTCGCATTTTTTCCGGAAGCCGCGGAAGTCTTTGCTGGTGCGACTTTCGGGTCGGTTTTCGCCAGGGTTTTCTCTGCGGCACGCTCGGAACTTGCAGGCAGCGCCTTCGCCGGCGATTCCGAGACCGCTTTCATCGCGGCATCGGCCGGAACGATTTTGATGGGCGTGAATCGCTTTTGTTCGATTTGCGACATCGCACCGGCCCGGTCGTTCGCGGTGACAATTCCTTCGACGGGTTTCCCCGCGGAGTCTCTGGCGGTGTAGCGGAAATCTGGCATGGCGTGAGTCTGGAAAGAGAAAAGGTGCTAAACGAAACGAAGGCAAGCCTCGCGGCTTGCCTTCGTTGGACAATAGAATGTCGATTTCGTTCAGCCTTAGCTCTGACGACGGCGACGCATCATCAAACCGGCTGCGCCAACGGCGATGAGGAAGGCCGAAGTTGGCTCAGGAACCGGAGCCACAACCTGAATTCCTTCAACTCGGGCGGCACCAAATGCGTCGCGAACATCCTGACGTGCCACGTTCGCTTGGAAATTCCCGACAACTAGGTGTGCTCCGTTTGCTGCTCCTCCAGTCGGATTTGTCAAATCACCGATGTCTACATTCGCAACACCGTTGAAGACAGCTGGGAAATTCCATTCCGGATTCACTGCTTTATCGACGTAAAAAATTGCTTGCGCAGTGGCGGTAGCAACTGCCTGCGCTACAGAGCTATTGTTTGCTGATTGCAACACCCAAACAAAAATTTGGAGGTTCCCGTTCAAGTTCGCGGCGGAAGTGGAAGCCTTGGCAAATGTGCCGTCCAAACCCGAGCCTTCGCTGCTCGTTGCGAAATCATACTGAGTAAATGCTGCATTAAGGGAGGAGAAATCTGCCGCATTGTGGAATCCTTGAATCGCTACATCCGTGAGGTTGAAGTAACCTAACCGGATGACGCTTCCAGTGGGCAGAAGGGTGGTGTTGTTCGGGTTTGAGGAAAGAAGCACAGTGTCGAGCTGAGCGCCCCAGTTGACCGTTGATGCCTGAGCTAGGGTTGCGATTGCCATCAAGGCCGAGGTAAGAATGCGTTTCTTCATGTGTTTCGGATTTCTATTTTATTTCGCGTTGTTACGGGTTGTTACGGGTTGTTACGGGTTATTCTAAGATTACAGGGCAGCAGGATGTTGAGGAATCACCCAGTTGAAGGCTGTGCCATTCTTCCGATTGATAACGACCGTCGTTCCGACTGGAATCGAGGTGCCGCTCGCATCCGCTGAAGTGCTGGAAGAGCTCCTCCATCCGGTTCCGCCGAGACCAGAGGTCTTGTAGTAGTAAGTCGAATATCCAGTGCCGTTCCAAACAAGCACTTGGTCAGCAGTGGCTAGAGTTCCACCGGCGAGGCCAGTGTTCGAATCCCCAGTATAGAGACTGGAGCTTGCAAGTGTCATCGGTGCCGCGTAAACATTGGCCAGATAGTTATACCCTACGGTAACAGGATATGAGGAAACACCGGTCTTAACTACTCCCATCAGGACCACATCGACAGCAGTTTGAGGAATACGCTTAAGCACCACGCCATCCTCAGGGTAAATCACCTGATTCTGCTTATCAAAGGACGTTGATGTGGAACTTCTCCAACCCGTGCCGCCAAGGCCTGAAGTTTTGTAGTAGTAAGTATCAAAACCCACGCCATTCCAAATCAAAATTTGGTCCGCTGTAGCAAGTGTGCCGCCCTGGAGTCCAGACTCATTCAATGGCCCAAAAACGCTCCCAATTGTCCAGTGTTGCCGGATTTTGAACGATGCACCATTAACAATTGCAGCCGCCAAAGGCTGGGCGAGGGTTATGGTTTTGGTCGCAGCAGTTGTCGTCGCTACATCATATGTCGTACCAGCACCCGGACCAGAGGTGATTTCGACGTAGAAAGCTCCCGCTGCTCCGTTGAACTGATTATCAGTCCAAGTAGCTTCATTATCAACCAGCGTCGTGGAGCCGCCTACGGACGTTTCAGCCCCCCCCTGATAGGCAACGGTCCGCGTCAACCCCAAACCAAGATGGGCATAAGCGGGCGAACCAGCGCTACCGGCTGTTACGTTCAGCGTGATAAATCCGACCGGGTCTGTCGTTGCTGTAGTCTGCGCAATGGCAGGTGCGGCGAGCAGCGCGATGGACGCTGCGAGTGCGATTTTTTTGAGTTCGAGGGTGATGTTCATTGGAGTTATTCTATGCGAGTTTGTTTGGCGCGCAAGGGTTTTTTAAAACTTTTTGCCGACCACACGACCGGCAGTTCACGCTATGTCTTACGTTCTTCTATTCGTCGTGCAAGGGCTTTTTGTTACAAATTTTCTCAATCAGCATCCGGCGCCGCGGAAATCCCCATCAGCACTTGATTGCAAGGTGGTAACAGATTGTTCGGAAAGGGCCGGATTACTTGATTTCAACCGGGGTTCCCTTGGTGATCATGAAGGCGAGGCGGGAGATGTCCCAGTTCGCCGTACGCATGCAGCCGTGGCTCGCGAATGAGCCGATGCTGTTGGGATTATTGGTGCCGTGGATGCCGATGCCGGGCTTGCTCAGGCCAATCCAAGCGACGCCGACGGGGTTGTTCGGGCCGCACGGGAGCATGAAGAACTCGGAGGTGCGGACGCCGTGATTGAGCACGCCTTTGTCCCAGCGAAATGTGGGCATGGAAGCCACGCCGACGACGCGCCATTTTCCCGCAGGAGTCGGATTGGTCGGCGTTCCGGGCGCGATCGGGATGCTGGCGATGAGCGACTCGGCGTCGTAGAGATCGAGAACGGTGTCCTTGCGGGTCACGACGATGCGGCGGTTTGCGAAATCGGATTTCTCGGGAAGATTTCCGGTGGGCGGGAGAGCCTCTATTTTAAAGGGCTCGACGTTGGGGACGCGAATCTGATCACCGTCCTTGAGGCTGTTGAATTTGACGCCGAGATTGAGTTTCATGAGTAACTCGATCGAGCAATGGTAGCGCTCGCAAAGGAATTCGCTGTAGCTCGCGTAGGGCAGGTATTTGACCTTTGCTTGCGCCGAAGGCTTGGTCTCGAGACGTCCTACGTATTTTAGTTCGGCCTTGTCGAATGTGTGAAAGGTGTAAACCGGATACACGCTATCGAGCGGCACGTTTTCATCGACGACGCCTGTCTCGGGCAGGTTTTTTGAGCGCTGCCAGCGTTTGAGCGCGTTTGTGACGAAGCGTCCGGGCGCGCCGTCGATTCGGCCGGGGCTGAACATCTGCTGGTCGAGAAAAATCTGAAGCTGTGCGGTCAGCTCGCGCTTGTTTACGAGAATTGCGCGGGCCACTTCCGGTTCACCGGACGCGGCCGGTGCGGTGATTGAGCTCACGGCACTCTTTCCCGCATCGCCCGGCAGCGCCGGAACCGCCCGCACCGCGGCGGGTTGCTGTGGCTCGGACGGTGCAGCCTCCTGCGCGGAAGCGCATTGAATGGCGGTAACGCAGATTACTGCAAAATAGCGGATTGGCGAACGAACAGAACGGACTAGCATCGCGCAACTTATACGCATGAACCCGAAAAATGGAAGCCCGCTCCGCATTGCTCAAATCGCGCCGCTTTGGACGCCCATCCCGCCGGAGACCTACGGCGGCATCGAGCTGCTGCTTGCGCTGCTGTGCGACGAACTCGCGGATCGAGGTCACGAGGTGACGCTTTTCGCCAGCGGCGACTGCCGGACGCGTGCACGGCTGGAAGCGGTGATTCCAGCGAATCTTTCTGCATTAATGAGCCGCGGCGAGGCGCTGATGCACGAGTATTACATGAGCGCGGCGCTCGCGATGGCCATGGCCCGGGCGGACGAGTTCGATGTAATTCACGCGCATCTGCCGACGGGCTGGCTGCCGTTTGGCGCGGCGACGAAAACGCCGTGCCTTTTCACTTTTCACACGAGCCCGCATTCGGACGACGAATGGGCGATACGGCGTTTCCCAAATGTTCCGGTGTGCGGAATCAGCCACGCACAGCTCGCAAGCGCGTCGGCACGGCTTGGGCGGGAGTTCCCCGTGGTTTACAACGGGGTGGATTTTTCGCGCTACGAAGCGTCGTTTGAACGCGGCAAGCACCTCGCATTTCTCGGGCGCATGTCGCCGGAGAAAAATCCTCTCGGCGCCATCAACATTGCGCATTCTGCCGGCCTCCCCATCGTTCTCGCCGGCGTGCCGCAGAACGGCTCGGAGGAGCATTATTTTGAGCAGCACATCCGTCCACTCATCGACGGTGAAAACGTCCAGTGGATCGGCGCCGCGGATTTCCCTAGAAAGAACGCGCTTCTTCGCGACGCCGCAGCGTTGCTGTTTCCGATTCAGTGGGACGAGCCGTTCGGGTTGGTAATGATCGAGGCGATGGCTTGCGGAACACCGGTCGTTGCGATTCGGCGCGGCAGTGTCGGCGAGGTCGTCGATGAAGGCGTCACCGGATTCAGCGCTGCCGAAGCGTCAGCACTTGCGCCGCTCGTTGCGCGTGCGATTCAACTCGACCGTCGCGCCGTGCGTGCGGGAGCGGAGGCGAGGTTCGGGCATCGGGCGATGGTGGATGCCTACGAGTCGCTGTACCGGCGGCTGCGCTGCGAATAAATCCGCGCCCTACTTTCGGGAGCGTTCGTTTTTTTCACTGCTCGGCGAGTTGCGCGGTGGTGCCGCTGCGGTATTCGCCCTTTGCGTTATCGAGCACAAATTTCACACGCACGGTTCCGCTCGCGGCATCGGTGACTGGGGATACGAATTCGACCGTGCCCACGGCTTTTTGTACGGCTTCACCGAGGGTGAGATTGACCTGATCTCCGACTTTCAAGCGCGATGCGCGCCCAGGCGAAAGGAACAGATTAACGAGCAGCCGGTCGATTTGAACCACGGTGAGAACGTGCGGTGAAGCCAGCGAGACCGCTTCGCTCGGATCCCGTTTGATTTCCGACACGATACCATCCACGGGGCTGCGCATGATCCGGTTTGCGATCACCGCCTCAATCTTGCGCAATTCGGCCTCGCGGACTTTGAGGTCCGTGCGCGCGCGCTCCAGTTCGTCCTGTGCGATTCGCTGCGAGCGCGCAATCTCGACGAGCTTCGCAACCTTTGATTTCTGCAGCTCGGTGTTCGACTGCGCGATATCGAGCTCCGCCTCATGCTGTGCAGTATCGAGCTTCGCGAGCACTTGATTTTTTTTACACGCGCGCCCTCCTCCACCAGCACTTCCGCAATCACGCCGGGCTCGGACGAGGACACGGTGATAGTCTTGTACGGCTCGGTATAGCCGGGCACTTCGGCGGCGGTCGCCGTGGCGGTCACGGCCGCGAAAAGCGCGAAGATGGCGTAGAAAAGGCGATGCATCACTGCGTTTGTATCACAACGTGTGCTTTAGTTCATCCAGCCATTTATCATATTCTGCGAGAGCGCTCCGGGCCGCACGATCCTGCGCCTCCACCTTTCGCTGCACTCGTAGAAAGTTTGCGGCCGTCGCTGCTGAGATCTCTCCCTCGCTATTGGCAAGGTTCCGCAAATGTTCAGCGAGCGCAGGGGCGTGCCGCACGATCAGATCATCCTCGGCCGACAGAAAAAACTGCGCGCTTCCCGGCTGGCCCTGCCTTGCTGCGCGCCCGATGAGCTGGCGATCGATTCGCGAACTTTCGTGTCGCTCCATTCCGATGACGTGCAGGCCTCCAACGCGGACACTCTCTTCCGGAACCGGGATGTCCGCGCCTCGCCCTGCCATGTTCGTCGCAATGGTCACCGAACCGGGCGCTCCAGCCTTGTGAATGATCTCCGCTTCCTCCGCGTCCTGCTTGGCGTTCAGGATGCGAAATGGCAATCGCAGCGCCTCCAGACACCGCGCCAGTTCTTCGCTGTTTGCGACCGTGCGGCTGCCGATGAGCACGGGCTGCTTCCGCGAGTGGCAGTCTGCAACAGCCTTCGCAATTGCGCCGAGCTTTGCGTCACGCGTGGAGAACACACGATCCGGAAGCAATTCGCGGCGGCCGGGTTTGTTCAAAGGAATTACCCGCACGTGCAGTCCGTAGCTGCTTCGGAGTTCCGACACGGCTTCCGCGGCGGTTCCCGTCATGCCGCAAATCTTGCCGTACAGCCGGAAGTAACCCGGACGCGTGATTGTTGCTTCGCTTCCATTCTCCTCCTGAATTTCAACACCCGCAGCGGCTTCGACTGCCTGATGCAGACCGTCGCGCCACGATCGCTCGGGGCACGGACGGCCCGTGAATTCATCCACGATGATCACCTTTCCATCGGCCACAATGTAGTTCACGTCCCGTCGCATCCGCCACCTCGCGTGAAGCGCATTCTCCACGTAGGCGGTCCACAACCTCCGGATGCCGGCGAGGACTTCATCGGTGAGTGCACTCGACGCGAGCGCGCGACCGCTTTCCGTGAGCACGAAGCGTCCGCCCGGAGTCGCAGATGAAAAATGGTCGTCCTCCTTCATCTCGCACGCGAGGCGATCGGCGAGCAGGTAAGGCGCAGGATTTGTGCATGGGCGTGGCGCGCCTGTGCTGATGATCAACGGACTCCGCGCCTCATCGATGAGAATACTGTCTGCCTCATCGACGACTGCGAATGCGTGGCCGCGCTGTACCGTCTCCGCCAAGCGGCGCGCGGTCCCGAGCATAACTTCGTGGAAAAGCGCTGGACGCGCTCCTCCCGCAGCCTGAATTGCGAGCTGGTCGCGCAGATAATCGAACCCGAACTCTGTCCCGACACCATAGGTGACATTCGCGAGGTAGGCTGCGCGTTTCACCGCCGGCGGCGTCCGCTCCTCAAGCAACGAAACCGACAAACCGAGCCTCGCGAGAACCGGAGCGGCAAATGCACAATCCCGATCTGCAAGATACGGATTCACGGTCGCCACGTGCGCGCCCTTTCCGTGCAACGCGAAGACGAACGCCGGGAGAACTGCCGTGAGCGTCTTCCCTTCTCCGGTCGCCATCTCCGCAAGACCTCCGTCCGCGAGCACCAGTCCGGCCAGCCGCTGGCATTCGTAAGGCAGCATCCCGTGCGTTCGACGCAGACTTTCCGAGGCGAGTGCGATCGCGCGCATCGCGAAATCCGCTGGTGAATCGCGTGATTCGCGGCGCATCGAGACTGCGAGTTCACGCAATCGCGAATCATCCACGGCGGCGAGTGTGCTCAAATTCGCGCCGATGGCATCCAGAGCCGCTCCATACTTCCACCGTGTCGCGTCAGCGCTGTTGCGGAAAAAAAGCATCACCGCCTTTTCCGTTTCGCCTTCTTCGGGGGCATCACTTTCTCGAGCAGCACGATGGGATTCCAGCGATCCGGCTTATTCTGCCGCGATGCCCAGCGCATCCCGCCGGCGATCCAGTCCATCCGCCAGACGTCGTAGGTGTAGCATTCGTCGTCGTCGCTCACACCGAATTGAAATCCGCACGCCGGACAAATTTCAAACGATGCGCCTCCCGATTCGCTGCGCGGAGGTTCACGGAGATGTTCAAAACCGCAGACAGGACATTGGTAGCTCATTGGAGTGATTGGATTATCGGACCCACGGTGGCGTGGTGATTTGCGAGCCCGGCTGACGCTGCCAGTAGCCCGCATCGCGCGGACGGAAGTAGGTTTTCGTCGTGCCGTCTCGATTGAACGCCGCGAATTCGAGCGATTGAAGGTCCATCACGCGCATCGTGTAACCGTCGAACTTCATCCGAAGATGCCGCGCCACCGCCCGCTCGCGGAACGCCCACGCCTTCGCCGCATAGTCTTCTGGTGAAGTTGCGCGAAAATCCCCACCGTGCCGATCGTAGTGATCCTGCAGCGAAGCCATGTAGCCCCACGTCTCCTGCGCGGGCGGCGCGCCTTTCGGTGCTTTATTTGCGCCGTTCGAAAACGAAAATCCCGCACCCGTGGTGGAAAAGTTGCGCGCAGCAAGCCCGCCCAACACAAGAAGGAATGCGAGAAAAATGCGGCGCATAAGTCTTGGGAGCGCGACTGCTTCGACGATGCGTTCGGCTAAGCCTTCGCCGCCTCTTTTGTCCACGTGTCTTTCAACGTGATCGTGCGATTGAAGACAGGCGCGCCCGGCTTCGAATCCTCGTCGAGGCAAAAGTAAGCGAGGCGCTCAAACTGGTAGCGTTCCTCGGGTTTCGCGGAGGCGAGCGACGGCTCCAGTTTCGCCCGCACGACTTCGAGCGAGTGCGGATTCATCACGGTCTTGAAGTCGCGTCCGTCCGCCTCGGGGTCGGCCTCCGTGAAAAGCCGATCATAAAGCCGCACCTCGGCTTCGATGCACTTTGTTGCGCTCACCCAGTGAATCGTCCCTTTCACTTTGCGGCCCGAATTCGGCCCGCCGGTGCGACTGTCGAAATCCGCGGTGCAATGCAGCTCGACCACGTTGCCCGATGCGTCTTTTACGACCGAGTCGCACTTGATGATAAACGCGTATTTCAGCCGGACTTCGCCGCCCGGTTTGAGGCGGAAATATTTCGGCGCGGGGACTTCCATGAAGTCGTCCTGCTCGATCCAAAGCTCGCGCGTGAATTCGATTTCCCGCGTTCCCGCATTTTCGTCGGAAGGATGATTTCCTGCCACGCACGGCGACACGCCGCCTTCCGGAAAATTCGTGATGACGACCTTCAGCGGCTTCAACACGGCGAGCCGGCGCAGCGAACGCGCATTCAAATCGGTGCGAATTGCGTTTTCCAGCACGGCGACGTCGGTGAGCGATTTGAATTTCGTCACGCCAATGTGATACGCGAAATCGCGCAGCGCTTCGGGAGTAACGCCACGCCGCCGCATTCCGCTGATGGTCGGCATGCGCGGATCGTCCCAGCCCGTCACGAGCCGCTCCTCGACAAGCTGCAGCAGCTTGCGCTTGCTCATCACCGTGTAGTTCAGATTCAGCCGCGCAAATTCGTACTGGCGCGGGCGCGGATTCCACAGACCGACGGAATCGACGAGCCAGTCGTAAAGCGGACGATGCACCTCAAACTCCAGCGTGCAAATTGAGTGCGAGATGCCCTCGATTGCGTCGCTTAGGCAGTGCGCGTAATCGTACATCGGATAGATGGACCACGCGTCGCCGGTGCGGTGGTGCGACACCTTGCGGATGCGGTAGAGCACCGGATCGCGCATGTGGATGTTGGGCGAAGCCATGTCGATTTTTGCGCGCAACGTTTTCGAGCCGTCGGCGAATTCGCCTGCACGCATCCGGGCGAAAAGATCGAGGTTTTCCTCCACGGTGCGCTCCGCAAAAGGCGAGCGCGTGCCGGGTCTTTCGGGCACGCCGCGATACTGCGCCATCTCCTCGCCGGTAAGGTCGCAAACAAACGCGAGGCCCTTTTTGATCAGCCCCACCGCAAAGCCGTAGAGCTGCTCGAAATAATCGCTCGCGTAAAACGGCTCGCCATTCGGCTTCAGATTCATCACGTCGTCGGCCCATCCGCCGATGAGCCACCGCACATCGCGCTGGATGCTCTCATCGTACTCCACGTCCTCCTTCGTAGGGTTCGTGTCGTCCATCCGGAGGTTACAGATGCCGCCAAACTCACGTGCGATGCCGAAGTTC
>SXWH01000282.1 GCA_005791535.1 Verrucomicrobiaceae bacterium | reverse complement strand
GCCAACACAGACCTCCGTGTTGCTCTGCCGGACATCCGACCTGCCAACACAGACCTCCGTGTTGCTCTACCGGACATCCGACCTGCCAACACAGACCTCCGTGTTGCTCTACCGGACGTCCGACCTGCCAACACAGACCTCCGTGTTGCTCTGCCGGACATCCGACCTGCCAACACTGAATTCAGAGTCGCTCAGCCAGATATCCGGCCCGCCGTCACAGAGCTCTGTGTTGCCCTGTCGCGAGACGCCTAGACCAACACCAACGACAAAAACACCACCCAGTAAATCCAATCCTGTATGTCCGAGCCATCCAAATACTCAGAAAACCAGTTCCTTACCGCCACGCGCGACAGTTTCATTCTCATGAGCGAAATCATCGCCGACGCCAAACCCAAGTTGACGCTGGCCGCTTCTGAAAATGCCACTTTCAACCCCATCCTTGTGGAGCTTACCAGCTCCAGCGCTGCTTGGGATGCAGGCGAAACCATCCTCACCAACCGCGAAGCCGCTCTCCGCTCCGCCACGCTTGCGCTGGAGGACAAACTCGAAAGCCTCACGCGCAAGCCGGATGCGGACACTAACAGCGTCATCGAAACCTGGGATACCACCATCCGCGCCGCCGTCGCCTACCAGGGCACGACCTACACATTGCTCCTTCCAAACGGCCGCGAAACCCTCACCGCAGGAAGCATCGAGGCGCAAATCGACGCCATCCGCGATTTTGGCGTGCGCCTTAGCCAGCAGACCACCAAGCCTACGCTCGTCGCACTCGCCGTCCCCGTCACCGCATTTGCCACCGCCCTTCGCACGCTGCGCACCACACAGAACGGCACCAAAGCCGCAATCATCGATGCACGCGGCGATTTGGAAGCCCTCCGGATACTCAACTGCCAGATCCTTTACTCCATGACCGGCACCGGAATGAGCGTATTTCGTGCAACCCCCGAGCGCGTCGACGAACTCTTCAGCGTCTCCCTCCTCCGCGGAAACACGCAGCAACCCCCGGAAGCCCCGACCGACACCACCTCCGACAGCGCGACCCGCACCATCTCCACCACCGCCATGCCCCCGCACGCCACGCGCCTCGAAGTCTATCGCCAGGCCCCCGGCGGAGCGCCCGAGCTACTCGTCATCGGCGAGCCCGGGCAAACCACCATCACCATTCCCGCCATGTACGTGTTTACCGCCGGAGTCACCTACCAAGTCTGGCTCCAAGGCCGCAACAGCCGCGGCACCAGCGCCCCCGGGCCGATGCAGGAGTGGCTCTTCGAATAAGTGACACCCATTTTCAAACCACAACCTACCAACAACCAACCAACCACAACACCAATGAACCAAAAAACCATCCTCACCACGGCGATTGTCGTTATTTCGGCAGTCGCACCGAGCGCTTCCTTCGGCGCAGAAGACAAAGTGCTCGTCTCCAAAAAGGAACTCCAAAAGCTGATCGATGAGGGCGTGGAGAAGGCCCTCAAAAGTAACAAATACGGCAAGGTCATCAGCAAAGGAAAGAAGGTCGTCGAATCGGGGAAGGGCACCTTCATTGCCCAGCACGACTACATCCAAAGCGAGAACCAGACGATCAACGGCGAGAAAGTAGATTGGAAGGATGCAAAGCTATTGCTCGACCGTCCGCTTGTAACCGACGTCGCGGGCTTCGCTCTTGGCAACACCGAGCAGGCTCCCGAAATGCACAGCATCCGCGACATGGCATCGAGCGTCATCAGCGGCGTCAACAGCAAGGGCAACCTGCAAAGCGGCTGGGCAGCGTCCTTGAATCTCGGTTACGCGTGGGATGAGCTTACCGGTCAAAAGCATTCCAAGGATTTGAACGACAACATGGACTTTGGCGGTTTCTTCCACCGCCAGTTGCACCGGACGAATTTTTCCATCGCTTCTGTGAAAGTAGAGAAAGAGGACACGGTGAACATCGCCTTCGGTCTCTCCACGACACTTTACCAGCACTTTGACGAAACCCTTGCTGCAAGCGGCAGTCGGGACGAGGGCGCAAGGGAGCCCGAACGTGTTCGCACGATGCTGGGCCTCGATAAGAATGCAAGCACCGGCGAGGTCACGAGGGAGCTGTCACGATTCCGCAGCCGAAGCGGCGTGCAGGCGGGTATCGCGCCCATTTTCTCCAGCACGACCGGAAAGTTCGGTGATTTGCAGTATGACGGATACACCGCCTATGTCGGAACAAGCTGGGTGGCCGAGCGCGAAGAGTTTCTGCCTTTCCTTGGGAAGAGCGATGTGGGCAATCAGTTTGTCCTGACTCTCGTGGGCCGGTACGACGCCGATCGGGATTGGAGCGTCCCCGCAGTAGCTGCCGCCGCAGGCAAGCCGGGAACACCCGCCCGATCCGGAGAGCAGGACACCCTCACCGCAGCCGGGCGCATCTCCTATGGAAATCCGCGCGGCAGTTTCGGCGTGGAAGGTGCCTATATCATGGCGATGGATGGGCCGAAGGGCGATGAAAACGCCTGGCAAGTCTCCGGAAACCTGAACTACCGCGTCTATCGCGACATCTATTTTGTCCTCAACGTGGGCGAGAAGCTCGGTGGAGACGGCGAATTCTTCAGCATCGGCGGATTCCAAATCGGCGCATCGGAAAAAGTGGAGAAAGTGAAGTAACCCAGGACCACCTGCCACGAAAACGGGCGGGACGGTAAACCCAGCACTGTCCCGCCCGCTTCCGATGGGGCCTCCACCGCGTTGGCATTCATTCTAAAGTTCGATGAAAAACAAACGACATGTTGGTGCTTCCACTACGGGCGCACCGCACATCACACGCCGGGAATTTCTCGCCAGCAGCATCGCTGCGGCTTTTGGGATGAGCGGATTCGGCGGGTGTGCAAGTGTGGATCGCGCGACGCCGCGTGCAGCCTCTGCATCGAGGATTTTGCGCGTAGATTCCCACACGCACATCTTCAACGGCGAGGATATCGATGGTGTGGGGTATTTGCTCCAGGAGAACCACTACCCGGAGCCGGTTCCCATGCTGTTGCGAGCTGTGTATGCGGTTACAAAATTGCGTGCCCCCGGGGCCGAGTATGAGACGCGGATGCTCGACAATCTTCTCGATCGCCGCGCAGAGCGGAGGAAGAGTTCCGGAAAGGCGCCCCGAAACCGGGCGGAACTGATAGCAACGCTGGAAGCGGATACGCTTGAACTGGCGGGGCTGAGCCGAAGGCAGAAACGGGAATTTTCGCCAAAAACAGCACACGAGGACAGACGGCGTGAGCAGGACCGGATTAACGTGGAATTGGCGGAAGCACTCGGGCGCGGCAAGGGTGGAGTTGAAGAAGTCCTGCAGGAATTACAGAAACAAATCTCGGATCCCGTGGTCCTTGAGAGAGTGCGGCAAATTCAGCCGGGCCCTTTGAGGAAATTGGTGCACCCGGCGACGTGGTGGAAATTTCACGGAGCAAGGGATTACCTCTCCGGGTTTCTCAAGGGAATCGCAGCACACCGACTAATCAATGCGGTTACGATGATGAGGCGCTACCCGGATATCGATCTGTTCGTTGCTGCGACTTTGGATGTGGATCAATGGTTTGTTGGGGCGGCGCAGCATGGCAGCCTGCGCAATCCGAGCACCAGCATGATGGCGCAGGTCGAGATGATGGGAAAGATTTCGGTGCTGACGGAAGGCTGCGTGCTCGGGCGGACCGGATATGATCCGTTGAGGCAGGGCTACTTTGATCAAGCCATCTCACCAAAAGCTCGAGGTATCGGCGATGAGCCCCTCAAAGTGCTGAAGGCGAGTTGCGAAAAATGGGGGGCGGTGGGAGCGAAAATCTACCCGGTGGTGGGATTCCGCCCTCTCTTTAACGCGGAGGAATACGGAGCCTATCAGCCACGTGAGAATCGTCTGTACCCTTCCGTTCGAAAGGCGTATATGGAGGCGACTGGGATAGGAATCCCGGAGAAAGGTTTGGCTATTTCATTTGTGATCGATGACGCAATGAGGCGAATGTTCGCATACTGCAATGAAGGGGGGTATTCAGTAATGGCACACACGAACCACTCCCACGGCAGTACGGAGGAGACAATGAAGTGCACAGGCCCGGAATTCTTCGCGGGAGTCGCATCGAAATTCCGAAACTTGAGGATAAACCTGGGGCATTTCGGAGGATTGGACTCTACATCGCTGGACTTCGAAACGGCCGACAACGCGGATTGGGAGAAATCCGGCGAGTTAGGCTGGCCGGTGATGATGGCCAAATTCTTCGGCAAGGATCGGCGCGGGCTGTATGCCGACTTCTCATTCACAGATCCTGAACAGAACGGACTGGCTGTTAAGAATCTAGCCTACTTCCTCCGGCAATATCCCGCAACGCAAAGGCGCGCCATGTATGGAAGCGATTGGCACGAGTTGCTGTCAGATAGCCAGAGCTTCGGTTACTACAAAAAGTGGACGCGGCTGTTTGAGCAGGATTCGCGTTTCCAGCGCCATGCCGAGGCTCTGCTAGGACAAAATGCAATCGAGTTTCTTGGCCTTCGAAAACACGACCGCGTGAGGAGGAAACTCGATGCGTTTTTTGACGGGTGGAATGTGCAACCGGAATGGGCGGCACTCGTGTAATCACGAGACGAGTCTGATGCCGAGCAATCCGGCGTGTGATGAGGGACCGGAAAATGGGTTTTCAACCAACCAACAACCAAACCAACCAATGAACGCTGCCGAAAAAGAACAACTATTCACCATCCGCTGGTATGTCCGCGAGAAGTGGGGCGAGGAATCCTCGAAGGCCGAGGTGCTCGATTTGCTCGGGGGCTTGCTGGAGCCGGGGGCCACGCCGCAGGACAGGCCGTCGGTTTCCAAGGGCGGGCAGAAATTGTTGTGGTGTCCGTTTGCGGAACGCAATTTCAAGAAATCCCGGACGGCAGGGAGTTATGCGAAGGGGTATCCGCTCGGTGCCATCGTGCACTTTACGGCGGGGCGGCGCAGCGGGCTGGAAGCGGGGATGAATGAGCAGGTGGAGAATGGCTACACTTACTTCGTCATCGATAAGGATGGGAACATCGGCCAGAATTTCTCGCTCGATTCGTGGGGTTCTCACGCGGGGCAGAGCACCTGGCCGGGTCTTGGGGACCGGGTGAGCGATGACCTTGTGGGAATCGAGATCCAATGCGCGGGGATGTTGGAGAAGAGCGGGTCGGTTTATAAAACGTGGTACGGGGAAACGGTGCCGGCGTCGGACGTCCGCACGGTTGCAGCGCAGACGGCGAATCAGGAGGCGGGAGCTTATCAAAAATACACGGCTGCGCAGGAGGATGCGCTCATCCGGCTGCTTCCGTGGTTGCGGGAGAATAATCCGGATGTCTTCAGCTACGATTACGTGCTGGGGCATGATGAGGTGAGCCCGCGCCGGAAGAATGATCCGGGTGGAAGTCTTTCGATGACGATGCCGGCGCTTCGCAAAAAGCTGAAGGGAGCGTAGGCGGATGGGGGAGTCGCTTCCGGGCGAGTGTAAATGCGCCCGCCGGGAGCGACGGCTTTCATCTTTCAAGATGGGAACGTGATGCTTTAACTCCCGCGCCGCCGTTGTGCGGAAGGAAAAGCAGAATCTTATGATCAAATCCAAAATGTTTACGCCTTCACGCATGGTGTCGGGGCCGGGTCTTTTGATGCCTGTCATTGCGCGGTCAAACCAAGCACGCGGCACGGTGGCACTGTGGGTGGCGCTGTTTGCAGGGATGCTTTTTCCCGCGGCGCTGCGCGCGGCGGAGACGGCGCCGACGATCGGGCCGGCGGCGGTGGCGGAGGTGCGGCATGCGTGGGAGCCCGCGCGCACGGCAAAGAAGGCAAGGGAGGTGGCGATGTGGGGATCGTTGACGGTGGATGTGCGGTCGCCGGAGTTGTGGTTCCAGAGTCTCGTGGACCGCGGGCTTTTGGAGGATCCGCGGGATATCAAGGACAAGGAATTGATCGCGGAAAAGGCAAAGCGGGACAAGGAGGCGCGGGATTTGATGACGCAGGGGACGGCTGCAAAGGAGGCGCTGCGAAAAGAGAAGGTGGCGGAGGATGACGCGCGGATGAAGAAGGCGGATGACGACTACCGGCGCGGGGAGACGAAGCTGCACTCGGCGGCACTGTGGTGGCGGGACCAGCAGGAGATTCGCTGGAGGAACCAGGTGGAGGACTGGCTCGGGAAGGTGTGTTTGTTTTTTGACGGGAAGCCGATGCGGGACCTGGTCCCGGAGTGGGTGGACCCGTGGCCGTGGGATGAATATGAGGCGGGGGATTCGGGGAGGTTTGCGCGGTATTATTCATTGCAGTTCCGGCTGCGGAAGACGGAGGTGAATCAGGAGGCGTGGCTGGATTTGCTGCGCGGCTGGGGGGTGGCGGATCGTCCGGTGGCGGTGACGGTGGGGCTGCTGAAGGACAAGACGACGGATCGAGTGATGGCGATGCAGACGGAGGTGGCGCCGACGGGGTCAAAGCCGTGGCAGCATTTCGAGATCAAGACTTCGCCGGTGGGAAAGCTGGCGTGGAGTATCGTATTAATCGTGGTGGTCGCGGGATTGCTCATCTGGCTCGGAGTGGAGTCGGATTTGCTGCGGGATGTGACTGCGCCGCTGAATCCTTCGGGGCGCTATCCTTACAGTCTGGGGCGCTGCCAGATGGCGTTCTGGCTCATCCTCGTGGGCGGCGGGTGGCTGTTTCTGTGGGTGATTACCGGGGAGTATAATACGCTCACGGAGTCGGAGCTGACGTTGATCGGGATCAGTGCTTCGACGGGGCTGGGTGCGGTGCTCATCGGCCAGGTGGCGCCGCCGCGGCGGGCCCCGGTTTTGACCGCAGAGGAGTTGAAAGAGCGGAATCCTTCAAAGCTCCAGGCAATGCGCGAGGCGGAGGAGAAGGTGGTGAAGGCGAAGGAGCAGGCGCTTGCGACAAAGCGCAACGCGACTGCGTCCGCGCGGCTGGCGGTGGTCGGTGGACAGGGGGCGCAGGCATTGGTGGACCAGGCGGCTTTGGATGAAAAGCAGGCGGAGGCGGAGATGGAGACGGCGCAGCGCCGGGTGACGGAACTGCACGACCGCGAGCAGTATTTCAAGCCGTTTGGAAAGGTGCAGTTGTTCGTGCTGGACCTGCTCCGTGAGCGGCAGAGCGTGAGTTTTCATCGGTTCCAGATGCTCGCATGGACGCTCTTGATGGGGCTCGTGTTCGCGTTCGGAGTGTTGCTGCAATTGTCGATGCCGAAGTTCAACAGCACGCTGCTTTTGCTGCTGGGAATCAGCAGCGGCACGTATCTGGGCTTCAAGTGGCCGGAGGCGAAGAAGGAATCGTAGGCCGGGCGAGCGGCGCCCGATGCGGCATCGCGGCCTCAGCGCGTTTTTAGCGCGCGCTCGAAGAAGGCCCACACGACTGCGTTGGATTCCTCGTCAGGGCTGTGGGCGGGGCGGTTGGTCATGGCGACGCGGTCAGGTTTTCCGAGCAGGGTATTGACGGCGATGGCGTGGTTGAGCGCGATCCATCGTTCAGGAGGGTCTTCGCTGCCGCCGCTCACGAGAAACGGTCGCGGTGCGATGAGCGCATGGAGGTCGGTGAGATCGCGACCGTCTTTGACCAGCCGCGCGTAGGCACCGGTGCGCGGATTTTCGGGCGAGGGGATTCCGGGTTTGGGCCGCTTCGTTGTGGCGTCGTAGCCGAGATACCAGGGTTCCCAGTAGTTCACGTTGCCGCGTTTTTCGTCCCACACGATGCCGGGGTCGCTGACGACGACGCACGCGAATTTATCCCAAAGCGCGCCGGCAAAAAGCGACCACTTGCCGCCGTAGCTGTGCCCGACGATTCCGATGCGAGCAGGATCGACGGAGGGATTCGAGGCAAGCGCCTTCCAGCAATTGGCGGCGACGTAAGCGTGGAAGGAAAGCGGCTGGCATTGCGCGCCGGCGATGTCGGGTTTCCAAGCATCGCCGCCCGGCGTGCCGATGCTGAGTGTGACGAATCCGCGTCGCGCAAGCTGGATGCCGTAGTCGCGAGAGCTGTGCTTTTCCGGCGCGTTGAGCGCGACGCTGGTCTCGGGTTCGTAGTAAACAACGAGCACGGCGGGGAAGGGGCCTGCGCCGTCGGGTATGAGCAGCCAGCCGTCCTGCGTTCGGTTCGGTGCGGTGTCGATGGCAACGCGGCGTTGCGTAAAGTTCTCGCGCCGTCCCTCGCGGAGGGTTTTGATCGCGGGTGCATCCAGCAATGGCGGCCACGCACCCATCACGCCGTGCCAGTAGGCGAGAATCTCACCGCGCCGGCGCGGCCATTCATCTGCGGAGGAAACGCGCGAGCCGTCGTCGAAGATAAGGGGCGAGCGGAAGGTGCCGTAGTCTTCGCTGAACTCGGGCGGCGGCCGGAAAGCGGACTCCGGAACGGCAGCGATGGTGCTGGAGATCGCGAGCAGCGTGATGAACTGGAAGGGTATCTTCATGAGTGAACCGGTACGGCGGCGCAGATGGCGTCGTCAATCCGCGAGCATGCGCGGCGCGAAAAACATGCTCCTTTATCCCGCGCGGCGAATCGCGCTAACGTCCGGCATGGAAGACATCACCAAACTCGAGGAGGAACTTGCACGACTGGACGCCGATTGGGCGGCGCGGCGCGATTCGTTCCTCATTTCGGGCAAGGATGGACGTCGCTCCGAGCCAACGGGTGTGCATCTTGTTCCGCGAGTCGCCGTGATGATCGGCAGCGTTGTGTTGATGGCGTTTCTATCGGCCAGTTCACTCCATCCGGTGTTCGTCTACGCGCTGCTCGTTCCGTTTGCGATCGCCACGTTTCAGTTGCTATCCGGCGCGGGGAAATCCGACCGGTTCGACCGCGAGCGCTCGGCGTATGAGAGCCACAGGTCCGCAATCATCCGGAGAATCGAGGCGGCGAAGAGCGCGCAGTAAACAGGCTACTCGCCCGGCGGGTTCACTTCGCGCGTCGCGGCTCCGTTCGTTTCGCTCAAAATGAGGATCGAGAGTTTCTCCACGCTGCCGAGCTCGGCGGGCTTTAGCATCTGGTAGTCGAGGCCGTTCTTCGGTGCGGTTTCCTGCTGCAATTCGACCGCGGATTTCCCGTCCGGTCCATTGAGGCTGGCGTAGTCGAAGCGGCCGCGGAGGTCGGTGTAGCCGTCTTTGTAGAAGCGCACGGCGCCGTTCTTCAGCCGCGCGTAGACTTTCACGTAGGCCTTTGTTACGGGCTTGTCGTTCGCGATATCGCGTGCCTCGATGCGGCCGTAGTTCTCCGTGATGTTCAGCTTCAGCGTGTTGGCGTGGTAGGCCTGGGCCTTGCGTTGTCCGGCGCCGAGGATTTCGACGAGGACGTTTGCCTTTGCGAATTCCGCGGGCAGTGCGATTTCGGCGCTGTCCTTGTCCTTTGCAAGCTTCTGCACGGCGCTCTTGTTCGGCTTGATGATGCTGAAGCGGCCTGCGTCCTGGCTGACGAATGGATTGCTGCTGAACGAGAACTCGGGATCCATGAGGTAGTAGTTCACGGTGACCTCGCCGAGGTTCTTGTAGTTCAGCGCGATGGTCTGCTTCTCGACTTTGAAGTCGAAGCCCGGCTCGCTTGCTGCCAGTTCGGCCTGCTGCTTCTCGCGGTCCGGCTTGTCCCCCTTGGCGGCGGCTTTGCCCTCGATTTCATCAAGCTGGCTGGCGACCTCGCCAAACAGGGCTTTCCAGCGGGTGACGGGATGATTCGCATACTTCGCGGCGACCGTGCGCGCGGTGGCGAGATCGCTTTCATAGAAGGCGGCGTAGCATTTGAAGTAGTCGTGCTGAATCTGAGTCGGCAGCGATTTCGCGTCCACGCTCTTGAATCGTCCCAGCGCCTCGTCGACGCGATCCTGCAGGAACAGGTAGTAGGCGGCGCTCATCGTATCCATCGCGTCGAGTTGGGGTTTGTGCGCGAGAATTCCCAGGAAGCTCGTGTACTGTTCGCGCACGGCTGGATTTGCGATGCGCCAGTCCGCGCCGAGCTTGTGGGCGCGCTGGTTTACGACCGGGGAGTATTCGAGATGTTCGTATGCGCGGCGCTCGATGGGATCGAGCAGGATGAGCTTCGAGGAAAGATACGGTCCGCACTGCGAGACAAACGGGTCCTTGCGTTTCAACCACTCGCGCAGGGCCGCCGCGTCGTTGTGCATGAGCGCGTAGCTGTAAATGGTCTCGTCCCAAACGTGGTTCGTGTTGAGGAAGGCGGTGAGTTTTTTGAAAAACGCCGCATCCTTGCAGCGCCACGCGATTCGCGGCAGGGCGAGCGAGGCGAGGTTGTTCTGCGCGAGGTAGGCGAAGACCTCGTCGTCCGTTCCGTATTGCGAAATGTAGTCCCACGAGGCCTTGTCGAACTGCGTGAGCTTGGTGACGACGTTGAATTCGAACGGCTTCGCAGCGCCGGCGACTGCGCCTTTCACAGCGGCGTTCACCGGGAAATGCGGGAACTTTTTCCCCTCCGCGGCAGTAGCCGGGAAGTAGAAGAAATACTCGAACGTCTGAGTGGTGTAGGGCGCGAGTTGCACGCGCTTTGAATCGGTCGCTTTGCTGCCGTTCACCTGCAGCGCACCCTGCGGAATTTGCAGAAGCACCTCGGCCTTCGCGGGCGATGAGGTGGGATTTGTTACGACCACATTCGCGCCGTAAACCGCACCGGTGAGAAACTCGTCGGTGACGTATTTCTCAAACTTCTCGTTGCCCTCCATTCGGAAGCGATCACTCGCGCGGAAGAAGCTCTGCGAGACGAGCAGCGCCCCGGCGTTCTGCGCCGCAGGTGCTGCGGCAGGCTTGATTTCCTTGTGATAAACGATGACCGGGCTTGCCGCGGTGAGCGTGAACTTCCCGCCATCGGCTTTGCTTGCGTGTTCCGGTGCGTCGAACGGAAGGTCGAGCACAGACAGCGCGAGCATCATCTCGGCGAAGTTGCCGGCGGCTTCGGCGATGTTCGGAGAAACAAATGGCGTGTCTTTGCCTGCAGCTACGTGTGCGGCGAAGTCGCGCCAGAATCCGTTCACAGGAATGAGGTCGGCGTTTTGCTCGGTGATGCGACGATGATAGTAGTTGTTCTCCGCCCATTCCTTCGTTGGGCCAAGGCTTCGATAGAGCGGACGGTAGAGTTCTTTCAGCCGGGTCGCGTCAGCCTGTGCAAAGAAAGCGAAGTTTGATTCGGCACCTTTATCGACATCAGCGTTGAGCGCTTTGCCAGCGATTGCGAGCTGGCGGCGACGGGCCTGATCGACCTTCATGCCGAGGGACGAATCCTCAGCCAGTTCTTTGCGAAGCTCGGGTCTTGCCTCGTCGGCGAGTGCGGCGAGTTTGTCCATAGCCTTCGCATCAACCGCCGCGCCGTCCTTCATGTCGCGCTTGAGGCGCGCTATCGCGTTCCCCGGTTTCTGCTCCGGCATCGCTGCGGCGGGGGCTGGCGGCGCTGCTGCGGCACCGCGTTCCACCTGGAATTTAGCCTTCTCCTCACGGAATCGGTTCGCTCCGGACTTCTTCTCGGCACCTCCGAGTCCACCACCGGCGGGAGCGTCACCTGCAGGAGCACCGGTTGGTATCGCATCATCGACTTCCTCCATTTCACGACCGCGGAGCGCGGTTTCAAACAACCGATCCTGTTCCGCCGGGTTCGGAGGGAGGAGTTCCCAAAGCTCCCGGATATTGCGTGAGATCGGATCTGCATTGGCCTTGATGCGCGATGCGAGCAGCGCGCGCTCCGCAGCATTGAGCGTCGCGTAGCTGGATGGCTCGACATACTTCCCAAGGTCCGCGCCGAGGAGGAAATCATCCATGAAGGTCTTGTCCTTTTTGTTCGCGAGATACGGCTTCACGACCGAGTCGAAAAACGCGGCGTCTTTTCGTGCGAGGAAGAAGTTCAGCTCGTGGCAGGCAAATTCCGAATACTTCGCGCGCTTCTCGTCGTCCTTCAATTTCGGCCACCCGAGCACCCACGCAAACTTCGCGAGGACGGGATCGCTGCTGAGCGTGGTGAAGAGCGAGTGCACGCCGCCAAGCGTGTCGTAGGTTTCCATTTCACTCGTGAGGATATCCGCGAGCGTGAGCTGCTGGCCTTTGGTGAGCACCGTGGTCTCCTTCCGTTGGGTGAACGGTTTCACGGGGTCGAGCGCTTTGCTCAGGCGCTGATCTTCGAGCTTCAAAGCCTGCTCGGGCAGCGCGATTTTCCGCCAGACGGCGTCGCTCAAATCCTCGGCGTAGATTTGAACGTGCTGACGATCGCCGAGCCGTTCGCGGGGGATTTTCAGTGTGCCGTCCGGTTCGGGAACGAGATTGAAAATCACGGGCGCGGATGTTCCGAGGAAATCGAGGTTCGTGTCCGCCGCAGCGCCGCCGGGAAGCCCCTGTGGGTCACTTGCCGGAGCTTCCGCCGCAGCCTTGCGAAGTGCTTCGCCGCGGCCTCCTCCGGTGGACGAAGCTTCCTGCCCGGCTTGCTGAAGCATCTCAATCAGAGATGTGTCGCGCACTTCCCACGGATTCAGCAGGAGACCGGGACGCGTGAGCATGTTGCCGGGGAATGCCTTCGCGTAGCGGCGGTCGAGGATGTACCGATACTCGTCGCCGATCTCGCGGCCGGCGGAGTACAAATTCGGGTTTCTCGCCGGAACTGCCGAAGCTGCTCCGAAGCGGGCAAATCCGCCCAGGGCCTGGAAAATGCCGCGTCCGGCTTCGAAGCGCGTTGCTGCGACATGAACACGTGTAAACGGCGTGACATTCGCGAGAGTGACCTTGATGAACTTCTCGTCGCTTGATTCGCCGACGATTTGCAGCGGTGCGGTTGCCTTCGCCTGCAGGTTCCGCGCTGGTCCAAAGTACCAGCCATTCGCGGACTTGCCGGCGCTTACCTTGATGGCGATGTCGCGTTCGTCGCCGCGGATGCGGAACTGAAAGTCGCCAGCCGGCAGTCCCTCGATGACGAAGAATCCGCCCTGCGTTTTTACTTTGTCGATGTGGTTCGCGACGAATGTTCCCGCATTCACCTGGAGCAGCGAGATCTCGCCTTGCAGCCAGTTTGCGTCCCGGAATCCGGCGGGATTCGGCGGCTGCAGAAAGTACGCGGGAGCGGGAATCCGCACTGCCTGTCCTGCGCCGGCGTGGACAGTGGATGTCCACGTGCGCTCGAAATCATCGAGTTCCCAGCGCGCATCGCGGCCGTTCGGCGCCTTTGCGTGGAAGCTCTTTATGCCGCGCAACGTACCCAGCGCGACGCGGCCCTTTTCGTCGGATTTCAGAGCGACGGTCTGCACCCGCGAAAAACCGTGGTGCTTGAAGGTGAATACGATTTGCTGATCGGCGATCGGTTCGCCGTTCCGGCCGAGCAGTTGATAAACGTAATCGTCCCCGAATTTTGACAGATGCCCGTCATTGGTCGCATCCGTCTTGTCTATTCCGTTGAACTGCCACGAACGCGAGGCTGAGACATCGCTCTTCTCGCCGCCTTTGCTGAGTAGTTCGACTTTCCCAGTGATTGTGGCTGTGAGCGTCGCGAGCCGCTCCGTCACAGTGAATTCCTGCGTCAAAACAGCGCCTGCGCTCAGTTTGAGATCCTTGAACTCTTTTGTGGTGCTGATTCCGTCGTGCGTCGTTGACGTAATCGTCAGCTTTGTCTCCGTAAGCATTTCCGGAGAGACGTGTGTGTCGCCTAGCATCAGGGCAACGCGTACGCCAAGTGTCGCGGCGCGGCGCGCTAGGAGTTGCTCGCGCTCGATGTGGAATTGGGCGTCGAGTGTATGTGTCTCCGCGTGATGTTCAAAGCGGGTTAGCGTGGCAAACGTCCCGGCCGGGTCGCTGACGATGAGCGGGCGGACTCCCGGTTGCGCCGTGAACGGCACAATGATGCCCCCGAGTTTCTCGTCCGGCGTGAGCCTGCGTCCATCGAGCCAGACCACGGCGTCCTTTACCGGCACCGCTTTTTCGTCGAGGACGGTGATGAGATCGCCACCTGGGGAAACGGTCTGGACGACCTGCCATTGTCCGACGCGCACGAGCGCGCGGCTGCTCCGTCCGCCGCCGATGAACTCCACGATCCAAGCGCCACGGCGCCCTTTGAGTTCGGGGAATGTAAAGGCCTTGGTCGTCCGCGCAAACGGACCGCCGTCAAACGTCTCAACACGTTCGCTGTTGGCGACGAGACCGTCGAGATTGAGGTCGGTATTGAGCTGCCGCTTCTGAGTCTGGAAAAAATTCAGCGCGTTCAGTTCGTAGATTTTCACGATGAGCTTCGGCGTGTTCTTCACCGTCACGTCGAATTTCACCTCCTCGCCTGGTGTGAACACCTCTGCGTTGGTGCGCGGGAACTCGATGTCCACGCGGTCTTTCAGTCGGGCAAATTCCTGCGGAGAAATGAGCGAAGCCCACTGCTCGGGCTTGCCGATGCCTGCAGTAATGAGCGCCTCTGCGAGCACGGGCTTGAGCCATGTATCGCGGACATAATCGGTGTAGGCATTATGCAGCGTGGCCGCGTTTTTGATATCGCCCAACGTTCCTGCGGTGCGCTCGAAGATGCGGATGAAATAATCGCGGACCAGTTCCTCGTCATTGCCGATGGGGCGCCCGCGGAGGAGCGGTTCGGCGAGGTCGGCATTGAGGTCGCAGGCACCTTGTTTTTCGAGTGTCTTCTCCAGCCACTTCGGATTCACGTAACCAGCGTGACGGGGCAGTTTCAAATACTCCGCGAATCGCTCCTGGTCATACACGCCCTTCTTCCGGTCGTGCTCGAGGCGTCGGAAAAGAATGTTTGCCTTCACTGTGTTGAACGCCATCGGCAGCGTCTTTGCGTAATCCCAAGTTCGCTCCAGCCATGCTTCGCGTTCGGCTGCGTCCTGTTCGATGTCCACGTCCTCGCCGGGCGCGAGTTTGCGGAGTTTTGTGTAAACAAACGCCTCGTTTTTCTCGAGCCCCGGAATGAGCTTCGCGAGCGCGTCGAGCTGCGCGGGAAGGAGCGACTTGTGAATGGGGTATGCGCCGAAGCCGCGCGACGGCTCCATCTTCAACTCGGCTGCGAGGAACTCGACAATTCCGGCGACGTCGGGTTGCACAAGACGGCTGACGGCCGCGCGGTGCTGCTGGTCGGAGAGCTTGGTTTTTGCCGCGATGAGCTTCTCGATCTGTGTGAGCGTGAGCGATTGCAGCCCGCCGTCGTGCGCCAGCGCATCCTTGAGGAAGACATCCTCGGCGACGCGATTCTGCTCAAGCGCGACCGGCAGGTCCGGCTTCTTGTCGCGGGCCTCCTGCTGATGATTGAACTGCACCCCGAGCCGTTCTTTCAAATAAGCGAGCGTCTGCTGCGGTGTGGTGTCGTAATCGAGCAGCGCCTCACGGTTCAGGATGATGCGGCGGCGCGGGTTCTCGTTTGGCATCCGCTCCTCCCATTGCTTGAGGATTTCCGCGAGCTTCGCTTCGTCCCGCGTGTTCTGATAGTGAAGCGCGTGGAAGAAATAGTAGTCCTCCGAGCCCGGGACGAGTTCTCCGAGGGCTTTGGTGCGGTCTGCAGCGAGCGCGAATTTCTCTATGAAACCGATCTCACCTTCCGCCCATGAAGTGGCTGGAAGTACGAGCGTGGCGATGAGTGCTGCGGCGGAGTGGAAACGTGTGTTCATGGCGACGATTGTGTGTTTTGGAGCCTGAACCTGCGGGTGCGTGTGTGCAACTCCGGAGGCGGCGTGTTCATGCAGACGAATGGTGCAGGCTCTTTGTTAGCGAATTGTGTCGCGAGTTTTTCACCAGTGGGAGGTGTGATTCATCCAAGAAACCGCGGGCGCTCCGGTTACCACGACGCAGCGTCCTTCGGGAACTGCAGCCCGTCACACATTTAAAATCCCATGAGTAATAAACATTCCACTATCCGTCGCATTGTTGATTCCGGCATTGTTGCCATTCTTCGTTCGCCGACCGGCGCGAAACTGATCGATGCCGCGAAGGCCATCGTTTCCGGCGGCATTCCCGCCATCGAAGTCACCATGACCACTCCCGGCGCTCTCAACATCATCCGCGATACGAAGCGCGCTCTCGGCGACGATGTGTGCATGGGCGTCGGCAGTGTGCTCGATACAGAAACAGCGCGCTCTGCGCTGCTTGCCGGGGCGGAGTATATCGTGACGCCGATCGTTCGTCCCGATGTAATTCAACTCGCGCATCGCTACGGCGTGCCGGTTCTTGCCGGGGCGATGACGCCGACCGAGGCTTTCACCGCCCATGAATTGGGCGCGGATTTCATCAAGCTCTTCCCGGCCGAAAACCTCGGTCCTTCGTATGTGAAGGCGCTGCTCGCGCCGCTGCCTGCGCTTCAAATCATCCCCACAGGCGGGGTTACGCCCGAGAACATCGGCGATTATATCAAAGCCGGATGCCCTGCCGTGGGAGCGGGCTCGCAACTCGCGCAGAAGGAACTCATCGACAACGGTGACTTCCCGAAAATCACCAAGCTCGCGGCCAAGTATGTCGCCGCGCTGAAAAAGGCGCGCGGATAAGGGAGCTGAATCATTCCATCGGGAAACAAAAAAGGCCGGTCCATCAGGACCGGCCTTTTCGCTGAAAGGTGCTACTTCGGAGGTTCCGGAGCCGCTGGCTTCGGAGCCTCGGGAGCTGGAGCCGGAGCAGGCGTTGCCGGCTTCGCAGCTTCGGGAGCTGGAGCCGGAGCAGGCGTTGCTGGCTTCGCAGCTTCGGGAGCTGGAGCCGGAGCAGGTGTTGCGGGCTTCGCAGCTTCGGGAGCTGGAGCCGGAGCAGGTGTTGCGGGCTTCGCAGCTTCGGGAGCTGGAGCCGGAGCAGGTGTTGCGGGCT